>CAZKFG010000004.1:0-63794 GCA_964551985.1 uncultured Acidaminococcales bacterium
ACGGCGATAAAATAAAACGAAACTTGCTGTTTGGTTATGTAAGGTTTTATTTTTAAATAAAACAACAAAAACTCTCACGCTATAAAAGCGTGAGAGTTTTTGTCATTTATGGTGGGAATTTTAGACTGGATATTTTGAAAGTTTTATTGTATAATATGTTAATATATTCGATAATTAACGGGTATTGGTATGAATGTGAAAAAAATAGTTCTTATAACTTTTATTTTTTTTAATATGGTTGTTTTGTCAGCTGATGCCTCTATTATGTATAATGGCGTTGACGGGCTTATTAATGTGCCGTCCGCGTATGTGAAAAAGCCTTACTCGGCTAAATTGGGCTATTTTTATACATCGTCTTTTCAAAGTATGGCGGGTAATGTTTCTTTGCTTAATGATATGGATTTTTCTTATAGTCGCCAGCGGTTTGATAATAATAAGGATTATAATATATACAGCACGAAAATTGCTTTGCTAAAAGAAAAAGTTTTGCTTCCGGCGGTTGCTGTTGGGGTGATTGATTTGTCTAACCAGTTTGACCGCAGTTATTATGTAACAACTAGTAAGCAAGGACCGTTTGGTTTTCGCTTGCATTTGGGTGCAAGATTTTCTGAAAATCATGAAAATGCAGTGTATTATGGGCTGGAAAAGCAAATTCGCTTGTCGGATGATTTGAAAAAGATGCTCTCTTTTATGCCGGTATTTAATTTGATGCTAGAATATGATGGTAATAGTTTTAATTACGGCGCATATGTGAGAAATTCTAAGGGAATGCTTTTTAATATTGCTTTTAGAGATAGGATGTTTCAAGCGAGTATTCAGTATGAATTTTGATTTTTGAAAGTGGGATAATATAGAGTGTGGCAATATTATTTGATGAAGATTGTCAGTAAAGTTGTATGTGTTTTGCCAGATTGTTTGAAAAAGATTATTGGCAGTTTTTTGGGTAAGGTTTTTTGGTTTGTAACGCCAACTTGGCGTAAAAAGTTAGCTTATGACCAAGTGCAACAGTGTTTGCAAGTGGATGAAGCAAAAGCACGCAAAATAGCTCAAGATAGTGTTTTAAAGTATGGGCATATGATAGTTGAGGTTTTGTGTTTTCCGCTTTTGAATAAGGATAATATAGACAAGAAGGTTGTTTTTCAAGATAAAGCTAAGTTGCAAAAACTATTAGAACAAGGTAGGGGTATTGTTTGGGCTACTGCTCATTTTGGTAATTGGGAATTGTTTGGTGCGGGGATAGTCTTGCACGGATTTAAACTTGCGGCTGTCGCTCAAAAGCAAAATAATGAGGCGATGGATAGGTTTATTAATGAGTATCGTACTATGGTAGGTGAGCACGTAACTTATAAAACAGGTGTTATTGAGATGACAAGAATGCTTGAACATAATTATTTGTTAGGACTTTTGGCGGATCAAGATGCGGGTAGTGTTGGAGTTATGCTGGATTTTTTTGGCAAAAGTACTTCTTGTCCTAAAGGACCTGCGGCACTGGCAAGACTTAAAAAATCGCCTTTGGTGCTTGCGCTTATGCAAGAGGGTGAAAATGGTATACACGAAATTGTTATAAGTGAGCCTGTGGAGGTAGAGTATAGTAAAAACCGTGAGCAGGATATTTTAAATGCAACGAAAAAACTTATGTTTTTGTTAGAGCAAGAGATTAGGAAAAATCCTACTATGTGGTTTTGGTTGCACAACAGGTGGAAGGCGGATAAAAAAATATATGAATGAAAAAGGGGTATTTTTTTGAGTAATATAGAAAGGCAAAAAACTATAAAGCAGAGTGTTTCGCTATCAGGTATTGGTCTGCATTCGGGAAAGGGAGCCAATATAACTTTTAAACCGGCTTGTGAGAATACTGGCATTGTTTTTGTTCGCATTGATTTACCGCTTTGCCCTAAAATTCCGGCAGTGGCGAATTCTGTCAGTGCTACTGTGCGTGCGACAACTTTGTCTAATGATGGCGCGAGTATTTTTACGGTAGAGCACGTTTTGGCAGCGCTTTTTATGTGTGGGATTGATAATTGTTTTATTGAGATGGATTGTCAAGAGCCGCCTGTTATGGATGGTAGTGCGCTAGAATTTATTAGGCTTTTGAGTCAAGCTGGTATTCAAGAGCAAAGCGCTGACAGGGTTGTTAATATACTTACAGATAGCTTTGGTGTTTATGACGAGGATAGGCATATAATAATAGTACCCTACAACGGACAAAGATTTTCTTTTTTGTCAATAAATGAGCATCCGCTTTTGGGAACGCAATATTTTGATATAGAAGTTGGAAAAACAGATTTGTTAAAAGAGATCGCGCCAGCTAGAACGATTGCTTTTGTCCATGAGGTAGAAGGGTTGAAAAAGATGGGTCTTGGTCTTGGTGGGACAATGGATAATGTTATTGTTTATGATAAGGATAAAGTGCTTACACCACTTAGGTTTGATGATGAGCTTGTTCGCCATAAACTTTTGGATTTGATAGGTGATTTGTTTTTGGCAGGCAGATTTTTGGGGCATGTTATTGCGGTTAAATCTGGTCACGCTTTGAATGCAAGGCTGGCAAGTGAAATAATAAAGTCTTTACAAAAAGGAGCTGAAAAATGATGATTAGTTTAGATATTTTAGGGATACAAGAAATTTTGCCACACAGATATCCGTTTTTGCTTGTTGATAGAATATTGGAGCTAGAGCCAATGAAAAGAGGACTTGGGATAAAAAATGTAACTTTCAATGAGATACATTTTCATGGGCATTTTCCCGATCAGCCAATTATGCCTGGTGTTTTAATTTGTGAAGCGATGGCTCAGGTTGGTGGTATTGCTTTGTTGTACCCAGAGGAAAACAGAAAAAAATTGGCTATGTTTACAGGTATGGATAATGTGAAGTTTCGCCGTCCTGTAGTGCCTGGTGATCAGCTTTTAATGGAAGCGACTATTTTGAAAATAAAAGGTAATATGGGTAAAATTGGCACAGTATCACACGTTGGCAAAGAACTTGTTGCGCAAGGTGAATTTATGTTTGCATTAGTGCCAAAAATGAAGAAAAACAGTGATGTTGAATAGATAAATAACTTTAATTTGCTTAAAACATATAATTTGACATAAATTTGTTTTTTTTTGTTGTGTTTATAATGGGCTAATGTGAATGATTATATAAATATTATGTCTATAATATTTTATTGATAGTGGGGTAGAAAAATGCTAAAAGATGCAAATGTTATTCAACTTAGAAAGATACATGATACAGCTGTTATACACCCTAGTGCAAAAATTGCCAAAGATGTTGAAATAGGGCCATATGCTGTAATTGGTGAAGATGTACATATTGATAGCGGGACACAAATTTGCGCCCATGCTGTGATAGAAAAATGGACTTCTATTGGCAAAAATTGTATTATATACCCTAGTGCTGTTATTGGCGGTGAACCGCAGGATTTGAAATTTGTTGGTGAAAAAAGTTGTGTTATTATTGGTGATAATACTAAAATTCGTGAATTTGTGACTATCAATAGGGCTACAGGCGAAGGTAACGAGACGAGAGTTGGTAATAATGTTTTGCTTATGGCGTGTACTCATGTAGCACATAACTGCATTGTTGGGAATAATGTTATAATTTCTAATGGTACAGGTTTGGCAGGACACGTTATTGTTGAAGATAGAGCAGTAATTGGTGGACTTACTGGTGTGCATCAATTTGTCAAAATCGGTCGCAATGCTATGGTTGGTGGTGCGGCAAAGATTGTACAAGATGTTCCTCCTTTTGTTGTAGTTGACGGTAATCCGTCTTTCGTAGCGGGGCTTAATCGGGTTGGTATTGCACGTGCTGGCGTGTCGCCAGAGGTGAGAAATGAACTGAAAAAAGCTTATAAAATTATATATCGTTTGGGCAATACTTTAGATCAGGCAATAGCTGAGATGGAAACAGAACTTGCTTTGAGTGAGGAAATAGAACATTTACTTCGTTTTTTGCGTAATGTAGAAAGAGGCATTTGCCGTCACAGAAAAGACGATAACTAGGGAGTAGTTTTATGCAAGAGAAGATAGGATTATTAGCAGGAGTAGGTTTTTTGCCAGTCGATTTTGCCCGTGCCGCCAAAGGCATGGGTTTTCACGTTACGGCAATAGGGCTTGTTTCAGGTGTAGAGCCGTCTTTGCAGGAATATGTAGATTGTTATTACCAGATAAGTGCTGGCAAGCTTGATAAAATAATCAAAACTTTAAAAAAAGAAAATATTAAAACTGTTACAATGCTTGGAAAAGTTACTAAAGAGGTGCTTTATAAAGGCTTTGGTCTAGATTTTCGTGCGATTAGGCTTTTATTTTCTTTGAAAAACCGTAACGATGATACTATTATGCTCGCAATTATAAATGAGCTTGCCAAAGATGGTATCTCTGTTATGGATCAAACTAAAATGATTTCTATTTTGATGCCGCAAACGGGGCAATTGACCAAAAGAGCACCAACGCTAGAAGAAGAAAAAGATATTACTTATGGTTTTAATATGGCTCTTGAAATTGGTAGATTGGATATTGGGCAGACTGTTGTTGTGAAAAATCAAGCAATCATTGCAGTAGAAGCTATCGAAGGCACTGACGCTTGTATAAGACGAGCGGGGCTTTTGGGTGGTGAAGGTACTGTTGTTGCAAAAACTGCTAAACCTCAACAAGATAGTAGGTTTGATGTACCAAGCGTTGGCGTTGATACAATAAAATCAATGATTGAAGCTAAAGCAAAAGTTTTGGTCATAGAAGCGGAAAAAACACTGTTTGTGCAACAAGAAGATGCAATTGCTTTGGCTGATGAAAATGGTATAGCAATAGTATCAAGGCACAAAGGAGAGCTTTTATGAAAAATGTTATGATTTGTGCCGGTGAGGCGTCAGGTGATTTGCATGCTGGTGCTTTGACAAAGGCATTGTTGCAATTAGATAAATCTATCAATGTTTTTGGAATGGGTGGCGAAGCTTTAAAAAAAGCTGGTGGCGAGGTATTATTTGATATAAAAGAACACAGTGTAATGGGTTTTGCAGAAGTTATCTGCAAATTACCGGCTTTGTTTAAACTCAAGGACGCATTGAGTTCTTTAATGGACGAGAGGCGTCCTTGCTGTCTTGTCGTTATTGATTATCCTGATTTTAACATGAGAATTGCTAAGATTGCTCATGCTAAAGGAATACCTGTAGTTTATTTTATAGGACCTTCTGTTTGGATTTGGCGCAAGGGTCGAGCTAAGCAGATAGCAGATAGTGTTGATACGATTGCAGCGATTTTCCCCTTTGAAAGAGATGTGTATTTAAATATTGGAGCGAATGTTGATTTTGTTGGACATCCGCTAGTTGACATAGTAAAACCAGCGTTAGATAAAAAACAAGCAGAAAAATTAATTGGCAAAAAAATTGGTAGAAAGGCAGTTTTATTATTGCCTGGCAGTAGATTGCAAGAAATTAAAAAACTTTTGCCGCCAATTTTACAAGCAGCAGAAATTATGGCAAAAACAAGATCTGATTGCGATTTTTACTTACTGCGTGCCAATACAATCGCACAAGAAATATTAGATGAACAGTTGCAAAAAATATCTGTGCCAATAAATATCATTACAGGTCATAGTTATGATATAATGAGTGCATGTGATGTTGCGATTGCTACAAGCGGGACTGTTACACTAGAGGCAGCGCTTTGTAATTTGCCTTCGGTTATAGTTTATAAAACATCTCCAATATCGGCGTTTATTGCAAGACGCATTATAAAAGTCGACAATATTGGTTTGCCAAATATTGTTTCGGGCAAAAAAATATTACCTGAACTTTTGCAAGAAGAAGTTGTGCCAGATAAAATAGCAAAATCTGCGCTTGATCTACTCGACGAAAATAATAGAGCTAAGGTCGATGAAAATTTAGCTTTTATGAAAGAACGACTTGGAAAACCTGGTGCGGTAAAAAGGGTGGCACAGATTGTCCTTGATATTATAAATCGCAGCAATGTTAGGAGTGAGAGATGAAAGTCTATTTGCGATTGCTAAAATACTTAAAGCCATATTATAAAAGATTTATTTTGGCTGTTTTTTGTACAGCGATGGCAGCGGCGGGAAATCTTTATATTCCTTGGATTGTCAAAGATATGGTTGACAAGGTTTTGACAACGCGTGATTATGCAATGCTCAATCTTATTTGCTTGAGTATAGTGATAATTTTTATTGTCAGAGGATTTTTTTATTTTGGACAAAGCTATTTGATGGCGTATGTAGGACAAAAAGTAATTATTGATATAAGAGCAGATCTCTATAAAAAGCTAAACAAATTGACCTTGGCGTTTTTTGAAAAAAACAAAACTGGTACAATTATGAGCTATATAACCAATGACGTTGCGGCACTACAAATAGTTTTAACCCAAAGTGCTATAGAGATGTTTACAGAAGGTCTGATTTTATGTGGTTCTATCTTGGCTATGTTTTTGCTTGATTGGCGACTTACCTTATTTACTTTTGCTACTTTTCCAATAGTTTTGGTTGTAATTGATTTTTTTGGTAAAAAAATTCGCGCTTCAGGGCATAAAATTCAAGAACGTACAGCAGATTTGACTTCTGTATTACAAGAGAGTGTTTTGTCGGCAAAAGTGATTAAATCTTTTGTGCGTGAAGATTATGAAATAAAGCGTTTTGAACAGGAAAATCTGCTTAATTTTCAAGCTAATATGAAAAATTCACAACTTGCGGCAATTTTAACACCCACGGTTGAATTTACTGCAGCGGTTGGTGTGACGATAATTTTATGGTATGGCGGTCGCAGTGTTATTAGTGGAGAAATAACATCAGGAGCCTTGATTGCTTTTTTGGTTTATGCTGTAAATATTGCAAACCCTGTAAAACGGTTGACAAAAGTTTTTTCAGAAGTTCAAAAAGCTTTAGCAGCAGCAGAACGTGTTTTTCATGTTTTGGATATTATACCTGATATTACTGATAAAAAAGATGCTCTAGCTTTGCCTTGTATAAAAGGTGATGTTAGGTTTGACAATGTTAGCTTTGGTTATAATGATGGCAAAAATATAATTAAGAACTTATCATTTAATGTTAAAAGTGGTCAATTGATAGCTATTGTTGGACCTAGCGGAGCTGGTAAAAGTACTATCTCTAATCTTTTATGCAGATTTTATGATGTAACTTGTGGTAATATTAGTATCGATGGGATAAATATTAAAGATGTTACAACAGCATCTTTAAGAGAACAAATTGGTATAGTACCACAAGAAACAGTTTTGTTTAATAAGAGTATTTATGACAATATTTTATATGGTAATCTTGATGCAGATGAAGCAAAAGTAAAGCAAGCGGCGATTTTTGCCAATGCGGATGGCTTTATAAGTCAAATGGTAGACGGCTACAATACTCTTCTTGGCGATAGAGGAGTAAATTTATCTGGTGGTCAAAGGCAGCGTATATCTATTGCTAGAGCTATCTTAAAAGACCCTAGAATATTAATTCTTGATGAAGCAACTTCGGCTTTAGATACTGAAAGTGAAAAAGTTGTACAAGAAGCTTTGGATAGGCTACTTGTTGGCAGGACATCTTTTGTTATTGCGCATAGATTGTCTACTATACAGCGTGCGGATTTAATACTTGTTTTAGACAAAGGGCAATTAGTTGGAAGTGGAACGCACGATGAACTTTTAGCTAAAGGTGGGCTATATAAAAATCTTTATCAAAGCCAGTTTCGTGATGATAAACTAGAGAGTGGAGAAGCTTAGTGTTATATATAATTTATGATATTATTGCAACTTTAATATTTATTTTTTGCATTATTCCTATATACATATATAGGTCATTTAGGGAAAAGGGTTTTCCTAAAAGATTTAGACAAAGTATGGGCTTTTTTCGCGATGAAGAAATAGTAGCTGTTGCAGGTAAAAATCCTATATGGATACATGGTGCATCTGTTGGTGAAATTGTGGCAACAAGCCCTTTGGTCAAAGAAATAAGAAAAGCTTTTCCAGATGTACCAATAGTTGTGTCTGCCGTTACAACAGGTGGTTATACTATGGCAAGACAAATCATTCCGGAAGCTGATGCAGTGATTTTTTTCCCGCTTGACATGCCATTTACCACAGGTATGGTCATAGAGCGTATACAACCGAGAATTTTTATGCCTGTCGAAACAGAGCTTTGGCCAAACTTTTTGCGCGATATTTATATGCGCGGTATTCCTGTTATGATGGTAAATGGTCGTATAAGCGATAAAAGTGTTAAGACCTACAAATATCTTTATGGTATACTTGACGATATGTTAAAAAGCGTAGGTCGATTTTGTATGCAATCAAAACTTGATGCTCAATATATAATGACACTAGGTGCGCCGCCAGAGAAGGTTATAATTACTGGCAATACTAAGTTTGACCAAACTTATGCAGAGGTTACAATAGAAGACAAACAAAAATTTCTATACGAGATGGGTATTGAAACAAGTAGCCCAATAATCGTTGCAGGTAGCACTCATCAAGGTGAAGAAAAAGAGCTTATTTCGGCATTTGCAAAAGTGAAAGAAAAACTTCCCAACTCTTGTCTTGTTATTGCACCGCGTAAACCTGGTAGATTAAATGAAATACAAGCTTTGGCAAAACAAGAGGGTTTTACTTGTGGTAAAAGATCTGTTTTGCTTGCTCAAACAAAACAAGAGCGTCAAACATATCCGATTATTTTAATAGATACTATAGGTGAACTTGGTCGTATTTATGCTATTGGTGATGTTGTTTTTGTTGGCGGTAGCTTGATACGTCATGGTGGACACAACGTTTTAGAACCTGCCGCACATGGTAAACCTATAATTGTCGGCCCTAATATGTTTAACTTTAAAGATTCACATTCTTTGCTACTAAATAAAGGCGCTTGCGTTACTGTGCAAAATGGACGAGAGCTTACAGATGAGATTTTAAAAATTTTGTCTGATGATGCGCTAAGAGAAAAAATGGGTAGAGCGTCTTATGAAATTATTTGTGAAAATCGTGGCGCTGCAGTAAAAAGTATTGATTATTTAAAGGAAATGCTACAAGGACCGATAGTGAAAAATCAGCCTCGTAATTATGAAATAAACAACTGGTTTACGGTAGAAGACACAGCTTTTACGCAGAAAATAACTTTTTATTTGTATCAACTTGTACATGGCAATGTTAAAAATGGCTGGGACATTATTAGCTTATCATTTTTAAGTGGCTTGTCTTTAGTTTATGGGGTAGGTTTACAGCTAAAGCTTTTATCTTATAAAATTGGCATTTTTAGTACAAATAGATTGCCTTGTAAAGTAATAAGTTTGGGTAACATAACCTTAGGTGGTACTGGCAAAACACCAACAGCAAGGACTGTAGCTACAATGATTCAACAGATGGGCTATAAAGTAGCTGTGTTAAACAGAGGTTATAGAGCAAACTGGGACAAACCTGTCGGAATTGTATCAGATGGTAAAAAAATATATATGACAGCTTATGAAGCTGGTGATGAAGCTTATTTACTTGCTAAACAGCTACCAGGAGTTCCTGTTATTATAGGTAAAGATAGGGCGGTAAGTGGTAAGTATGTAGCTAAAAATATGCAAGTAGATGTTATGATTATGGACGATGGTTACCAGCACTGGCAATTGGCAAGAGATATTGACATTGTGCTTATTGATACTCTAAACATGTTTGGTAACAGCTGTCTTTTACCAAGAGGTACTCTAAGAGAACCTCTATCACACTTATCAAGAGCTGATATGTTTTTACTTACTAAAGTCGACCAATCTCCAGATTATTCACACAGATATGTAAAAAATATTTTACACGAAAACAACCCTAATGCACTTGTTTTTGAAAGTGTGCATTTACCAAAATCTTTTGTTGAATTTACCCAATGGGTAAAAGGCGAACAAACAGCGCAATTACCAGTTAGAGAGTTGACAGGAAAATCGGCTATAGCTTTTTCGGCAATTGGAAATCCAGCCTCTTTTGAGCAGACAATAACTGATTTGGGGATTAATCTCGTAGAAACAATAAGATACCCTGACCATCACGATTATCTAATGCAAGAGCTGCATTATGTTTTAGAATGTGCAGAAGAAAAAAAAGCTGATGCCATTATAATTACTGAAAAAGATGCGGTCAAAATTCCTAAAGAATTTTTAGAACTAGAACGCTCTTGTCCTTTATATGTTCTTTGTATTGAAGTTTTATTAGAAGACGAAAAAGGACTATTTAAAGAACGTTTGGCGAAAGCTTTATCGGAGGTTAAACATGCCTAAACAAAATATTTTATGCATAATTCCAGCAAGGTATTCATCAACAAGATTGCCAGGCAAACCGCTTGCAGATATTGCTGGTAAGCCAATGATTTGGCATGTATATCAAAGATGTATAAAGGCAAATAATATTGATAAAGTTCTTGTAGCAACAGATGATGCTAGAGTGTTTTCGGCGGTTGAAAAATTTTCTGGAAATGCTTGTATGACAAGCACTCATCATAAAAGTGGCACCGATAGATTAGCTGAAGTTGCACAAATGCAACCAAAATTTGATATAATTGTCAATGTACAAGGTGATGAGCCACTAATAGATTTTAATCTTATTGATGATTTGGTCGATAGCTTGAAAAACGATGATACAGCGGTTATGGCGACAGCAAAGACCGTCTTGAAAGAAGACGAATATGATGAACCATCGGTGGTGAAAGTTTTGACAGATGCCAACGACAATGCACTATACTTTTCTCGTTCGCTCATTCCATATCCTCGTAATAAAGAAGAGTTTGTTGCCTATAAACATATTGGCATATATGCTTATAAAAGGGATTTTCTTCTTAAGTTTGCCAGTATGCCTCAAAGTACCTTAGAAAAAACAGAAAGTTTAGAGCAGTTAAGGGCATTAGAAAATGGTTATAAAATAAAAGTTATTACAACAAATGCTATTTGCATTGGTGTAGATACTAAAGAAGATTTACAAAAAGTAAATGAGATAATTGCTAAGGAGTTATAATGAAAACGATAAAATTAGCGAATTTTGAAATTGGCGGGAAAAATCCTATAGTATTACTTGCTGGTCCTTGTGTTTTAGAGGATTTTGATAGAACTTTAATGATAGGTCAAACAATAAAGCAAATAACTCAAAAACTTGGAATGCCATATATTTTTAAGGCGTCTTTTGACAAAGCTAATCGCTCGTCTTTTAAATCCTTTCGCGGTCCTGGATTTAAAGATGGTTTAAAGCAAATTGCTTTGATAAAAGAAAAATTACAAGTGCCTGTAGTAAGTGATATTCATGAGACTTCCCAAGCGCAAGAGGCGTCAGAGGTACTCGATATTTTACAAATACCGGCATTTTTATGTCGTCAAACAGATTTGTTAAATGCTGCCGCTCAAACAGGGAAAATTGTCAATGTGAAAAAAGGACAGTTTTTAGCGCCTTGGGATATGAAAAATGTTATAAATAAAATACTTGAAACTGGCAACGAAAATATAATGCTAACAGAGCGTGGAGCAAGTTTTGGCTATAACACTCTTGTTACAGATATTCGTTCTTTGCCGATAATGCGAAGCTTAGGTTATCCTGTTGTTATGGATGCAACTCATAGTGTGCAAACACCAGGTGGTCAAGGAACTACCTCTGGTGGTCAAAGCGAATATGTCCCGTTTATGGCAAGAGCTGCTGCGGCTGTTGGCATAGATGCTCTATTTTTAGAGGTTCATGATAATCCTAAAGAGGCTTTATCGGACGGCCCTAATATGGTAAAACTAGATGACTTGGAAGCTTTGTTAAAAGATGTTTTGGCTATCGACCAAATAATAAGCAAAAGTGGTTTAAAATAATTAGGAGTGAACTTAAATGCTAGATTGCGCTAAAGAAGTATTGAAAATAGAGGCGGATGCTATATTGTCGTTAATCCCACGGTTAAATGACGATTTTAAACAGGCAGTGCAAATGATGCTTGATTGCCATGGTCGAATTGTAATAACAGGGATGGGTAAGTCGGGTCTGATTGGACGCAAGATATCTGCAACTTTAGCAAGTACCGGTACGCCTTCGTTTTTTTTGCACCCTGCTGAAGGAGTGCATGGGGACTTGGGTATGGTTACAGCCAAAGATGTTGTTATTGGTATATCTAATAGTGGTGAAACAGCAGAATTACTACAGATTATGCCTTCTGTTAGAAGAATAGGAGCAAAGGTAATAGCGCTTTGCGGAAACAAAAATTCTACTTTAGCCAAAGTAGCTGATATATTCTTAGATGTCAAAGTTGAAAAAGAAGCTTGTCCGCTTGGCCTTGCGCCTACGACAAGTACTACTGCGACGCTTGCGTTTGGAGATGCACTAGCAATTTCTTTGCAATCAATGCGTGGTTTTTCTGCAAATGACTTTGCGGTATTTCATCCAGGTGGTTCGCTTGGTAAAAGACTACTTCTCACTGTTAAAGATGTAATGCATTCAGGGGATGATAATCCTCTTATTCATCAGGATAAAACGGTAAGAGAAGCTTTGTTTGTCATTACAGATAAAGGTCTTGGTGCTGTTGGCGTTATAGATGATAATGGCTGTATGCAAGGGATTTTAACTGATGGCGATGTAAGACGTGGTCTGGAAAAAGGCTACGAGTTTTTAGATTTGCCTGTTAAAAATCTAATGACGAAAACAGCAAAAACCATTACTCAGGATAAATTGGCAGCTCAAGCACTGCATATAATGGAGAGCAACAAGCCAAGACCAATTACAGTTTTGCCTGTTGTGGATAATGAAAAAAGAATAATTGGGCTACTGCATATGACTGACTTGGTTCGTCAAGGAGTGGTATAATGGTGGATATAAAAAACAAAGCAAAAAAAATAGTTTGTTTTGTTTTTGATGTAGACGGAACATTAACAGATGGGACTATTTATATAGGAAAAGATGGCGAGATGCAAAAAGCATTTAATGTAAAAGATGGTTTTGCGATTTTTGCGGCTAGAAAATTAGGCTATAAAATGGCGATAATTACTGGCAGACAAAGCGAAATAGTATCTCGGCGTGCCCAAGAACTGGGCATTGAAAATGTTTATCAAGCAGTAAAAGATAAACTTGTAGCGTTAAATGATCTTTGCACAAAGCTTGATATTAAGCTAGAACAAATCGCCTACATAGGTGATGATATAAATGATTTAAGAGTGATGAAAAATGCTGGATTTTCGGCTTGCCCTAGTGATGCAGTGGAAGAAATAAAGTGCAATGCAAATCTTATTACACCACAAAAAGGTGGTAGTGGCGCAGCTCGTTATGTTATTGAATTTGTTTTAAAAGAGCAAGGCAATTGGGAGAAAATAGTACAAACTTTTAGTTAAAAAGGTAGACATGTGATTATGCAATATTATTTTTTTAGATTAATAGTAAAAATAGTGTCGCTTTTGCCATATCCTCTAGTGCTGGCATTAGGCAGATTTATTGGCGTTGTTTATTACAATTTAGTAAAAAAACAAGTCAATAGAGCACGCATAACCATTCAAGAACGTTTGCAGGTGTCCGAGCAAAAAGCTGATGAGATAACAAAATCCATGTGCAAGAATATTGGTATGAGTGCTATGGAAATTATGTACATGCCAGCTCTAAATAAAGATAATATTAGAAAATATGTGCACATAGAAAATGAAGATTTATTATGGCAAGCGGTAAATGAGAATAAAGGTGTAGTAATGTTAGCTATTCACATGGATAATTGGGAGTGGCTTGGTGCAGCGCTAGCTATGTATGGCTATCCTATAACAAGCTTTATCAAGCCACAGCCTAATGAAAGCGTAAATAAAATACTTCATTATTTAAGAGTAAATGCGGGTATCGAACTATTTGAACGTGGTACAAATGAAATAATTGGCGCGGCAAGAGCACTAAAAAAAGGCAAAATGCTAGGATTTATTGCAGACCAAGACGGCGGGTATGACGGAATTTTTGTGCCATTTTTAGGTAAATATGCCTCAACTCCAGCAGGGCCTGCTTATTTTGCTAAAAAATTCAAATCTCCAATAGTGCCGATTTTTATTGTAAGAAATAAAAATGGTGGACATAAAACTATAATTTATGATTATTTTTATTATGAAGATACTGGCAACGAGAAACAGGATATGTATAACTGTACACTGAAGATGACACAAATTTTAGAAGACATAATAAAAAAATATCCAGATAACTGGCTATGGTTCCAAAAACGCTGGAATACGCCTTATCAAGAAGAATAAAGGGGAGACATTGTATGCTATTTTTAAAAAGACATAAATATATAATTTTAGCGGCAATATTTTTGTTAGCTACAATGTATTGGCTGATAGAAGGCGGTACTGTTAATGATAAAAAAATACAAACACCAAAAACGACACCTAATGCTATAATAAAAGAAGGAGAGCTATCAGAAGAAAAAAATGGTAAAAAAGTTTGGGAGCTAAAGGCGAAAACAATAGAGTTTGATAGTAACCAAAACCAAAGTAACCTTACAGACATAGTAGCTAAATTATATAGAGAAGATGGAACATATATAGATGTTACTTCTAAAAATGGTATATACGATACCCAAAACAAGAAAATAACTTTACACGGTGATGTGCTGGCAGTTTACTCTCAAGGATGGACATTAAAATGTCAAAAGTTAGAATGGTCCCAGAGCGGTAAAACCATTGAAGCAAGTACAAATGTAGAGCTTGTTAAAGGTGATGTAGTAGCTTTGGGGGATAAAATTCAAACAGATGATGATTTTAAACAGTTTAAACTTGCTGGTAATGCAGTAGTGGAAAGAAGGTAGATTAAATGATAAAAAAAATAACTCTTATAGCCTTTTTGATATGCTTATTAACAATACCAACTATTTCAGCACAACCTCAAAAACCAGTTACTATAAAAGCCGATACAATAACTTATGATACAACAACAGGCATAAGTACTGCGACAGGAAATGTTGTTATAAATCAAGATGGTGGACAGGCAACGGCTAATTATGCTGAATACAACACAACAATGCAATCAGGATTTTTGTCAGGCAATGTTGTAATTATTAAAGACGATGCCAAAATATACGCTAGCGAAGTATACCTTCGTACTAAAGATCATATGACCGCAGTTGGCAATGCTAAAGTGATAAAAGCAGGCGATAGCATAACAGCCCCACAAATAGACTACTGGACACAAACCGAATTTGCCAAGACATCAGGCGGATGGGCGATGCTAGCTCAAGCAGATGGCAGTACTTTATCGGCAGATTATATTGAATACAATGTCAAGACAGGTCAAGGATTAGGCGAAAAGAATGTAAAAATAAACGCGCCAGCGCGCAACCTAACAGGTGCAGGCGATAAAGCTACATATATAGCTGATAATTCTGACAAAAAAGGTGAATTTATATTGACAGGCAATGCGTGGGTAATTCAAGACGGAAACAAAATAATTGGCAACGAATTGATTGTCAAGAGTGACTCTAGTACAAGTCAAGCAAAAGGCAATGTAAGAGTCGATTTACAAACAAAAACAGTTGAACAAACAGATAAAAAGTAATAAAGGACTAGCGATGTATATTCAAACAAAAGAACTAGTAAAAGCATTTAAAGGGCGTACAGTTGTTGATAATGTAAATATTGTTGTCCAACAAGGCACAATCGTTGGACTTTTAGGTCCAAACGGTGCTGGAAAAACAACAACTTTTTACATGATTGTTGGTCTGATAAAACCAGATAGCGGTACGGTCGTGGTTGATGGACGCGACGTTACACATCTGCCAATGCACGAGCGGGCATTGGCTGGTATTGGTTATTTGCCTCAAGAGCCATCAATATTTAGAAAACTTACTGTCGAAGAAAATATCATGTCAATTTTGGAACTTACTCCTTCTTTACCGCATGAAAGACAAGAGAAAATGGATTCATTAATTAGTGAATTTAATGTCGAGCATATCCGCAAAAGAAAAGGCATGGAACTATCCGGTGGCGAAAGAAGACGGGTAGAAATTGCACGCTCACTCGCTAGCGATCCGTCTTTTATTTTACTTGACGAACCGTTTGCGGGGATTGACCCTATTGCTGTTATAGACATTCAACGCCTGATAGGGCATCTATCTAGTAGAGGAATTGGCGTTTTAATAACAGATCATAATGTTAGAGAGACCTTGAGAATTGTCAACCAAGCCTATATATTAAGCGAAGGTAAGATTCTAGTCTCTGGTGATGCTCAGATGATAGCGGAAAACCCCATAGCCAAAAAATTCTATCTTGGCGAAAACTTTAGCCTGTAATGGAGAAGTAGTATGAGAATTTTAGACAAATACATATTAAAAGAATTAATAGGACCATTTCTCTTTGGGATATGTGCTTTTTCCAGCATATTTATCGCCAGTGGAGTGCTTTTTAGTTTGGTCAATCTAATAACCAAATTCTCACCGCCAATGCTAACAATAGTAAAGTTGTTTTTCTTATCTTTGCCAGAATTTGTCAACTATACATTTCCTATGGCAATGCTTTTAGCCTCTTTATTATCTTTTGGTAGATTATCAGGTTCTAGTGAAATAACTGCTATGAAATGCGGTGGTATAAGTTTTTATAGAATGACACTACCTGTGCTTATTTTCGCTTTTTTCGTCAGCATCTTTTCAATGATATTTGCCGAAAAAATAGTTCCAGCTTCAAAACTTTTGTATAGCCAAATCCTCTATCAAGATGTAATGAAAAACACAAAACCACGCTCGCAAGAACACATAGTCATAAAAGATGTATCAGGCGGCGAAATAGAAAGATTGACCTACGCGAGGCGTTTTGAAGAAAAAGACGGCATAATGTATGGTGTGACAATTGAAGAATTTAAAAACGATAAACTTTTGCACGTACAAAATGCTGAAAAAGCCGTTTGGCAAAAAGATTCGTGGCTACTGGAAACTGGTATAGTCTACGACTTGACAGGTGATGACGGTATAAGCAGAAGCGCCCAATTTAAACAACAAATATTGCCATTAAAACTAGACCCACGTCAAATTTCGCGTGATCAAAAAGATCCGAGTGAAATGTCAATAAAAGAACTCAAACAACAAATCCAATTTTTACAGCACCAATATGCACCAGTATCAAGACTGCAGATGGAAGTGTACCAACGTTTTACAATTCCACTGGCGTCGCTGGTTTTTGCTCTTATCGGTACACCGCTAGGACTGCAACCACAGCGCTCTAGTTCCTCTATTGGTCTGGGTCTTAGCATAATAATCATATTTGTTTATTATGCTGTTATGACACTTACAATGACACTTGGCAAAAATGGTAGTATGCCGCCACTAATTGCTGCGGCGACACCAGACGTGTTGGGACTTTTTGTGGGAATGCTTTTAATCAAAAAATTTGCTAAATAGGAGGTAGACAATGTTTGGTCTTACACTAATTTTAACACTTGCGATAGTAGGTGGAATAATTGCTTATATAGGCGACAAACTTGGCTATAAACTGGGCAAAAAGCGTCTTAGTGTATTTGGACTAAGACCAAAGCACACATCTACACTTATTGCTATAACAAGTGGTATACTTATAGCTTCAGCTACTTTAATATCATTATCAATAGTATCTGTCGACGTAAGAACAGCACTGTTTGGCATAGACAAACTAAAAAAAGAACTTAGCGCAATGACACAAGAAATACAAACAAAAAACTCTGAACTAGACTCTGCACAAAACAAACTAGAAAAAAGCAGCGCACAAATAAAAAAAGTAAACGACGAACTGAGTGCAGCTAACCAAGAACGAGACAAAGCACAGACTCAGCTCGAACAAGTCACAACAGCTAGCAAAGAAGCTTTAGGACAACTGGAAAAATATCGCATAGAAAGCCAAGAAATAGGAAAACTACGTGACAGATTACAACAAGAAGTAAAAATGCTAACAGACGAATCCAAACAATTAGAGCAAGGAATAATAAACCTGCGTGAAGGTCAAGTTATTTTTCGTGCCGGACAAATACTCTATCAAGGCATAGTACCTGGTGGACAAAACTCTCAGACAACAAACAAAACCCTAGAACACTTTTTAACTTTTGCTAACAAACAAATTGTTCAAGGACTAAACTTAAAAGACCAAGACCTAGAAATCCTATTTGTTACTAAAGAAGACTTTAACCAAACGGCAAACTATCTTGAAAAAACAAGTGGACAAATAGCGCTCAGACTGCAAACAGCAGGAAACATAATATTGGGCGAACCAGTAATAGCAAGATTTTTTGCTTACCCAAACAAAAAAATCTATGACAAAAATCAAATACTCCTGCAAGAAATTCTACCAGATAACATAGACAAACGTGCTAGTGAAACGCTTTTAATAAGCTTTTTATCCCGTTTAAATAAACAAGCTGTCCAAGACGGCGTTTTATCAGACCCGTTGACAGGAAATGTCGGCAACCTCGACATCGCTTACATAATGGAAACAGTAGAGAAAATTCGCACAGCAACAGGCAAGTTGCAAATAACTGCCAGAGCAGAACAAGACATTTATACAATAGGGCCGCTACAAATAAAACTAATTGTTGATGTTGTGCAATGAACAACTATTATCTTGCAATAGACCCGGGCAAAGACAAATGCGGGCTTGCTATTTTAGATGATAAAAAAAACCATTATGTACTGAAAAACAGCTACGTTACAGAACTAGAACAAAACATACTACAAATAACTGAAAACTATCAAATAAATAAAATAATTTTAGGCAACGGTACAGGCTACAAACAAATACAACAAATAATAAGCAAAACACTACCAAAAAGTTTGATAATCATAATGGACGAAAAAAATACGACCTATCTAGCAAAACAAATCTATTGGCAGCACAACAAGCCTAAAGGCTGGCAAAAAGTGCTGCCAAAGGGTCTTAGAACTGTACCTGAACCACTAGACAGTTACGCGGCTCTGGCAATAGGAATAAGATGGCTTGAACAAAATTGTTAAAAAAGCTTGACAAGCTAAAAAAACTTGCGTAAACTATAATTAAATACGTATCTATATTGTTTTTTCTATGCCTTTATAGATACACTACAACATTGATCTTAAGCTGAAGACTATCGACGGAGCGGGAAGGGGGTGTACCTTAGGATCCGAGAGCGATATGTTGAAGTAAGCTTGGATACAGAAATTGTAAGGAGAAGAAAAATAATTCTAGAGGTAACAAGGATACTCAAAGAAGAATTTAAACTCCCTTACATCTGTTAATAAATTAAAAAAAACCTAAGGGGGAAAACAAATGAAAAAATCTTTCGTAGTTACACTAGCACTAGTATTCGTACTAGGAATTGCTGGTACAGCATTTGCTGCAAATCCTTTCACAGATGTTCCAGCTAACCACTGGGCATACGCTTCAGTTAGCAAACTAGCTCAAGCAGGTATCGTTGATGGTTATGGCGATGGTAAATTCATCGGCAACTCCAACATGACTCGTTATGAAATGGCTCAAATCGTTGCTAAAGCAATGGCTAATTCAGACAAAGCTGATGCAGCTCTAAAAGCTCAAATCGAAAAACTAGCTGCTGAATTCTCCAAAGAATTAAACGCTCTAGGTGTTCGCGTAGCTCAACTAGAAAAGAAAGTTGACAACGTAAAAATTACTGGTGAAATTCGTTTGTCCAACTACATGAATAATGAATCAGTTAAAGGCACAACTACATCCAGTAATGGCACATATCTACGTAGCCGTATTTGGCTAGCTGGTCAAGTAAATGATAGCTGGAAATATACAGCTATGATTGAAAACCAACAAAACCTAGCAACAAACGCTCAAGATACTAACGTTAATAACCCAGCAAGTGGCAGTACTTTAGAGTCCACAACACTATTCCGTCGCGCTTGGGTTGAAGGTAAAGTTGGCGTTATGGAAGTAACAGCAGGTCGTTGGTATGAAGCTCCTTTAAGAGGTGTTGTACTTGGCGAAGCTGGTGATGGTCTAAAATTAGGCTACACAAACAAAGACTTCAAATTCAACTTAATGGCTATCCGTCCACAAATCATTAACACAGCTCTAATGAGCTCTAACAACAACCAAGTTATTGCTGCTACTGCAACATACAAACCAGGTAACTGGGATCTAGGTCTTGCATACTATCACACAGATAAAGTTGGTGCTGCAAATGATAATGCAATAGACAAAACATCCAACATTTTTGAAGCATTAGTTGGTTACAGCTTTGACAAAAACATCAAACTATGGGGACAATATTTCCATGGTTCCCAAGAAATCAACGATGGTGGTAAATCCGGTTGGGCTGCAGGTCTTGACTTTGGTAAACTAGTAAGAAGCAAACCAGGTACTTGGAATGCTCGCATTGGTTACTATGATGTTCCAGGTGCTGCTGCAATTAACTCTTCCTTTGAATGTGACCCAGGTTCAAGCACATATGTTAAAGGCATGAGTGCAGATGGCAACTCCAGATTTGATGGTTACAAAGGTATGAACATTGGTGCAAGCTTTGTAGCTGCTAAAAACATTGATGTAAACTTTGATTATTTTGATTGGAAACATCAAAACAAAGCTGCTAACGGCGACAAATCCGCTAAAGCATACTGGTCATATGTACGTTTCTACTTCTAATATTAACTGTTAGAACAATTAAAAGGCAATCCTTCGGGATTGCCTTTTTTAGTTACTAGCTATCTTTTAGATTAAAAAATAGTTTTCGTGGAAATAAAAGCACTTATACAATGATTTTTAAACAGTAAAAGAAAAACAGAATATAATTGTTATTTTTTTGTAAAATACTTTTTTGCTAGTTGTCTGTTTGCTTTGTAAATGGTATAATTTATTAGTATGTATTAAGCTTAAATAGGGCTACAAGATTTTGGAGGGAAACAGATGAAAAGAAATTTAAAATTTATACTAGGTCTTATGCTGTTGTTTGTTTTTTCATTGCAAATAACTGCTTTTGCAGCACCAAACACTAATAAAAGAAAAATTGACGAAAGAAAGCAACCAGCAAGGTTTGCTCGTATTGCTATTTTGCCTGTTGTAAATTTACAAGAGGATATTGATTATGCCAATACAATAGTATTCCAAAAAGCTTTAGAAGTATTTAGATATCCTGATTATGAAATTTATGATAGTGATAAATTTTATAAAGCATTAGAAGAAGTTAATTATTATGAATTGGCTAAAGGTAAGGTTGACAAAAACACTGAAGCAATGCTTCGCACTATAATGGATAAATCTGGACTTGACGCAATTGTTTTTGTCAAACTAAATAGATTAACTCAAGAAAAAATGCAGTTTAGCCAAGAAGATATGGATATGTTGATTTTGGATATGAATTTTATGGTTATATACAATTGGCGTGAAAAGATTATAGATAGCCAAGTTGTAGAGCGTAAGTCCGCTCCATATGCAGCTGTTATGAAAGACGATTGGAAACTTCGTGAATATGATAATATGGTATCTCGTCAGCTTAGTAGAATAGCTGAAATAGGTAAAAAATAAAACTGCTAGGGGGAATTGGATTTGCATTTAAAAAAAATAGCTATATTGTTTTTAGTAACAGTGTTTAGCTTTACTTCAATAGTACCTGTTTATGCTCAAGATTTAACTGCATCAGAAAAGGTTGCTCAGACGGAACTTATTTTATATGGTACAGAACAAAAAGGATCATTATCTGAGCGTATAAATAGTTTAGAGAAGGATATTAATGGTTCTGTTACAAATGAGCCAATTATTTCAAGAATTGACAGAGCTTATTTTTATGTAAAAGGTACATCTTCAACGGTTGTGCCATCGCTTCTTGTCAAACTCAATGTATTAGAGGCGGCTTTTGCGACAAAAACTAGTGAACTGCCAGCAAAAACTAGATTAGAGGCGCTGGAGAATCTTATAAACGGTCGTATTGATACAGGTAGTATTGATGATAGAATGAATGTTCTTTTATCTATGGCATTTCCTAATGGCAGTATTGAGACAAGTCAAGTTACTTTGCCAAAGGATACTTTGGTTAAAATCAGCATAGAACAAGAGCTTGATAGCAAAACAACAGCTGTTGGCAGTAGTGTTTTATTTAGAGTACAAGATAATATTTATGTTGATGGCATTTTAGCTATTCCTAAAGGTGCTTCAGCACACGGACGAGTATCTAAAGTATCACGTGCAAATAGTTTTGGCCGTAGTGGTAAAATTGAAATAGAATACTCACACATTATCGCTATTGACAATAGCAATGTGCCAATAATTGTTGGAAAGCTTGCTAAAGAAGCTACAGAATCAATGGCACTTGCTGCAGGAGCTAGTATTGCAAGCATGGTAATATTAGGTCCTATAGGAATAATTGGTGGGGTATTTGTCAAAGGCAAAGAATATAAAATTCCTAAAGGTGCTGTGTTGTATGTTCAGGTTAAAGAGGATGTTGTGATAAACGGTGTTACAGCAGCTAGCCTTGGTCAAAATGAAACTTTTAAAGAAGATGATGTAGTAGCGACTACAGAAACAAAAACAACTGATACTACAGATAAAAATATACAACCATCCAATAGTGGTCAAATATAAATAAAAGCAAGAGCAAAGCTCTTGCTTTTATTTAACAAAAAACTATTTTCTTACTGTTAAAACAGCACATTTTGCATGATGGAAAACATGAAAAGCAGTACTGCCTGCCAAAAGTCCAGATAATGTACTTTGCCCTTTACTGCCCATTACAATTAAATCACAGCTTTCTTCTTGACAAATTTCAAGAATTTTTTCATAAGGTGTACCAAATTTGAGCGCTGTTGATAATTTAAAATTACCAGCTAGTTTTTTGGCTTTGTCAAACATTCCTACAGATTCTTTTTCAAGTTCTTTAGCAGTATTGCTTAAAAGGTCGCTTAGTGGCATAAATTCAAAACTTGTTGGTACTACATAAACGACGTGGGCAACAACGATTTTGCAACCGAATTTTTTGCCAAGTTCCAGTGCATAGTTAAATGCACTCCAAGATAGTTGTGAGTTGTCGACGGGAACGAGAATTTTGTTAAACATAATTTTTGCCTCCTTAAAAATTTATATAAGTCCATAATTAGTAAGTTTGACAAACTATTTAAAAATCCTTTATTTTTTTATAAAAATTTTATAAAATTATTAAGCAAATAAAAATGTAATCTAGTATAATAATTATTAAAATTAAAACTATGGAGAGTGATATTTTGAATAAGATTAAAGTAGCAGTTATTGGATATGGCAATATTGGTAAATATGCCCTAGAGGCGATTTGTGCTATGCCAGATATGGAGATAGCAGGGATTGTTAGAAGAAACGCTAACAGTGATGATGTAAAAGGAATTATGGTGGTTGATGATATAGCAAAGTTAGGCAAAGTAGATGTAGCACTTATCTGCACTCCTACAAGAAATGTTGAGCAGACTGCTAAAAAGTATTTGGCGATGGGTATTAATACAGTGGATAGCTTTGATATTCATACATCTATTTGCGATCTTAGAGCTAGTCTTAATAAAGTGGCTAAAGATAATAATGCGGTAGCGGTAATTTCTGCTGGTTGGGATCCAGGTTCTGATTCTGTTGTACGTGCGTTGATGCAGGCATGCGTGCCTTTTGGCATTACATATACTAATTTTGGTGCAGGTATGAGCATGGGGCATACTGTAGCAGCGAAAAATATTAAAGGTGTTGCTAATGCTTTATCTATGACCATTCCTTTGGGTACGGGAGTACATCGAAGAATGGTTTATGTGCAGCTAGAGGCTAGAGCAGAATTTGATAAAGTTGTTGCAGATTTAAAGGCGGATGATTATTTTAGTCACGATGAAACGCATGTTGTACAAGTTGATAATGTAACAGAGCTTATTGATATGGGCCATGGTGTAAATATGACGAGAAAAGGTGTTTCAGGTCAAACACATAATCAGCTTATGGAATTTAACATGAAGATTAATAACCCAGCTTTAACTGCTCAGGTTATGGTTGCTTGTGCACGTGCTAGTTTAAAACAAAAAGCAGGAGCTTATACAATGATTGAGATACCTGTTATAGATTTACTTTGTGGTGATAGGGAAGATTTGATAAGTAAACTTGTCTAATCTTAATGAATTTTATGGAGGTTGTTTTATGAGTGCATATCAATGTCCATTTTGCAATGTATCTTTAGCGGTAAGTCATGAAACATATGCAAATTATTTTTTGAATTTTTTTGATGTTACAAAATTTAAAAATACAGCATCAACTTGGAAAAAAGATAACTCAGGAACTATAAAAGTTGTTTTTGTCAAATGTCCTAACTGTAAAAAAATAAGTATCTATGCTTTTGGTCATAGTAAGGATTTAGCTGGTCTTAGTGTTAATATTTCGCCAAGAGTTAATTATATGAAATATCCTGACTATGTTCCAGAGACAATACAAAAAGAATATCAAGAAGCGTGTAGTGTTTTGGAATTTAGTGAAAAAGCTGCTGCTACTTTTGCAAGGCGCTGCTTAAGAGAGATAATTCACGATTGTTGGGATATGGAGAGAGCTAATCTTTTTGAAGAGCTTTATGCTTTGCAAAACAGTATAGATAAAGACCTTTGGCGAGCAATAGAAGGAGTATGCAATATTGGTGACATTGGCAATCACATGAAGGCGGATGTTGGGCTTATATTAGATGTACAGCCGATGGAAGCGCAACGCCTTATAAAACTTGTCGAACTTCTTATTAAAGAATGGTACATCGCAAAAAGAAATAGAGACCTTTTGTTAGAACAGCTAGTAGATCTCGATGTCAAGATAGATTGAAATAAAAGATGTCATTGCTTTAACAATGACATCTTTTATTCTTGTAATAAGTCTTTAATTACTTCGCTTGCTATTATAAGTCCTGCAACTGATGGAACAAAAGAAATGCTGGCGGGAGAGTGCCTGTTATTATCGTTTAAAATTGGTTCAGCAAGAGTTATAGGCAATTCTTTAGAATATACAACTTTTAGTTTATTTATATTAAGCTCACGTAGTTTTTTTCGCATGATTTTAGCAATTGGATCAACCGAAGTCTTGTAAATATCAGCTACTTCAAATTTGGTAGGGTCTAATTTGTTGCCAGCACCCATTGCGCTTATTATCTGGATTTTGTGATTGGTTGCTTGGACAACAAGAGCTATTTTACTTGTTATTGTGTCAATAGCATCAACAATGTAATCAGCATCGCGAGCTAATAGTTCAGCTGCGTTTTGTTCTAAGTAAAAATCTTTTATTGAGTCAATATGAGCGTTTGGATTTATAGATAAAATTCTTTGTTTCATAACTTGCACTTTTGGCAAGCCGACAGTTTGTAATGTGGCGTGGATTTGTCTATTTATGTTTGTTATACAAATATCATCTTTATCTATTAAAATAAAATTACCAATACCAGAGCGAGCTAAAGCTTCAACTGTAAAAGAGCCGACACCGCCAATACCGTAAATAGCGACTTTGCAATTTGCTAGTTTTTCTAGTGCCTGCTTGCCGATAAGACTTTGTGTGCGAGAAAATTGCTTTAACATAAAAATTAATCCTTTTTAACACTTACACGGCTATTTGCAGGTACAGATTGGGTTAAAAAAGCATTACTACCAATAACACTACCTGTACCAATTACTGTATCGCCACCCATTATTGAGGCACCTGAATATACAACAACATAATCTTCTAGAGTGGGGTGACGTTTAACACCACGCAAGGATTGTCCTTTTTGTGGTGATAATGCTCCTAGTGTAACGCCTTGGTAAAGTTTTACATTGTTGCCAATAGTTGTTGTTTCACCGATTACAATCCCTGTACCGTGATCGATAAAAAAAGGAGTACCAATTGTTGCGGCAGGATGTATGTCTATGCCTGTTTTACTATGAGCATATTCTGTCATAATTCTAGGGATTAAAGGTACTTTTAAACAATATAATTCGTGTGCCAATCTGTAAATACTCAAGGCTAAAATCCCTGGAAAAGAAAAGACTACTTCGTCAGTTGAAGTAACTGAAGGATCGCCATCATAAGTAGCTTTAACATCATTTGCCAAATCTGTCCTTATTTTAGGTAGTTTATCAAAAAAATTGCAAATAATATCTTCTGCTTGATCGTGAAAAGCATAGTTACAAAATTCTTTGTTGGCGTCCACCTTTAGTGCGTGGCAAATTTGCTGATGCAGTTTTTCATATACTTTATTTAGCAAATCACCTATTTGATAGTCAATTGCTTGTGAAACAAGATTGTGTTTACCCACATAGCCTGGAAATAATAAGGCTCTTAGTAGGTGAATTACCTCCACAATGCTGTCTCTATCGGGCATAGAACCTAAATCAAGAGAGATGATGTGCGAATTTTCTTTGTAATTTTTTGAAAGCTCATCCACATATGTATCTAATTTTTTGTAAAAACTTGGTTTCATTTTATAATAGCCCCCTTTATAAAAGTATTATAACATAAGTTTATTTTTAAAAATAAAATTTTTTTAAGATACTTGCCAAATTAGTCTTGCTATGTTACTATATTAACATAGTAAATAATAATATGATGTATTTCAAGACAGCTACAGGCTCTTTCTCCCCCACTCTCCAAATAGTTGTTGCTTTTTAGCAAAAACTCTCATTTTGTTATGAGGGTTTTTTGCGTTTAGGTTGTAAATTTTTTAAAATAACGATAGCTAAATTAGCTTAAAATATGGTAAAATGAATAAAATTAGGAATTAATTTTACAAGAAAGTAGGCTAAAAATAGATGAAAAAAGCATTACAAAGCAAACATAAGGGAATTTTTTTATGTGCTTTTTTTTCGCTGGTGTTTGTATTATTGTTTCAAACACAAATTTATGCAAAAGAAAATGAGAATGATACAGCAGGAAAGCCGGTAACTATTTTAGCTGATTATATTCATTATGATAATCAAACAGGGGATATTTTTGCTCAAGGATATGTAAGAATTATTCAAGATGATCAAATAATAACGGGCGATAGATTTGATGGCAATGTAAAAAATCAAGATGTTTGGACAAAACAGCTGGTTAATTTTCAACAAAATGCAACTCAAACTAATGTATATGGCAATTCAGCAGAGTATAATTATAAAACAAAAACAGGGCAAGTAAATACAGTATATGGAAAAACAGGAAAGCAGTATATAACAGCAGAAAAAGTAGATATTTTACCAGATAAACTTGTTGCTGATGAAGCTACAATGAGCCGTTGTGGTGCTCAAACGCATGTTAAATGCTATCATATTACAGCAAAAAAAATAGACATTTGGGTAAATGATAAAATAATTGCTTACGATGTGAATGTGTATATATTAGGTAAAAAAATGTTGTATCGTGATCGTTATGTTGTTGCGCTAACGGGAGAGAACTCAAATGTTCCGCGTATTGGCTGGGATAGTGATGATGGTCTTTACATAAAATATAGTTATATTTATCCTTTGAATAAAGATTTTTATATAGGAGCCAATTTTACTGCAGCAACTGAAGTAGGTGGACGTACCTTGGGATGGTTTTTGTATGAGGGTAAGAATTTTAACGCTAAATATTCTTACGGTTATGAACAAGATGACGACAGCAATTGGATAAGAAAAGAAAATAATATTAAAATTAATTACCATACTAAACCAATTTTCAAAACAGCACTAAATTATAGATTATGGTTTGAACGTGGATTTTGGGTTGGAAATAATAAAGAAAGTTGGCATACTGAAGCAGGGATATATATAAACCATAATCCGATTTATTTTGATGGTAAAAAAACATTGCATATGACTTTGGGGACAGGCTATAGAAAGCTTAAAGAAAGTTATGGCAATATTGATCAAGATGAATTTCGCTATGATGTGGGATTGCACAAGAAAATCTCACATAAATGGAGTATAGGAACTAATTATTCTAATGTAAAAAATAACGTTAGTTTATTTGAGTATAATAAAGTAGATGTGCCAGAATCTTGGATATACTATGCTACATGGTCACCAGATGATTTAAACGCTGTGTCACTATTGCAAGAATATGATACAAAAAATAATCGTGTTTATAGAAATAAAATTGAATATAAGAGAAACTTACATTGTTGGGATTTGACATTGTACTATGAACGCAAAAATCCTATAAACAGTAAAACGGAAAATAAAGTTCATTGGGAAATAAGTTGGGCAATATAGTTTTGAGGTGAATGAATTGAGTTTACAAACGATACAAGATTGTATAGTTGAGCATCAAAAAGTCATAAATTTAGTGCGTGATTTGCTGGCAGATAAAATACTATCGGCAGCAAACATTTGTAAAGATGCAGTGGAAAATGGTAATAAAGTTTTATTCTGTGGTAATGGTGGCAGTGCGGCAGATAGTCAGCATCTAGCAGCTGAATTTGTTGGTAGATTTCAAATAGAACGTGATGGACTGGCAGCAATCTCTTTGACGACGGACACGTCTATTTTGACAGCTGTTGCCAACGACTATGGCTTTGAGACTGTCTTTTCAAGGCAGGTGTCGGCGCTAGGCAACAAAGGGGATGTTTTAGTAGGATTATCAACTTCTGGAAACAGTGAAAATGTATTTGAAGCTATTATAAAAGCCAAAGAGATGGGCATAAAAACAATTTCGCTTACAGGTTGTGATGGTGGTAAAATAGCCAAAACAGCTGATTTATCTATTAATATTCCTAAAAAAATTACAGCTCGTGTGCAAGAAGCCCACATTTTAATTGGTCATATAATTTGTCAGTTGGTGGATGAAGAAAAAAATGATAAATAACTTTAATATAGTAGATTTTTTGTCTAAACAAATAGAACAATTAAAGATAGTTGTTATTGGCGATGTTATGCTCGATAGTTATTATTATGGCTCTGTTAGCAGAATTTCACCAGAAGCACCAGTCCCTGTAAACAAAGTTAATAATCAATCAGAAAATTTAGGTGGTGCAGCTAATGTCGCAGCAAATCTTGCGTTTTTAGGATGCAAGGTGTATTTGTGTTCAGCTATTGGCGATGACGAAAACGGGAAAAAACTAACATCTGTTTTAGATAGTTTAAGTATTGACCATAGTAGTATTTTAGTGAGCGAAAATCGACAAACGACAAATAAACTGCGTATAATTGGCTCTAATCAGCAAATGTTAAGATTGGATTTTGAAGATATACAAAATTTAACAGACAATGAGGAAGATGAGCTGTTTGCTCGCTTGCGCAAACTTATGAGTGAAGGCGTAAATGGTATAGTTATTTCAGATTATGCCAAAGGCGTTTGCACAAAGAGCTTTTGCCAAAAAGTTATTACACAAGCTAAAGCCGCTAATATTCCAGTGCTTGTAGACCCTAAAGGCTACAACTGGGATAAATATGAAAATGTTGATTTTATTACTCCTAATGTTAAAGAACTAGGAGAATGTTTGCAACAGTCTTTGCAAAATACTACGCCAATTATAACAAAAGCCGCAAGAGAAGCACTGGATAAATATAAGGTAAAATCCATTTTAGTAACAAGGTCAGAACAAGGAATGACTTTTGTCGACAAAGACAAAGAATTTACTGTTGAGGCAACAGCCAGGGAAGTGTATGATGTTTCTGGCGCGGGCGACACAGTTGCAGCAGCATTTATAGCAGGAGTATCAGGCGGACTTACAGAAGCGACAGCTGCTTTTTTGGCAAACGAAGCAGCGGCTATTGTTGTTGCCCGTGCTGGGACTTATGCTATAAGACGAGACGAGTTATTGGCTCATTTATTGGAAAAAGAATGCAAAACAGATGAAAAACATAGACCACTTAATTGGCAGGAAATAAAAGTGCTCGCTCAAAGCTGGCGTAGACTAGGTAAAAAAATTATATTTACCAATGGTTGCTTTGATATCTTACATACAGGGCATATAACTTATTTAGAAAAAGCTGCAAAATTAGGCGATATATTAATTCTTGGTTTAAATAGTGACGCATCTGTTAGACGTTTAAAAGGTGAGACTAGACCACTTGTTGGCGAGCAAGATCGAGCAAGACTACTTTTGGCTTTATCTTGTATAGATGCGGTTGTTTTATTTGAAGAAGATACCCCAACCGAACTTATAAAAATAATTAAACCTGATGTACTTGTAAAAGGCGGAGATTATTCGGCCGAACAAGTAGCTGGCAGAGAATATGCTGGCAAAGTAGAAATAATTGACTTTGAACAAGGCTATTCCACTACAGATTTGGTCAATAAAATAATTGCTTTGGTTAAAGGAGGAAAACTATGATAATTGTAACAGGTGGTGCCGGATTTATCGGTAGTAATTTAATAAAAAGTTTAAATGACGGTGGCAGAACAGACATTTTAATTGTTGATAATTTGACAAAGGCTGATAAATGTCGCAATCTGAGCGTCCTAAAAGCTCTTGACTTTTATGATAAAAACCAATTTATGGATGCTTTGAAACATGGTGTTTTTAATTATGAAGATATAGATGTTATTTTTCATCAAGGTGCCTGTTCTGACACAATGGAAACTGATGGCAAGTACATAATGGAAAATAACTATGACTATAGCAAAAAATTGTTGCATTTTTGCCTAGAGCGTAAAATATCTTTTGTTTATGCATCTTCGGCTTCAACTTACGGTAGCGGGAAAAAAGGCTTTACAGAACGGCTAGAATGTGAACAGGCTTTAAATGCTTATGCCTATTCAAAATTATTTTTCGATCGTTATGTACAAAGATTACTACCAAATGCCCACAGCCAAGTTGTAGGTCTACGCTACTTTAACGTTTTTGGACCACAAGAGCATCATAAAGGCAAGATGGCATCTATGGTTTATCAAATGTATAGACAAATTAAACAAACAAGTAAGATAAAATTATTTAAAGGCTATGGTTGCCCTGATGGTCAGCAAAAAAGAGACTTTATTTATGTTAAAGATGTTGTAGAGGTAAATAAATTTTTCTTTGAGAACTCTAATATAAGTGGTATTTTTAATTGCGGTACAGGTAAAGAACATAGTTTTAAAGAGCTTGCGGATGAAGTGATTGATTTTTTAAATCAAGGCGAAATAGAATATATCGATTTTCCAACCCAATTAATTGGCAAATATCAAAACTTTACTCAAGCAGATACGAAAAAATTGTTAGATGCTGGATATAATAAAGGCTTTACACGTCTTGATAAAGCTGTTGCCGAATATTGCAATATGCTTGAAAGTACAGATGGATATTTTGAATGAGACCAGCAGTTTTTTTTGACCGTGACGGAGTTTTAAATGTAGAGAAAAACTACCTATACAAGATAGAAGATTTTCAGTGGCAGCAAGGTGCTTTTGACGCTATTTGTCATTTAAAGCAGCAAGGTTATTATGTATTTGTTGTAACAAATCAAAGTGGAATTGCCAGAGACTACTATACTTGTGAAGATGTAGAACGTTTACACGTATTTATAAATGAGCAGTTAGCTTTGAATAACAGCTGTATAGACGAATTTTATTATTGCCCACATCATCCTGATTTTGGTGAGCATTGCGATTGTAGAAAACCAAACCCAGGGATGATTTTACAGGCATTTAGTGAGTATGATATTGATAAAAAAAGCTCATTTTTAGTTGGTGATAAGCAATCAGACTTAAAAGCTGCGCAAAATGCTGGAATTGATGGTTATTTGTATCAAGATGGTGATTTGCTTTCTTTTATAAAAAATATTTTGGCAACAAGGGATAGTAAATGAAAGACTATAAAAACATCTTAGTTATCAAAATGAGTGCTTTGGGTGATATTATTCACGCATTGCCTTCTTTATATGCACTTAGGAAGACATATCCTAAGGCTAGAATATCTTGGCTTGTAGAGCCACAGTTTGCTGAGATTTTGCCAGGGACGCCATATATTGATGAGAAAATAATCTTTTATAAAAATGATTTGAAGAAAAAAAATATTTGGGAAAAACTAGCTTATTTGAAGCAACTGAAAAAGCAGTTACAAAGCCGTAACTTTGATTTAGTAATTGATTTGCAAGGACTTTTTAAAAGCTCTTTAATTGTCTTTTTAAGTGGTGGCAAAGAAAAGTTAACATATTGCGAACCAAGAGAAGGTAGTTTTTTATTTAGTAAAGCAATCTATGGTGAGCATAGTAAGGGGCATATAATTCAGAGATATTTAGATGTTATTCGCTATATCGGCTATAAAGATGATGAAGTGGTTTTTCCGCTGGCGGATTTTTCTGTACGCGAAGAAAACATGCAAAAATTACTTGATACAAAGGGCGTAAGTGATAGATATGCAGTATTTTTCCCTGGTGCTGGTTGGACAAGTAAGGAGTGGAAGCCTGACAACTACGCTAAATTAGCTAAAGAGCTAACTTCTAAGAGCATAGATATTGTTCTTGCAGGTGGTAGCGTAGATGGCGCGAAGGCAAAATCAATTCAAGAGAAAAGTTTAAGTAGCAAGGTTTTTGATTTGACAGGTAAAACAGCTATAATGGACTTGCCTGCACTTGTTAAAAAAGCGCAGTTTTGTCTTGGTGGAGATACAGGACCACTACATATTGCAGCAGCTGTAGGAACGCCTACAATATCAATGTTTGGACCGTCAAGTGCAGATAGAGCTTGCCCTTATGGGGATAAAAATATTATTATCAAAACAACAGCAAAATGCTCGCCGTGTTTTAAAAGAAAATGTTTAAAAGAGATTACATGTATGGATTTAATAAGCGTGCAAGAAGTATTAAAAGCATGTGAAAAAGTGGTGGGAAAATGCAAATAACAAATGTAAATACAATACTGGTGACCTTTTTGATGCAGCTCGGTGATCTTATTTTGACAACTCCATTTTTAACCGCACTAAGAAAGGCTGCGCCGCAGGCAAAAATAACTTATTTGATTGATGAAAAGTGGCTAGATATAGTAAGTTGCAATCCTGATGTTGACAATATTATCACTCTAGACCGTAAAGGCAAAGACAAAAGCTTTTCTGCGCTTTGGAAATACAGTAAAAAATTACAAAAAGAAAAATTTGACCTTGTAATCAATTTAAATCCTAGCGAACGATGTTCTTTCATAGCCGGTTTTAGTGGCGGTAAATATAAGACTGGTTCAGCGCCTAGTTTATTTAAACTATTATTTGATAAAACTTTACCATTAGATAGAACGGTGCACGCTGCAGATATGTATTTGAAAATATTAAATTCTTTTGGTATAGATGATTTGAGTAATGACGGATTAAAAATTATTCCGTCAGAAAAAAGCATTTTGGAAGCAGATGCACTTTTAAAAAAGAAAGGCATTGCAAATAACGACAAATTAATTGGTTTTAATATTGGCAGTGCTTCTGCTATAAAATGTTGGCTTCCAGAGAGATTTGCTAAAGTAGCAGATTATGTTGCTATGCGCGGCTATACGCCAGTGTTTTTTGGTAGTGCGTCAGAAATGAATGCTGTAAAAGAAACTGTAAATCAGATGACTTGTAACCCTATTATCGTAACAGGAGAGCTTAGCATAGGTGGACTTGTTGCAACTTTAGCTAAAATGAAACTGCTAATTACCAATGACAGCGGACCTATGCATATAGCGGTAAGCCAAAAAGTACCTGTTGTTGCTATTTTTGGACCATCTAAACCGGATTTATATGGACCATATAATACTGATAAAAAAATTGTAGTACAATCTGATCCTCTTTGCCCAAATTGCCCAAGAAGAATGAAGGCTAAATGTGACGATATGCGTTGCATGCTTGGGATAACGGTTGAACAGGTTTCTAGTGCTGTAGATACGATACTGACAAAGTAAAGTTTTATTACAAAAAGAACTTTTATAAAAATAAGTTATATGCTAATATAATAAGTATAACTTATTATATTACGAGGAGGTTTTATTATGAGCAAAAGTTTAAAAGGAACAAAAACTTTGGAAAATCTAATGAAAGCGTTTGCAGGTGAAAGTCAGGCTCGCACAAGATACACTTATTATGCAACTGTTGCCAAAAAACACGGCTATGTGCAAATAGCGAATATTTTTATGGAAACGGCAGAAAATGAAAAAGAACATGCAAAAAGATTTATGAAGTGTGCGCTTATGTACAGTGATGGTAAAGATAATGTACCTGTAGATATTCGTGCTACATATCCGTTTGCTTACTCGGATACCGATACTTTAATGAATTTAAAAATGGCAGCACAAGGTGAGCATGAAGAGTGGAGCGATTTGTATGATAGTTTTAGCAAAACGGCAATAGAAGAAGGTTTTGCTGATATTGCCAGAGTTTTTAGTGAAATTGCTAAAGTAGAAGAGCATCATGAAAAACGCTATTTAAAATTGGCCAAAAATATTGAAAATGAAACTTTATATAAAAAAGACAGTGCAGTAGAGTGGAAATGTGATAATTGTGGTTATATTCATCATGGTAAAGAGGCACCAAAATCTTGTCCTGCGTGCGCTCATCCACAAAATTATTTTGAAGTTTTTGTAGAGACATATTAAAACAAAAACCCTTTTGTTAAAAGTTTTTTAACAAAAGGGTTTTTTATTGTTTTTAGCAGGGAAAATGAGCATTATGGGGAATATATATAATATAAAGTATTTTGATTTTCGGGAGGGACTTTTTATGGATTTATCTAATAGTAAAAAAGCATTCAAAGCCTATGATTTACGTGGAAAAGTACCGGAAGAACTAAATGAAGAATTAGCCTATCGTATCGGACGAGTATTTAAGACATTTTTAAATGCAAAAACTGTTGTTGTCGGACGAGATGCTAGATTATCTGGAGAATCAATTGCAAAAGCTTTGATAGAAGGACTTACTGATGCTGGATGTAATGTAACGGATATTGGTTTATGTGGTACAGAGATGGTTTACTTTTCGACTACTTTTTTAAAAGCCGATGGTGGAATTATGGTAACGGCAAGTCATAATCCTAAAGAGTATAATGGTATGAAATTTGTTCGTGAACAATCAAAACCAATATCAAGTGATACTGGACTCATGCAAATTGCAGAAAAATCTATAGAAGGTATATTTAAACACGAAGTAGAAAAAGGCTTAGTAAAAGGAACTGTTACAAATATCGACATGATGAAAGACTACACAGACCATTTGATGAGTTATGTTGATAAAAGCAAATTAAAACCGCTAAAAATAGTTGTAAATGCTGGTAACGGTTGTGCTGGAGCACCTCTTGATGTTTTAGAAAAACAGCTACCGTTTAAATTTATAAAAATTTTTCATCAACCTGATGGCAATTTCCCAAATGGCGTACCAAACCCCATTTTAATGCAAAATAGAGAGGCTACGGCTCAATTTGTGTTAAAAGAAAAGGCAGATTTAGGCATAGCTTGGGATGGTGATTATGATAGATGCTTTTTGTTTGATGAAAAAGGGGAATTTATTGAAGGCTATTATATAGTTGGACTGCTTTCTGAAGCCTTTTTGCGCAAAACGCCAGGAGCTAAGATTATTCACGATCCAAGACTTACATGGAACACGCTAGAAATAGTTGAAACATTAGGCGGATGTGCGGTAGAATGTAAGAGTGGACATGCTTTTATTAAAGAAAAACTTCGTCAAGTTGATGCAGTATATGGTGGTGAGATGTCAGCACACCATTACTTTAAAGATTTTACCTATTGTGATAGTGGAATGGTGCCTTGGCTACTTATTACAGAGCTTTTATCAATTAGCAATAAACCATTATCTGAGCTTGTAAATGAACGCATCAAAAAATTCCCTTGCAGTGGTGAAATTAATCGCAAAGTAGATAATTCAAGTGAGATAATAGCACAGCTTAAAGAAAAATACGCTTCTAGTGGTAAACTAAACGAAACTGATGGAGTAAGTATAGAATTTGACTTATGGCGTTTTAATGTAAGAACATCAAATACTGAGCCTGTAATGAGGCTTAACCTTGAAACAAAAGGTGATTTAAAGTTATTGCAAGAAAAAGTAGATGAAATACTTGCTATAATTGGTGGTCAACCAGAATAATAAAGAGGAGTTATGGTTAAATGAAAGTAATTTTTTCTGTTGGCGGTGATGGAACGAGTGTTTTTCCATTAGCACGTACTGACTATCCTAAAGGATTTTTAAAAATATTTGATAATACTTCTTTATTTTTACAAAATGTTATGCGATTTACTTTTCTTGTAAAGCAAGAAGACATGATTGTTATCACAAACCAACAATGTGAATACTATGTAAGAAATGAGCTTATCACTGCTGGGCTTGATAAAGTGCATATTATAATTCAGCCCGTTTTTCGTGATACTTTGCCACTAATTGCTCTGGCAGTTAATTATTGTAAAACAAAACTGAACTGCCGAGAAGATGAAACTATTATAATTTCTAATACCAACACTTTAATTAGTCCGAATAATGTCTTTTTACGTAATTTAAAACAAGGACTAGAGATGATTAACAAAGATAAAATTGTTTTATTTGGTATGAAGCCACAAAGAATAGACACATCTTATGGCTATATTAAAATAGGTGATAAATTTGCTAGTGGCTATTTAGTAGATAGTTTTAAAGAAAAACCAGATTACAGTTTTTGTAAGCAACATTGGCAAGATAAAACTTGTTATTGGAATTCTGGCATGTATCTTTTTCAAGCACATACTTTTTGGCAACAGTTACAAAATTTTGTGCCAGAAGCAATGAGCGTTTTGGAAAAACCATACGAATTGTTGTTACAAGAGTTTGGTGCTTTGCCAGCAATATCGTTAAAATGTGATTTTTTGGGAAAAATAGATAATCTAAGCATGATAATATTAAATTGTTTTTGTGATGATATAAACAGTTTAGATAATGTATATGAGATTATGAATAAAGACTTTGATGGAAATGCCACAAATAATGACAATGCACTGATAATAGAATGTAAAAATTCATTATTTATAAGTAGTAAAAGACTTCTTACAGGCATTGGACTTGAAGATTTACTGGTTGTTGAATCGGATGATGTTGTTTTAGTTGCTAAAAAAGGTCAGTCAGACAAAGTTCAGGAACTGCTTCAGCTTGCAAAAGAGCAAAATAGACCTGAACCGAGTAGTACAAATATTGTAGGCAAACACTGGGGCTATTATACTATTTTGGAAAAAGCTGGTAACTATATAATAAGGCGTGTTGTAATCTTACCTGGTATGAGCATGCAAGAGCATTTAAATGAAACTTGTAGTGAGCATTGGGTTGTGACCTCTGGCTGTGGAAAAGTTATAATTGACGACAAAGAAATAGTAATTGAAAAAAATCAAAGTACTTTTGTGCCTGCTAAAACAAGACATTCGATAATAAATACAGGAACAGAGATTTTAGAGCTTATTGAAGTGCAAAACGAATAGTATACTAGGTGATAAAAATGAAAAAAATTAAAAAGGTTGTCATTCCAGCCGCTGGTATGGGGACAAGGTTTTTACCTGTAACCAAAGCACAGCCTAAAGAAATGATACCTATAGTTGATAAGCCAACAATTCAATATATTATAGAAGAAGCTCTCGCTTCGGGAATTGAAGAAATTCTTATAATAACAGGCAGAAATAAACGTGCTATTGAAGACCATTTTGATAAATCTGTAGAGTTAGAATTAATGCTAGAAAAGCAAGGTAAAGATGATCTTTTGCAAATGGTGCGTGATATTGCAGATATTCCTATTCATTATATAAGGCAAAAAGAAGCTTTGGGTTTAGGTCATGCTATTTTTTGTGCTAAAGAATTTGTTGGCAATGAGCCTTTTGCAGTAATGCTTGGCGATGACATAGTCGACGCAGATACTCCTTGCTTAAAGCAGCTTATGCAAGTATACGAAGAATACAAAAGTAGTGTTTTGGGCGTACAAGAAGTAGAGCAGCAGGCGGTTGTAAACTATGGCATTGTTCAACCTAGCATAATAAAAGAAAATCTTTGGCAAGTGAAAGGTTTGCTCGAAAAGCCAAGGATACAAGAAGCGCCATCTAATCTTGCTATTTTAGGAAGGTATATAATACAGCCGGAAATTTTCCGTTTTTTGGCTAATGCAAAACCTGGAAAAGGCGGGGAAATTCAGCTTACAGATGCTCTTGTAGAACTTGCCAAAACAAAACCAATGTATGCCTATCAATTTTCTGGTAGACGATATGATATTGGTAACAAACAAGGATTTTTGCAAGCCACAGTGGAGTTTGCTCTCAAAGATGAAGAACTAAAAGAGGAGTTTGTTGCTTATTTGCGCAAACTTTTATAGAGATAAATTATAGATAGTAGGTGGTGGATTTTATGACAGAAGAAAATATATTAAAAAATCGCACGCAAATAATATTTGACTATCAAAATTTGTACGGACAAGGAAAAATAACCAAAGATGATATAAAAGATATATCTTTACAAATAGAAAAAGCGGCTTTAGCAATAAAAACAATGCGCCAAACAGGCGTTATAAAAGGGCATTTATCAAAAGATGGCTTGCCTGAGAAGGTATTATTTAGTCAGCTTCCCTATATTAAAGATGGAAATATCAATACTCTAGGTACTATAGAGCAATTAATTAAGTTTGGTAAATCATTAAAATATACTACCGATACAGTAATATCTTTTGGTATAGGCGGATCTTTTTTAGGTAATAAAGTGTTGTTTGATGTGGGCTGCGGTGAATTTTGGAACCAACAAACTGTAAGCCAAAGAAATGGTTATCCTAAACTTTATTTTAGTGGCAATAATGTTGATGCGGCGAGTACAACAGCATTATTACAAACTATTATAAGCGCGGCGCAAAACAGCAATCTTAAAAGACCTTATAAAGTGGTGATGCTTGTAAACTCTAAATCAGGCTCTACTCTTGAAACGATGGCTTGTTTTATGTATATGTTGCAAGAGTTTAAAAAATATGAAGATATAATAACAGTTAAAATAGTTGCTGTAACCGACCCTACTTGTGGCGACAAGCAAACTTTGTTGCATCGCTTAGCAGAACAAAATAACTGGGAGCTTTTTAGAGTACCTGATGGTGTTGGCGGTAGGTTCAGTGTATTTAGTGATGTTGGGCTTGTTAGTGCTGTTGCCACAGGACTTGATATAAAAGAATTTTTACAAGGTGCTAAAGATATGGACGAAGCGTGTCAAAGTGACGACGTTTTTGAAAATATGGCATTGCTTAATGCTACTTTAAAATTTATTGCAGGTAAAAAATACAATAGAACAATAGAAGTATTTATGCCTTATGCTGACAGTTTAAAATCTTTGTCCGAGTGGTATATCCAGCTACTTGCCGAATCGCTTGGCAAAGAAAAAAATCGCAATGGCGATAAAGTATATTATGGTCGTACCCCAATTGTTGCAGTTGGCACAACTGATATGCACGCCCAGACACAACAGCATCAAGAAGGAATGTATGATAAAGTTGTTCAATTTATAAAAATAGATGACTGGGACAAAAATCCTATAATTCCTAATCTATTTAAAGATGAGAAAGTTTTGCAAGACATGTCTCAAGTAAGCTTTGGCGATGCTTTAAAGGCAGCGCTTGACTCTAATGCTCAAGCTTTAATAAGCAACAAAAGATTTAATGCTACATTTATTTTGCCAAAAATTAATTTATATTATGTGGGAGCGCTAATGTATATGCTTTGCCTTTCCGTTGCTTATGAGGGTGAGCTAGCTGATATTGATGCGTTTGATCAACCAGGGGTAGAAGCATACAAGATAATTTTAAAGAGCAAGTTAAGTGAAATGCAAAAGCAAGTGAGATAAAACATGAAGATTCTAATTGCAAATGATAATAGCTTTGAAACTGAAGGAATTAAAAAGATACTGAAAGAACAAGAAAACACAGATGTTTTTTCTGTTGATAGTATTGATAATATAATAAATGCTCAACCAGATATTTTGGTTATGGATATAACTTTTATTAAAAATAGAGCTGAGCAGATAAAAAAGTTAGATTACTTTAATTTTAAAACGATAATTATCATAAATAGCAATCAAGAGATTTTGTGTGATAGCGTTTTTGCCAAACTAAAAATATCAGCATGCCTCTTAAAAACAACTTCTGTAACAGAACTTATTCATGCTGTAAATAAAATAGTTGCAAACAATTGTTATATTACCTCAACTTTGAAAAACTATTTATTTATTGCAAATATAAAAGACAAAGCGTATCTTAAAATACATACAAAGCAAAATGCAAGATGTCTTACAGCAAGAGAAGTGGAAGTTTTACAAATGATAGCTACGGGTAAAAGTAATATACAAATTGCCGAGGACCTTTTCCTTAGTGAAAAAACAGTCAAAAATCATTTGACAAGTATATTTAAAAAACTAAAAGTAACAGACAGAACGCAAGCACTTATTTATGCTTTGAAAAACAACATTGTTTCATTAACATAAAACCCGCCTTGTGCGGGTTTTTTATAGGAGATAAAATGACTATTACAGTAGAAAATCTAGAAAAAAATTTTGGCGGAACAAACGTTTTTAAAAATGTTTGTTTTACAATAGAAAAAAATGACAAAATAGGCATTGTTGGTGATAATGGTGAAGGCAAGACAACCTTAATGAACATTTTGCTTGGCTTACAAGATTATGATAAAGGAAATATAAAGATAAACCCTTTTAGCAAAATCGGTTACGCCGAACAAAATCCTACCTTAATAGATGGTACATTGTGGGAACAACTTTTATCAGCGTGTAGTCATATTGTGGATTTAAAAGAGAAAATTGCTATTATAGAAAAAACTATTAGCAAAGAAGTAGATAGTCAAATGTTAGAAAAGCATTTGCACCAATATGCTAATATGCAGCACGAATATGAAAGTATTGGTGGCTATAGCTACGAGCAACAAGCAAGAAAAATTGCTTTTGGTCTGGGCTTTTGCCAAGAAGATTTCGCAAAACACGTGCAATCTTTTTCAGGTGGACAAAAAACTAGAATGATTTTAGCGGCAGCACTTTTTGGCGAACCGGATTTTTTGTTTTTAGATGAACCTACAAATCATTTAGATATTAAAATGACTCAGTGGTTGGAGGAATATTTAGCTGCATTTAATGGTAGTGTAGTCGTAATATCACATGACCGTTATTTTTTAGATAAAGTTGCAACGAAAATTTTGCATCTAGAAAACGGTAATGCCAAATTGTACAAAGGCAATTACAGCCAATTTGTAGAGCAAAAAGCTTTGCGCGATAAAAGCCAGCTTGCAGCTTACCAAAAACAGCAAGAACATATCGAAAAAACTACCGAATATATAAGACGATATAAAGCTGGCATTAAAAGTAAGCAAGCACGAGGTCGACAATCGCAATTAAATAGACTTGAAAGAATAGCATTGCCAAATTCTAAGCAAAATCTATCTTTGACTTTACCTACTCCAGAAAAGTGCTCTGACAAAGTATTAATGCTCGAAAAACTAACAATAGGCTATCAAAAACCTATTATAAAAGATATTAATTTGCTTTTTAAAAATGGCGATAAAACCGCACTTATTGGTGATAATGGCACAGGAAAAACTACTTTACTAAAAACCATAATAGAACAAATAACTCCGCTGTCAGGCAAATCAATTATTGGTAGCAGAGTAAAGGTAGGCTATTTTTCTCAGGGACACGATCATTTATATGGCAGTCAGACTATTTTACAACATATTTGCCAAGAATACTCTTTATCAGAAGAATATTCACGTACAATACTTGGCGGTATGCAATTTAGAAATGATGATGTGTTTAAAGAGCTTGATAAACTCTCTGGTGGCGAGAGGGCAAGAATAGCGCTTTTAAAACTACTGCTTGATGGAGCTAATTTTTTGATTCTTGACGAACCGACAAACCACTTGGACATATCAACAAAGCAAACGGTAGAAGATGCTTTAGCTGCTTGGGAAGGTAGCGTACTTATAGTTAGCCATGATAGGTATTTGCTAAATAAACTAGCTAATCGTATTTGGGCAATAGAAGATAACTCTATTACAGATTATTTTGGTGGTTATGAATATTATTTGCAAAAAATAACTCAAAAAGATTTACAACAACCTCAAAAAATCCTTACTAATAAAGAAACAAAAAAAATAGTCACAAATAAAAAAACTATTGATGTGCAAAAAAAGCTAGATAAAATAGAATTATCTCTACGAGAACAAGAAGCTTTTTTAAAGGTATTAGAAAAGCGTATATCTGACCCTAACGAACATCTAGATTTAGATAACAGTAAAAATCTAGCCCTAGAACACGAGTGTTTGCAACAAAAAATTAACGACTTAATGGAAGATTGGGAAAGATTGTTGGATTTATCAGACCAAGGTTAAGAAAAGTGAGTCATACTACGATATAATATATATAAAATAAAAAAAGAGGTGAAACTTTTATGGGAGTAGATGCAACTGTATCAATGGCAATTGCAATGCAACAACAATCTCTGAGAGAACAAGTAAGTTTTGGTGTTACCAAAATGGCGATAGATAGAATGGAACAATTTGGACAAGACATTACACAAATGATGGATGAATCAGCAATAGCAGTTGATCCTAATCTTGGTAATTTAGTAGATATAATAGCTTAGACTAATGATTTTGTTTTAAATAAAAACAGACATTTAAAATAATGTCTGTTTTTTCATACAGTAAAATAAAAAGATTGACCTAGAGTTCACTTTAACAATTAAAATAAAACTATGATAAAATTTTTATAGGAAAGAAAGTGATTATATGCTCATAGCCAAAAAGAAAATCGTCAGTATAATTTTCATCTCTATAACTTTTATATGCTTAGGTGGTTTGGCATTTGCGACCTTAAATGAAAAAACAGAGAAAATAGAAAATTTAGATAAAATTAAAAATATTGCAACAGACAAAAAAGCTATAGTTTATTTTACCAAAGATATTAGCCCAGAAGGACTACTAAAAGCCTATGCCAAAATAAATAAAACAATCGATGGCAAAGTTGCTATAAAAATACACACAGGTGAACCCAATGGTCCTAATATATTGCCAAGAGAGATGGTAAAAGCATTGCAACAAAGCATACCAAATAGCAAACTTGTCGAAACAAACACTCTTTATGAAGGCGCCCGCCAGACAACAGCAAAACACAGAGAAACGTTAAAGATTAATGGCTGGGACTTTTGTGAAGTAGATATAATGGACGAAGATGGTGCTGTTATGCTCCCTATTAAAGGCGGAAAGCACTTTAAAGAGATGTCTATTGCCAAAAATATGCTAAATTATGATTCCATGGTAGTTTTGACACATTTTAAAGGTCATTCTATGGGTGGCTTTGGTGGCTCTTTAAAAAATATAGCTATTGGCTGTGCAGACGGTCCTGTTGGCAAAAAAATCATTCATGGTGCAGTAAATTCCACAGAATACTCGACATGGACTAGAGGAGCACGTTTTCAAGAAAATATGGTAGAATCCGCCAAAGCTACAGTTGATCACTTTAAAGATAAAATCATCTATATCAATGTATTGAGAAATATGTCAGTTGATTGTGACTGTGCTGGAGTTGGTGCGGCAAAGCCGACTGCACCTGATATTGGGATACTTGTCTCGACAGATATATTAGCTGTTGATCAAGTATCTATTGACATGATATACGCCTTAGAAGAAAAACATAAACACGATTTGCAACAACGTATAGAATCACGAGAAGGGCTAAGACAACTTACGTATATGAAAGAAATGAACATGGGCAGTGATAAATATGAATTAGTTTTATTAGATTAAAAATAGCTAGGCTTTAGCCTAGCTATTTTTTTGCTGTAATAATTTTAATTTATTTTCCGCTGGTTTTAAAATATCTTGATAATTTTCAATTTTGTAATCTAATCGTTGCAAAGTATCTTGTAACTGTGAAATCTTAAAGGCAAGTTTCTCGCGCTCATTTCTCAAAATAGCCATTCTAGCAGATGCTGTTTTTTCGCCTTGAGCAAACAAAGAAATATACTCTATAAGAACTTCAACAGGTATCCCAGCGCTACGCATACACTTAACAAACTCAATCCAGCGACAATCCTCGTCAGTATAGTTTCTAATACCAGAACTGCTACGATTTATATGTGGTATCAAACCTATTTTTTCGTAATAACGCAAAGTATCCAAAGAAATATCAAACTTTTTACTAACCTCTGAAATAATCATATAAATACTCCTTTAACCAAACTAAAAAATGCTTTTATATATAATATTGCCTAGAGTAAGCTCTAAGTCAAGCAAAAAATTATTTTTACAAATAAACTTTGCTTTATTCAACAATATTATATAAAATTATATAAAAGACAAAAAGGAGTGGTTAAATTGGACAAAACACAAATAGCAAAAGGAATATACTACGTCGGTTGCAAGGATTGGAAACTACGTGATTTTCATGGTTTTGAAACACCAAATGGCGTAACATATAATGCATATCTAATAATAGACGAAAAAACCTGCCTTATAGACACAGTAAAAAATACTCACTCATACGAATTATTAAATAGAATAAAAGAAATAATTCCAGTAGAGAAAATCGACTATGTTGTATTAAACCACGTAGAAAATGACCATGCAAGCTCATTACCCTATATAATGGATGCCATAGGCAAAGATAAACCAGTTTATATTACTGCCCAAGGCTCACGCGAAGCCCAAAAACTTTATGGCGATTATAATTACCAAATAGTAAAAGACGGCGACACACTAAGCCTAGGCGAAAACACCATGCAATTTGTGCCATTACCAATGCTGCACTGGCCAGACTCCATGGCGACCTACGCCATCGAAAAACAAATTTTATTTTCAAACGATGCTTTAGGACAACACTTATGCTCAAGTAACATAATGGATAAAGATAACGACATAAATATAGTAATGCAAGAAGCCCAAAAATATTACGCTAATATACTACTTCCATATAGCAAACTTATAAACCCTGCACTAGATAAAATAAAAACTCTGCCAATTAAAATGATATGCCCAAGCCATGGTGTAATCTGGCAAAAATACATTAACGAAATATGCGAAAAATACTCAAATTGGGGAAATTATATCACTAAAGACAAAATACTTGTCATCTATGACAGCATGTGGGGTGCTACAGAATGTATGGCAAAAGCCATCTTCGAGGGAGTATGCAAAACAGGTGTAGAAGCTAAACTGCACAAACTAGGAACAGTGCACAACAGCCAATTGTTATCAGACATGCTAGAAGCCTCAGGCGTTATTTTCGGCTCACCGACACTAAACTACGGCATGATGCCGATGATGGGCTCTTTGCTAATATATCTTAAAGGACTAAAGCCAAAAGACAAACTAGCGGCGACTTTCGGTGCATATGGCTGGAGTGGCGGCGCGCAAAAAGATATGGAAGAACTGTTGCAAAAAGCTACAATGCAAGTGCAAGAAGGGATAACAATTAACTGGACAGCGACACAAGAAGAATTTGCAAAATGTGAGCAATTTGGTTTTGACTTTGCCAATCGCGCTTGCAAAAAATAAACAAAAAACTAGCAGCCAGCTTATATATGCTGAATGCTAGTTTTTGTCATAATGAAAAGCGTGCTATATTATTTGCGTTACAAGTTTTTATATATTAATCATAAGTTGTGCATTATCGGCAAAACTAGATTATTTTCCTGCAAAATCTTGACAAAATTTATTGCTATTTTTCGCTATTGTTTTGCATTCTTGGTTGTAGTATTCTTGTCGAAACTCTCAGGTTTTTTCGTAAAGGGTATTTAATATTGCTAACATGATTTATATTTTTTATGCAAGAGGGGTTTTTTATTTAATCAAGTCGCTTTTTGAATTTTAGTACGCTTATTGTCAGTGCTATTATGCTAAAGGCAGACAAAGCGAGAATTGGTGTCCACAGGTATTCTATTGTGTTACCTTTTAAAATAATACCTCTTATTATCTCTAAATAAAAGGTTATGGGGACAAAGTAGCCGAGGTAGTAAAAAAGTTTTGGCATTGCTTCACGGGGAAACATAAAACCTGATAGTAGTATGCTAGGGAGTATTAGCGAATATGATAGTAGTATGCCTTGAGTTTGGGTTTTGGCGATGTTAGAGACGAGTAGCCCCAACGATAGCGATGCGACTATAAATAGTCCTGTTAGGGCATAGAGTAGAGATATGCTACCAAGAAATGGAATTTGAAAGATTAGTTTGGCGTTTATCAGTAAAACTGTTAGCTGTACATAGCCCATTAGTATGTAGGGTATTATTTTACCGAGCATTAGTTCGTAGGGTTTTAGTGGTGTTACTAGTAGCTGTTCTAGCGTTCCGCGTTCTCGTTCTCTTATTATGGCAAGTGATGTTATTAGCAGCATTGTCAGGGTTATGATAATAGCACAGATTGCTGGGACCATGTAAAATGATGTTATAAAGTCTGGGTTGTACCATGGTCTTATTCTCATATCTAAAATGTTTTTGTTTATTTGTGCTACAGTGCCAGTGGCTTGTAGTTTTTTGATTAGTATTTCTTGGGATTTTTGCTGACCGACTAGTTGGGCGGTACTTATTGCCGATGAACTGGACATTGAGTCTGTGGCATCAACGATTATTTGGACTTGAGTGCCGGTAGTTTTCAACTTTTTGGCGTAGTCTGGGGGGATTATTATACCGACTTTGGCACTGCCTTTTTGTATGAGGGTGGTTACTTCTTGGAAGCTGTTTGCTGAGTATTTGATGTCATAATATTCTGTTGCGGTAAATGATTGGAGTAGTTCTCGGCTTTCTTGACTTAGTGATTGGTCAAAGACTGCGGCAGGAAGGTGTTTGACGTCAGTGTTTATGGCAAAACCAAAAATGAGTATTTGAAAAAGCGGCATTAGAACCATAAGGCCGATTGTTGCTTTATCACGGCTCATTTGGATAAATTCTTTTTTTATTATAGCAAGAAGGCGACTCATTTTTACTGCTCCTTTGACTGATTGTTTTGCCGAGCGGTTTTTACTAGGTAGACAAATACATCTTCTAGTGATGGTGTGATTTGTTGTGGTGAAAAGAAAGCTATTTTTTCGATATTGTCTTTTGTTCGCACATGTACACTTTGACCGTATATGTAAGCATCTAGTATTTCTATGGAATAATTTTTTAGCTGTTCTATTGTGTCTACGGGATTTTGTGATGGTAGTTTGTATAACGTACCTGGTAGTAGTTGTTTTAGCTTTTGAGGCGAATCGTTGGCAACTAGTTTACCTTCATTGATAAAAGCGATGCTATCGCAGTGTTCGGCTTCGTCTAGAAAGTGTGTTGTGACTAGAATTGTTGTGCCACAAGCAGCAAATTTGTATATTAGTTGCCAAAAAAGTCGTCTAGTATTTGGGTCGGCACCGCTTGTTGCCTCATCTAAAAATAAAAGCTGTGGATTGTGCAATATTGCACAGCCTAAAGCTAATTTTTGTCGCCAACCTCCAGAGAGGGTATCTACCATTATATTTGTTTTATCTTTAAGAGCGGTTATTTCAAGGACTTCTTTTATACGTTCTTGCTTTTGTAAACCTTCTAGAGCGTATAATCCGGAATAAAAATCTAGGTTTTCATAAACTGTAAGGTCGCTATAAAGACTGAATTTTTGCGACATATAACCTATGCGTTGTTTTATTTGTTCGCTATTTGTAAGTATGTCAAAACCGAGTACTTGTCCTGTACCGCTAGTTGGGGACAGCAAGCCTGCAAGCATACGGATGGTTGTTGATTTACCTGCTCCGTTTGGACCTAAAAATCCATATACGCCGCCTTTATGAAGCTGCATTGAGATGTTGTCGACGGCGGTGAAAGTACCAAACTTTTTGCTTAAATTATCTATCTTTATGGCTAGAGTATTATCCATATCATACATCCGTTTGCTCTGTTAATAGACTAAACAGATCTTCTAGCGTCGGTTCGAGTGGGAAAATTTCGTAATCTGTTATGCCTGCTAAAGCTAGATTTTCTTTTAATAATGGCATTTGGATAGGCTCTTTTATTAGGACGCATAAGTCTTGACCTTTGAGATATATGTTTAGCATTGGATTTTGTGATAGTTTATCGAATATTTGTCGCAGATTTGGTGCTTTAATAGAAAAAAGTTTGTAGGGATAATTTTGCAAAAGCTCGTTTGGTGAACCTGTAACTTGGATTTGTCCTTGATAGAAAAAAGCTATTTTGCTACATAGTTCTACTTCGTCCATGTAAGGTGTGCAAAGAAGAAGTGTCATTTCTTGTTGGTTTAATTTGTATAGCGCTTGCCAAAATTCACGGCGAGAGACTGGGTCAACGCCTGTTGTTGGCTCGTCTAGTATTAATAGCTCTGGTTTGTGCATTATGCTGCAAACGAGAGCTAATTTTTGTTTCATACCGCCAGAGAGGTTGCCTGCAAGGCGGTCTTTAAATTTGTCTAACCAAAGCATTTTTAATAACTCATCGCCTCTTTCGGCAATCGCTTGTTCGGACATACTTTGTAGCTTAGCAAAAACGCAGATATTTTCCCATACTGTCATATCAGTATTTAAGCTAAATTGTTGTGGCACATAGCCAATTTTATTTTTACAATTTTGTAAATCGCTACTTCCAAATAACAGAATTTGCCCGTTGTCAATCTTATATAGATCTAATAAGCAACGAAGAAAGGTCGTTTTACCAGCGCCGTCAGGACCTACAATGCCAAAAATATCACCTTTGTTAACTGTAAGGTTTATGTTGTCTAAAATTATTGTTTTGTTAAAGGATTTTTGTATGTTTGTTGTTTGGACAATCATTGTAATATTACCTCGGCAGGCATACCTGGTTTGAAAATTTCTTCTTTGTTATCTAAAGCAATTTTTACTGCAAAAACTAGGTTGGCACGTTCGTCTTTAGTTATTGTTTGACGTGGTGTAAACTCTGCTTGAGTAGCAATTTCTTTTACATGACCCTCAAAAGTTTTATTTGGATAAGAGTCGATTTTAACTATTGCTTTTTGTGCGAATTTTACCCGACCTAAATCTGTAGATGGAATATATATTTTGACCCAGCAATCTGACAAATCACCGATTGTGGCAATTGGTGCTCCAGGCAATATAAATTCCCCTTGTTGGTAGTTTTTACTTAGAATACGTCCGTTTAAAGGTGCTTTTAAGTCTGTATATTCAAGATTTGCTTTTGCTTCTTTGCTTGCGTAATCAAGTTGTTCGACCAGATGCTTTTGGGCTTTAATTTGGTCTACTCTCGTACCCTCAACAGCTAATTGATATTGAGCTTTTGCTTGGCTGTACAGACCTGTGTTATTTGTCATTATCAATCTATAATTGTCAAGTTCTTGTGAGGAGATGGCACCTTGCTTGTAAAGTTGCTCAAAACGATTGTATTCTAAAACTGCTTTGTCCATAGCTTTTTTACTAGATTGCATAAGCGCATACTGTGCATCAAGCTCTGCTTGCCTTGAACCGGAATTTAAATCATCAAGCTTTGCTATAGCACTTTGATATGCTTGAACTGCTTGCATATATTTTAATTGGTAGTCTGTTTTGTCTATTTGTGCAATTATTTTGTTAGCCTCTACTTGATTACCTTCGATAAAATCGCATTTGACTAAATAGCCGCTGACTTTACTTGTTAGATTAGCTTGAGTTATCTCTATCATACCTGTGGCAGTTATTTTATCATTTTTAGGATGTAGATAATTATAAGCAAAAAAACTTGCTGCTACTAGTATTACAACTGTCAAAATAGCTATTTTATATTTCCTGTTCATAATTTAGCCTCCAATTATAGTGTGAAGATAATTTTATTATTAATAGTATTGTAACAAAAATAGTTAAAATTGTTTAGCAAAATGTTTTGCCACAAAAATGTTATATGCAAAATTTAACATTGAAAACATAGTGTTTTTATATGTAAATACTTAAAAAGCTTAAATAAGTAAATTTTTTGTTGTGAAATATTCAAAAAAATTAAAAAATAATTGTACATTTACACAATGAAAGAAAGCGAATTAGTTGTTAAAATTAAAACAATAAACAATGTAAAAGGAGGGCAGTAGCTTTAATTTTTAACTGATTTTGAGGAGGATTAGAAAATGCAGGCTTTTACAAGAATATGTTTGAAAGTAGTACAGTCTTATTTGCCGGACGCATATATTTTAGCTGTTTTATTAACTTTCGTAACTTTTTTCGCTGGTATGGGTATAGCAGGAAAAAGTGTAACAGACATGGTTCAATATTGGGGTAAGGGTTATTCGTCATTATTTGTTTTTGGAATGCAAATGGCATTGGTGCTTTTAACTGGTTATGTTTTAGCACTAAGCCCTATTGTTAAAAAATTAATGAATAAAATAACAGACATTCCTAAAAATCCTAGCCAAGCACTAGGCATTACGGCAGCGGTTTCTTTGGGTGCTTGTTATTTTAACTGGGGCTTTGGAATGGTTATTGGTGCTATTTTGGCCAGAGAAATGGGTAAAAAAGTTAAAGGATTGCACTTCCCGCTACTTGTTGCTGCCGCTTATGGTGGCGAGATTATGCGTGGACCATCATCGTCAATTCCTTTGGTTGCTGCAACTAAAGGGAATTTTATGGAAAAAATTGTCAGTGTTGTTCCTGTTACGCAAACGCTTTATTCTTGGTGGAACATAGCTATTTCGTTACTATTGTTTGTACTAATTTTTTTAGTATATTTAAAAATGAAACCTCCAGGCGAAATTGTAGAATTTAAACCTGAAGTAGTGACAAAAGAAGAAAAAGAACGTCCTTGGTCAGATATGTCTTTTGCAGAAAAGTTAGAGCATTCTTGGTGGATAAACGGTTTGTTTGCAATGCTTCCACTAACTTATCTGTTTTTAAATATGAAAAGCTTAGGCTTTGACTTGAATTTAAATCTTGTAATTTTGATTTTTTTAACATGTGGACTATTCTTGCACTCGCATCCAACATCTTATTTAGCAGCGGTAAAAGAGGCCATTGTATCTAGTCGTGGGATTATTTTGCAATTTCCGCTATATGCCGGTATTTCGGGTATGATGATGTCATCTGGGCTTGTTGATATTATTTCAAAATGGTTTGTAGCTGTTTCAACACCAGCGACTTTCCCGGCGATGACCTTTTTATCTGCTGGCTTTGTAAACATCTTTATCCCTTCTGGTGGTGGGCAATGGGCTATACAAGGTCCAATAATTATAAAAGCAGCTCAAACTTTAGGCGCGGATATTCCTCAAACAATAATGGCTTTTGCATGGGGCGATGGCTGGACAAACCAAATACAACCATTTTGGGCGTTGCCACTGCTTGGTGTTGCTGGACTGTCAGCAAGAGATATAATGGGTTATTGCGTTGTTTGGACATTAGTTTCTGGTGCTGCTATTATGTCGGTATTTTTACTATTGAACTTTATGTAAATAAAGTTTACTAATTGGGGGTGAAAATGTTGGTAGAGTTTTTGACAGCAAAAAAGGCTGTAGAAAAACTATTTAATGGAGCGACTGTCATGATAGGTGGCTTTGGCAATGTTGGCAATCCGAAATCTATTATTGAAGTTGTTGCAGATAGTGACATTTATGATTTAACCGTTATTGCAAATGACCTTGGTACACCTAATGTTGGACTTGGTCGTTGGGTTAGGCAAAAGAAGATAAAAAAAGCTATCGGTTCATATTTTACGTATAATCCCGAAGTGGCTCAACAATATCGCGAAGGCAATATAGATTTGCAATTAATGGCACAAGGCACTTATGCTGAAGCGATTAGAGCTGGTGGCAGTGGGATTGGTGGCTTTTATACTAAAATTGGTATTGGTACAGAAGTCGCAGAAGGTCTTGAAACTAGAAAGCTCGATGGAGAAGATTATTTATTTATAAGACCGCTGAAAGCTGATTTTGCTATATTACATGCTGAAAAAGCTGATACTTTAGGTAATCTTGTTTATGATGCAACAGCGAGAAACTTTAATCCGATAATGGCTATGGCGGCAAAATACACTATTGTTGAAGTAGAAGAGGTTGTCGAGGCAGGAGAAATATCTCCTGAAGAGGTTGTTACTCCTTTTATTTTTGTTGATGCGATTGTAAGGCTAGACAATAAGGGGGGAGAAAAATGATTAGCTTGACCGAAGATCAAGTAAAAGAGCGTATTGCTAGACGAGTAGCCGAAGAGTTGCCTGATAATGGTATTGTAAATTTGGGTGTTGGCATTCCCACTTTAGCCGTTGATTATTTATCTAAAGAGAAAAAAATATATATTCAAACGGAAAACGGAATGCTTGGCGTTGGACCTACTCCTAAAAATGAAGATATTAATCCTAATCTCATTAACGCTAGTAGAAAACATATAAGCCCAATTCCGGGAGCTAGTTACTTTGATGCAGCAACATCTTTTGCAATGATTCGTTGCGGAAGACTTGATGCAACAGTGATTGGAGCGCTTGAGATAAGTGAAAATGGTGATTTAGCAAACTGGCGTATACCGGGTAAAGATATATTAGGTCCCGGTGGAGCAATGGATTTAGTTGCGGGCGTGAAAAAGGTAATCGTAGCGACCCAACACACTAATCGCGATGGCAGAGCTAAAATAGTACCTAAATGTAAATTGCCGCTTACAGCGATAAACGCAGTAGATTATATTATCACTGAATTTGCAGTGTTTAAGTTTGAAAAAGAGGGAACTAGTCGCAAAATGTTTCTAATAGAACATACAAGTGATGTTACATTAGAAGACATTGCAAATATTACTTCGGCAAAATATGAAGTTTTGCCAAAACTTATTATAAGAGGGGTGTAATTATTATGAGGGAAGTTGTTATAGTCGACGGAATAAGGACTGCTATTGGTAAGATGGGCGGAGCTATTAAAAGTATTCAGCCAGAACATTTATCTGCACTTGTTATGAATGGGCTTTTAGAAAAAACCGGTTGCAAGGCAGACGTGATCGATGAGGTTATCTGGGGTCACGCTAAACAAAGCAGTGATCAACCAAACATTGCAAGATTGGCGAGTTTGATAGCAGGGCTGCCAATAGAGATTGCAGCCTATACAATACATAAACAATGTGGTTCTAGTTTGCAAGCTACAATGAGTGGCGCTCAAGCTATTGCTTGTGGAGACGCGGATGTTATTTTAGCAGGTGGCGTAGAGAGTATGAGTACAGCACAATACTATCTAAGAAGTGCTCGCTATGGCTACAATGTTGGAAATGGAGTGATTGTAGATCCTAATACTGAAAGTCAACCTTGCTCACAACCGCAAGATGTTTATGGTAGTTTGACAATGGGTATGACAGCAGAAAACTTAGCCGAAAAATATAACATTTCCCGAGAAGAACAAGATGAATTTGCACTTGAAAGTCAAATAAAAGCAGATAGAGCAATCAAGCAAGGCGAATTTAAAGATGAAATAATCCCAGTGCCTGTAAAAAAAGGTAAAGAGACCATAATGTTTGATACCGACGAACATCCAAAACTAACTTCATTAGAAAAACTTGCAGCTCTAAAAGCTGTATTTAAAAAAGGTGGTAGTGTTACAGCGGGTAACGCTTCTGGTAGAAATGATGGAGCATCAGCAGTACTTTTGTGTTCTGCTGATAAAGCAAAAGAGCTTGGTTTAAAACCAAAAGCACGTATATTAGCACAAGGTACAGCAGGGGTATCACCAGAAATAATGGGTATAGGTCCAGTACCGGCAGTTAGAAAAGCACTTAAAAAAGCAAATCTTACATTAGATGATATAGGTCTTATTGAACTAAATGAAGCTTTTGCTGCTCAATCACTTGCAGTAATAAAAGAACTCGGACTTGAAAATAGAAAAGATATAATAAACGTAAATGGCGGAGCTATTGCGCTAGGGCACCCAATTGGAAACTCTGGAGCGAGAATTTTGGTAACACTTATACATGCAATGCAAAAACGTAATGTTCGCTATGGCATAGCAACTTTATGTATTGCCGGTGGTCTTGGCGTTGCTGTTGTTGTAGAATTATGTAACTAGTAAAAGCAAAAATAGGACTTTGGGCAACCAGAGTCCTATTTATTTTTTACTGGATAATAGAAGGTATTTTTGTTACAATTTATGTAACTTGTAAGAATTGTGGTGATAGATATGGTTACTGTTGAGAAAATTATGCAGCTGGATATTGTAAAAAACCAAATGAAGCTACTTGGTGGCGAAAAAGGATTAGGCAAACAAATTGATTATATAACTATAATGGAAGCGCCTGATTTTTACGAGTGGGTTTCTGGTGGTGAGCTTGTACTTACGTCTTGGTATTCTTATAGTCAAAATCCCAAAGGACAAGAACACGCATTTTCTGAACTGGCTAAGAAAGTAAGCGCTATCGGCATAAAAGTGGACAGGTTTTTAGACAAAGTGCCACAAGTGTTAATTGATTTGGCAAACGAATATCAAGTGCCGCTGTTTTCTATAAAACGCGAAACAAAGTTTCGTGAAGTTATTTTTGCTGTATCGGCGGAAGTGCAAAATGCACAAACCAATATTTTGTTGAAAGTAGAACGCTATTATAATGAACTTATAAAATCTGCACTTGCATCAGATGATTTTTCACAAGTACTTTTGACAACAAATAAACATATGCACAAGAGTGTATTTTGCCTTAATTCAGATGGTAAATATTTGGGCGGTTATTTTTCAAATGATAATAAAGACAATTTTAATGAAGATAGTGCAAAAGATTTTTATAAAAAATATATAGAAGATAAATTGCAAGAGCAAGATATTAAAACAAGAGTGAGAATAGATGGATTTGACATATTCCCTTGTATAGCAAGAAGACGCCTGCTCGGTTTTTTTGTTATAAAAAGTGAACAGGAATTACAAGAGCCAGACATATTAATTGCACAACAAACCATATCTGTACTTGCTTTAAAATTACTTGAAGGTTATGAAAGCCTGCAAAAAAGATTAATTCAGCTGATAGAAGATATCAAAAGAAATGTTATAATACCTGAAAAACTTGACAATTTTGGTCTTAAATGGCGAAAAAAACATTTGTATGTTGCATGTCTTAAAGGTAAAACAAATAATATTTTAGATTTGTTTGCTAAAACTAATTTTTTGAAAAATACCGATAACTTACTTACGATAGTACAAACAAATAGTATTGTATTTATTGGTGCAACAAGTTATGATGTTAAAGATGATATGCCTCTTGCTATACAACATTTAGTACAATGGATAGAAAAAGAGTGCATGAGCATTGTTTTGTCCATAAGCCCTAAAAGTGATAACATACAAGATTTAACGAAGAATTTTTTCTTGGCAAATGATAGTGCAGATGCTGCTTTGTTTATGGATAATTTTGGTTGCGTGCAGGCGATAAACTGGCTTTTGCCAAGTATAGCAGTCAAACAGCTTGACAGCTATGAGATAAAACAAATAAAAGAAAGTATTGTAAAACCAATATTAGAATATGATCTGCACTATAAAGCAGAACTTTTAAATACTTTAAAAGTAGTCTTGCAAACGTCTAAAAATGAGCTGGCAGCAAGAAAGTTACATATTCATGTCAACACTTTAAGATATCGTCTTCAAAAAATTCGCGACTTGACAGGCTTGGATACAACTATACCAGCACATTTATCTGTGCTATTTGCAGCTTTTATAGTCAGTAATATTGATAAAAAAAATTAAATTGATTTGGGGGGATTATATTGCATATGTCAGATGCCTTAATTAGTCCAGTTGTTGGGGCTTTAATGTGGGGCGTTTCAGCAGGTAGCATTGTTTATGTAAGCAAAAAATTAGATAAAGATATACAAGAGACAAAAATTCCTGTTATGGGGGCTTTAGGGGCGTTTGTTTTCGCCGCACAAATGATTAATTTTGCCATTCCGTTGACAGGATCCAGTGGTCATTTGAGCGGGGGGATTTTGCTGTGTGCCATATTAGGATCACACGCAGCGTTTTTGACCATGGCATCAATACTGTTCGTTCAAGCTTTATTTTTTGCTGATGGAGGACTTTTGGCTTTAGGTTGCAATATTTTTAATATGGGATTTTTGCCTTGCTACATAGCTTATCCGTTAGTTTATAAAAACATTGTTGGCACAAATTTTAAATCTCGCAAACTATTTTGGGGCTGTTTGCTGGCATCGGTATTGGCTTTGCAGTTAGGAGCATTTGGCGTAGTAATGCAGGTTATGGCATCTGGTATAACAGATTTACCTGCAAAAACATTTTTCTTATTTATGCAACCGATACATTTGGCTATAGGCATTGTTGAAGGCTTTATAACAGCCGCAGTTGTTGGTTATTTGCTAGCTCAAAAGCCTGAACTTTTAACAAATAAACAGGCTATAAGTTATAAAAAAATTAGTATTATTGTTTTTGCTCAAGCAATTTTAATTGCCGCATTTATTTCGTTTTGGGCATCTGGTCAACCGGATGGCTTAGAATGGTCTGTAATGAATACAAGTGGGAAAGAAGAACTATTGGCTATGGAAGGATTTTGGCATAATTATCTTGCTACAATGCAAGAGAAACTAGCAATATTTCCTGATTACCAAGTAGGCAGTAGTTTTCTTAGTACGTCACTTGCAGGGCTTATTGGGATAATATGTTCTTTTGTATTTGTATTTGCACTTGGGAAGGTAACCCGAGTAGCTTATGATAGAAAACGGTGATTTAAATGTTAAAAGAAGTATATAAAAACATTTATCTAAATGAGATAGATCTACCAAAAAATCCACTAAAATATTTAAATAGTTACATTATTACATCCGAAAATAGAAATCTGATTATAGATACAGGTTTTAACAGGAAAGAATGTATAGATAGTTTTTATTATGGCATTAGTGAATTGAAAATTGACTTGACTAAGACTGATGTATTAGTAACCCATTTGCATTCAGATCATAATGGTCTTATGGGAATGCTTGAGCAGCAAGGTGCGACAATTATTATGGGAAACTTGGAAAGCAATGCTATTTTGCAGATGGGAACAAAAGAGAATTTAAAACGTTTTGAAAATCTAGCTAAAATGTATGATTTAGAAAAATACTCTGTAAACATTACTGAACATCCAGGCTTTAGATATCGACCTGAGGTCGTTTCCAACTATAAACTTGTGCAAGATGGACAAACTTTGCAATATGGTGAATACGAATTTCAAGTAATGCTAACCCCTGGACACACTAAAGGACATATCTGCCTTTATGAACCTTTTCATAAACTGTTTTTTTGTGGAGATTTGATTTTAGATAAGATAACACCAACAATAACTTTTTGGGGTTTTGAGCAAGATATTTTGCAGGTATATTTTGATACACTAAAAAAGGTTGATACTTTGGCGATAGAACATCTTTTTACAGGACATAGAAGCATTTTAACAGAACAACACACCAGAATTAAGCAGCTTATTGCTCATCATGAAAAAAGACTTGCAGAAATAAAAGATATTTTACGAGATGGTGAACAATCTGTTTGTGATGTTGCAAGCAAAATGCACTGGGATATAACAATAAAATCTTGGGAAGATTTTCCAAATGCACAAAAATGGTTTGCTACAGGTGAAGCTATGTCGCATTTAGAACATTTATACTGTAATGACATACTGCAGAAAAGATACAATGACAACACTATTATGTACAGATTAAAATAAATGTTTATTGTATACTTTGTTGACAATAAATACCATATTATATAAAATTATTAGTGTTTATGAAAACTAATGATTTTAGGGAGGATTTGTGGTGAAAAAAAGTATTGGTGTCATTTCAATTTTAATGGTGTTAATTCTGACAGTTGCACTAACAGGCTGTGGTGGAGAGAAAAAACCAGCAGCACAAACAAATGCTAATGAAATTAGAATAGGAACAATCAATGAATTAACTGGCGGTAATGCCAGTTATGGTAATTCTATATTAAACGGTATAAAATTGGCAGTCGCCCAAATAAACGAATCCGGTGGCGTTTTAGGTAAAAAGATTATTTTGGTTGATGGCGATAATAAATCAGAACCATCAGAAGCTGCAAACGTTATGACAAAACTTATCACACAAGATAAAGTGTCTGCGGTTGTCGGTTCTTTTACTAGTTCTTGTGCAATATCTTCATCAAACGTTGCTCAGGCACAAAAAGTTGCATATGTTTCTAGTGCTGCTACAAATCCGAAACTTACAGTAGAAAATGGCAAGACTAAAGAGTACATTTTTCGTGCCTGCTTTATTGACCCATTTCAAGGTGGCGTTGCCGCAAACTTCATTTTAAATAACTTAAAACTTAAAACAGCAGTTGTTTTGGTAGACAATAGTAGCGATTATAGTAAAGGACTTTTAGAATTTTTTCAAAAATCTTTTGAAAAAGGTGGCGGGAAAATTTTAGCTACAGAGAGCTATTTACAAAAAGACCAAGATTTTAAAACTATTTTGACAAAAATAAAAGCATTAAATCCAGAAGTTATCTACTTGCCAGGTTACTATGAAGAAGTTGGCAAAATAGTTAAACAAGCAAGAGAACTGGACATAAAAGCGCCTTTTGTTGGTGGCGATGGTTGGGACTCTACAAAACTAGTAGAAATTGCTGGAGCTAATGCTCTAAATAATACATATTTTACAAACCATTATTCTCCAGAAAACTCTAGCCCAGAATCCAAAGCATTTGTAGATGCATATAGAAAAACATACGGCAAAACTCCTGATGGGACAGCAGTCTTAGGCTATGATGCTATGAAAATGGTGGCACTCGCAATTAAAGATGCTCAAAGTGCTGAACCTGCTAAGATAAAAGATGCTTTAGCTAAAATTAAAAATTTCCCTGGTGCTTCAGGTGTAATTACAATCAATGCTAATCACGATGCTGATAAAAGTGCTGTAATTATAGAGATGAAAGACGGTAAACAAGTCTACAAACAAACAATAAATCCATAAAAATAAGCCAGCATATGCTGGCTTATTTTTATATTAAATGCTCTAATAACTGCTTGTTTGTTAGTTCTGGTAAGTAATCGGCAATATTACTTTGTAGAATAATTTCTTTGATAGTAGCTTTTTCATAACGTTTACCAATAAAGATTTTAAAAATATTTTGTAAGTCATGATTTGAAAAAAAATCGCCATATACATTAATATCTTTTATATGGTCGTTTTGTACTAAAAGTAATATAGATAATTCACCCCAAAAGTATTTTATCGTGCGGTTTATATTGTAATCAGGTGATTTACCATAATTCCACTCCCAAAGGGAGTATTTTTTTTGCACCAGATCTTGTATTTGTAATAGCTGATCAGGTGTAAAATTATATAAATTACTATCTTTTTGATCTAGAAAATAATTTTGAATATCTGTAAAGAAGTATTTGGTTGATATTTTTTTTGTCATAAAATCAGAAATATTTCCAACTCTTGATTTAACAGAAGATATTCCTTTTGCAGATAATTTATTAGTAGATACATTGAGTGCTTTGCTCATATTGTTAAAATCAGAAGCAAATAACAATGTGCCATGATGTAAAATTCTATTATTGCTTATTGTTTGCGCTCCGCCAGATATTTTTAAATTTTCTATATGAATGTCATTTCTACCGCTACATATTGCCTTTATATTGTATTTTTCCAGTATTTTTACTATTGGTTGGGCAAAACTGATAAAATCAATGTTTGAAGATTGTTTTTGTTCGATTATAGTATAATTGATATTACCTAAATCGTGATAAACTGCTCCGCCACCAGTAATTCTTCTAACGATGGCAATATCATTTTCATGAACAAAATCATAATTTATCTCATTTAAAGTATTTTGAAATTTACCTACAATAATTGCTGGTTTATTTTGCCAAATTCGAACAATAGTTTGGTTAAAAGATTCCTCTTTAAATAAAAATTCTTCTGTAGCCAGATTGAAATATGGATTTGTATTTTCGTCAATAATAACTAGCATATTGCCTCCTTTAGTTATTTGTCAATTTATGTTATATTGATAATATATTTTTAAAAAAGGTGATTAAAATGGAGATATTAAAACAACTAGCAATTATTTTTGGTGTTTGTCTTTTGAGTAATATTACATGCTCGTTATTGCCTTTTTATTTTCCTGATAGTGTTATGGGTACGATTATAATGCTTGTTTTGCTGTTTTGCAATATTATTAAGGCAGAAAACATTAAACAAGTATCCCAATTCCTGTTAGCAAATATGGCGCTTTTTTTTATACCATCAGGTACTCAGATTATAATGCACTTAGATAAAATAAGAGATTCTGCCATTATAATCTTATTTATTTGCATTGTTACAACACTGATAAGTTTTTTAGCCACAGCTTATACAGTTCTTTTTGTGATGAAATTATCAAATAAGAAAAGAGGTGTATAAATTTTGCTAAGCTTTGTACAAACACCTTTTTTAGGTATTTCTATTACCTTGGTTAGTTTTGTTTTTGTGGCTTTTGTAGCTAAAAAACTTAAATCTCCCTTATTCAATCCAGTACTATTTTCGATAATGCTTATACTTACTTTTTTGTATATTTTCAACATATCGATAGAACAATATGATAAAGGTGGAAAAATTATAAGCAGTTTTTTGTTACCAGTTATGGTAGCAATAGCTTATTCTATTTATAGTCAAAAAACTCTCTTGAAAAAATATTTTTTAGCAATTATTGCAGGTTGTTTTGTAGGTTCGTTGGTATCTGTTTTTAGTACGATTTTACTAGCGCACTTATTTGGATTGCCAGAGACTCTTATTTTTACTTTAGCACCTAAATCAGCTACAGTTCCAATAGTTATAGAACTATCAGGTAATATTGGTGGACTAGTGCCAATTAGTATAGCAGTAGTTATTTTGACAGGCATAATGGGTGCTACTTTTGCACCTCTACTGATAAAAATTTTAAAAATTAAAGACCCTGTAGCAATCGGTATTGCTTTAGGAACAAGTAGCCATGGCATAGGAACAGCTAAAGCTTTTGAACTTGGAGAATTACAAGGTGCTACAAGTGGTATTGCTATTGGTATTGCAGGTTTTATGACAGTGCTAATAATATTGCTAGTAAAAACCATTTAAATTTTTGGAGGATAATTAATGTATAAAAAATGGAATTTCACTTTATATCATAAAATAAGTTTACTTACTTTTTTTGCAGTACTTGTTTCATTGCTTACAGAATATATATTTATGTTTGCACTCAATGATCATCTACGGATCAAAGAACGTCAAAATGATGCTAAAGTGGTATTAGAAAATGTTATAGATTTACCAATAGTTAAGGTGAGCTTAAAAAATAAAAATAATAAAGACAACAAAGAAGATTTACAGCAGGTAATAAATGCAATAAGTCAAGCTACAGGCGCTGATATTATAATTTATGATAACGAAAAATCTGTTTTTGTATCCTCTAAAATGATTCCGCATGAAGGTAATGGTGTTGACGAAGCACAAAATGCAACAATAGAAGATAGTTTTTTGAAAGTCAACACAATATCAACTGCTATAACTGATAGTGGCAATCAACTAGCAACGGTTTTTGTGACAAAACATCCATCAATTTTTGAAAAAGAGAGAGAAACGGAATATATTCTCGTAGTTTTAATTGCAAATTTAGCTGGTTTATTTGTTGGAATTATTGGTTCTGTGTTTTTAGCCAGAAACATAAAAAATATTTTATTTGGTTTAGAGCCAAAAGCTATAGCAAATATAATGCAAGAGAGAAGTGCAATGATGGACTCCGTACAAGAAGGCCTTCTTTCGATAAATAAAAATGGTGAAATAGTTTTAATCAATTCTAGAGCAAAGGAAATTTTTGAGTATGCAGGTTTTGCAATAACAAATCCTTTGGGTGAAAAAATAGAAAAAATTTATACAACTGACATGCAGGATGTTTTGATAAAAGGAGCTTCTAGAATAGACTTTGAAGAGAAGATAAATAATGTTACAGTCATAACAAATCAATTTCCTATAAAAATAAAAAACGAAATAGTGGGCGCTATAACTACCTTTAGATTAAAAACAGAACTAGAAGATTTAGCCGAAAAATTGACAGGGGTTAGAAATTATGCTGACGCATTAAGAGCCCAAACACATGAATTTATGAACAAAATGCATGTTATTTTAGGACTTATAGAACTAAAAGAGTATGATGAATTAAAACAATATGTAAGAGGTATTGCTGCTCATACAGCAAATGCGGTAAACTACGTAAGCTCAAGACTTAAAGATCCGATTTTAAGTGGCTTTATTATCGGAAAACTAAATAGAGCGAAAGAATTAGACATAGAGTTTATGCTAACAGAAGAGAGCAATATTCCTGAACCATTAGCCCAAGCTTATGTAGACAAACTTATTAGTATAATTGGTAATCTAATTAACAATGCTTTTGAAGCAGTTGAAGATTATGAGCGAGAGAGAATAGTGCTTTTATCAATTTTTGTTTTAGATGAAGAACTTGTAATTACAGTAGAAGACTCTGGAGCTGGTATAAAACCAGATGTTAAAGATAAAATTTTTGAAGAGAATTTTTCTGTTAAAGGTGAAAATAGAGGTATTGGCTTACATTTAGTAAAGCAAATCTTAGACGATATTGATGGCAAGATAGAAGTGGAATCTATAGTAAATGAAGGCAGCATATTTATAGTGAAAATACCTTATATAAGAAAATTGGTAAATAAAACATAAATATGAAATAAAAAAGCTTAATTTATATAATTGAGCTTTTTTTATTTTAAAAAAAATTAAAAAAATTAAAAAAGTTATTGTATATATTTTAAAATTAATATATACTTTATGTGTATTTAGAAACTCGGATACAAGTTTATGTTTGTACTGTTTGAAACAATAAAGATGTATTTTTAGGCATTTGTGAGAGTTTTCATACATACTTTTATTGTCAAACAGAAAATAAAAGTTAGTGAGGTGAAAAAATGGGCGATGTTGTAATGCAAGGTGGCGTTACCTTATTAGTTGGTATGACAGTAGTGTTTTTGGTTTTAGGAATATTATATGGAATGCTAATGCTTATGCCTTTACTGAACAAGAACGATTAATATGCAATTATTAAAAACAGACAATAGGAGGACGAAAAATGGATGTATTTTTTCAGGCAATATTAGATTTTTTTGCCGACTCAGGTTTCACAGGATTAAACGTAAAATATCTTATTATGATAGCGGTAGCTTTGGTGTTTATGTACTTAGCTATAGTAAAAGAGTATGAACCACTATTGTTAGTGCCAATTTCTTTTGGTATGCTACTAACAAACTTACCAAATACTGGTATAATGAATCCTCATGTTTCAGAAACACACACAGTAGGCGGACTACTTTGGTATCTATACCAAGGTGACGAATTAGGAATATTCCCACCACTAATCTTTATGGGTGTAGGAGCGCTTACAGATTTTGCTCCACTAATTGCAAACCCATCTAGTATCTTCTTGGGAGCAGCAGCACAATTTGGTGTGTTCATAGCTTTTATAGGTGCATTATTCTTAGGCTTTACACCAGGACAAGCAGCATCAATCGGTATTATTGGTGGCGCAGATGGTCCTACATCAATATACTTGGCAACAAAATTAGCTCCAGAACTACTTGCTGCTATTGCAGTATCAGCGTACTCATACATGTCATTAGTGCCAATCATTCAACCACCAATCATGAAATTATTAACAACAAAAGCGGAACGCGGCATAGTAATGGAACAACTAAGACCAGTAAGTACAAAAGAAAGAATTATATTCCCTATCGTATGTACAATTGTGGCATCATTATTAGTGCCAAGCGCAGCACCACTAATTGGTATGCTAATGTTAGGTAACTTATTTAGAGAATGTGGCGTAGTTGCTAACTTAGCAAGAACAGCATCAGATGCTCTAATGTATATAGTAACAATTTTCATCGGTATCACAGTTGGTGCAACAGCAACAGCAGAAGCATTCTTAAATGGTCAAACATTGGGAATACTTGGATTAGGTCTAGTAGCATTTGCATTTTCCACAGTAGGTGGCGTAATATTAGGAAAAATTATGTGTATTATGTCAGGTGGTAAAATCAACCCACTAATAGGCTCAGCTGGTGTATCAGCAGTACCAATGGCAGCACGTGTATCACAAAAAGTAGGACAAGAAG
>CAZKFG010000005.1:0-51714 GCA_964551985.1 uncultured Acidaminococcales bacterium
GGCCGCGCGCCGGATGCGTCTGGTCAACTTCATGACGCAATCAAACGCCGACACACTGTCTGCCTCAAAGGCTTTAGCATATGCCGCCGAAATGGTGGACGCCACACCAGTACCGCAAGGATTGGTGTGTTTTATAATTGTCGCCGCAGGCTGATGAAACTCGCAAACAATTCTGTATGCCGATTCAATATCGACAATGTTGTTAAAAGAAAGCTCTTTGCCGTGCAATTGTTTGGCGTTTGCAATACCTTCTGTTTCGCCTTCTATACGATAAAAAGCAGCGCTTTGATGAGGATTTTCGCCATAACGTAAATCTTCTATTTTCTTTAAAAATATTGCTTTTTCTTGTGGGTATTCTTGATTTGGGTGCAAGATACCATCTAAATAAGCACTTATCGCCGCGTCATATTCACAGGTATGACTATATGCCTTTTGCGCCAAAGAGCGCCTTATATCTAAAGAAATGTCGCCTTGTTTTTGCAAGATGTCCATAACAACAGAATAATCAGACGGATTGACGATAACCGTTGTATATTTAAAATTCTTAGCCGCCGCGCGTATCATCGCAGGGCCGCCGATATCAATGTTTTCAATCGCCTCATCTTCAGTAACGCCCTCTTTAGCGATTGTTTGTTTAAACGGATACAAGTTGACAACAACAATATCAATAGGTTTTATGTTCATATCTTGCATTTGTTTAATGTGCTCAGCATTATCACGAATAGCCAAAATACCACCGTGTATATATGGATTTAAAGTTTTTACCCTACCATCCATAATCTCAGGGAAATTAGTCACATCGCTAACATAAGTTACATCAATTCCAGCGTCAGCTATAGTCTTCATTGTGCCACCGGTCGAAATAATCTCGATGCCATTATCACTTAAAAATTTAGCAAATTCTACAACCCCTGTTTTGTCAGATACGCTAATCAAAGCTCTTTTAATCTTCATGTAAATACCTCTCAATTACATTATTAACACTTGGCGTCCGGACACTTTAAGCTTTTCATCAGCCCAAAGCCCAATCGCCTCAGAATAAAGCTTGTGTTCAACAGCCAAAATGCGTTTTGATAAACTATCTTCGTCGTCATTTGGCAAAACATCAACAGCCCTTTGCATGATGATAGGCCCTGTATCCATACCTTCATCAACAAAATGCACCGTGCAGCCTGACACCCTTGCACCATATTCTATAGCTTGCAACTGTGGATGCAAACCTGGAAAGCTAGGCAGTAGTGACGGATGAATATTTATAACCTTGTGCTGCCATTGTTTTAAAAAATCAGAGCCAAGCAGCCGCATAAAACCTGCCAAAACAACAAGTTCGGCTTTAGCGCTTGATAAAATAGAACTTATTTTATCTTCAAATTCTTTTTTGCCGGAAAAATCAGACCTCAGTACAACTTCAGTTCTAATGCCGTTTTCTTTGGCACGAAAAAGTGCGTAAGCGTCAGCTTTGTCACAAATGACAACACCGATTTTAACAGGCAAAACACCTAGATTAATATTGTCAATAATCGCCTGTAAATTACTGCCCCTGCCACTTGCCAAAACAGCAATGACCTTTGTATTCATTAAAAGTTACCGCCTTGCAAAATTGTCTTTTGGTCACCTGGAACAATTTCGCCAATTTGGTAAACCTTCTCACCTTGCATTTGAAAATGTGCTTTAATATCAGCTACGTCTTTTTTATCCACAACCAAAATCATACCAATCCCCATATTAAAAGTGCGATACATCTCATAAGGCTTGACATTACCCCACTCTTGCAACTTTTTAAATACCATAGGCACTTCCCACGCGTCAGTATTGACAACAGCAGAACAATCACTTGGCAAAATACGAGGAATATTATCGACAAATCCACCGCCTGTTATATGCACAAGTCCGTGCAGATCAAATTTTGAAAATAAAGGCAGACAAGTTTTTGGATAAAGTCTTGTAGGTGTAAGCAATTCTTCACCTAAACTGCGATTAAATTCAGGTACAAAATCAGATACTTTCATCTGACACGCTTCAAAACAAATCTTACGCACAAGCGAAAAGCCATTAGAATGAACGCCACTAGAACTCAGTCCGAGCAGCACATCACCTTTTTTAACCTTGGAGCCATCAATTATTTTTGATTTTTCTACAACGCCGACAGCAAAGCCGGCAATATCATACTCACCATCAGCGTAAAAACCTGCCATCTCTGCGGATTCGCCGCCAATCAAAGCACAGCCAGACTGTTTGCAAGCATCGGCAACACCTGAAACAATATCGGCTACCTGTTCTGGCACGAGTTTTCCAACAGCTAGATAGTCAAGAAAGAACAAAGGTTCAGCACCTTGAACTAAAATATCATTAACACACATCGCTACAGCATCTTGACCGATAGTATTGTGTTTGTCCATCATAAAAGCAAGTTTTAATTTTGTTCCGACACCGTCAGTACCAGAGACCAAAACAGGCTCAGAATATTTACCAAGTGCAAAAAGCCCGCCAAAACCGCCAATATCTCCTAATACTTCTTTACGATAGGTAGATTTTACCTTATCTTTCATCAAATCGACCGCACGGTTACCGGCGTCAATATCCACACCGGCATCACTATAACTAAAAGATTTTCTCTCCATTATTCCTCCTTGAGTTTGCAGCAGCTATCGCTTTTTGCAAAAATAACACCAGGTTCGTACACAATACAATCCGGTAAAACAGGATATGAAGCATCAAAGCAGGCATAGCACATATCAGAAGGATTAAGGCTAATCATAGATTTTTCCAAACCCTCTTTAGAAATAAACCTAAGTGACGAAGCACCGATATACTCTCTTATCTCCTCTATACTGTGAGTTGCAGCGATAAGCTCTTTGCGTACTGCCGTGTCAATACCGTAGTAGCAAGGATGCAAGATAGGCGGAGATACAATAAGCATATGCACCTCTTTGGCACCTGCTTGAGTTAATAGATTTAAAATCTTGCCGCTTGTCGTACCACGAACAATAGAATCGTCAATAATCGCAACAGATTTGCCTTCAACAACAGCACGTACAGGATTTAATTTCATCTTTACTGCCACATCACGCTTTTGTTGGGTCGGTTGAATAAATGTACGACCGACGTACCTATTTTTATTTAAGCCTTCTAAAAACGGTACACCAGATTCTAAAGCAAAGCCGACTGCCGCAGGTGTGCCGGAATCTGGAACTGATATGACAACATCTAGCTTATCAATCAAATCTTTATTTTCTCTAGCTAACTGACGACCCATCTCAACTCTTGAAAAATACACGCTTTGACCGTCAATAACGCTATCTGTTCTAGCAAAATAGATATATTCAAAAATACAATGAGCCTTTTTAATTGTCTTTTCATCACAATAAGAAAAGCTTTTAAACTCGCCTTGTGGGCTGTCAAACACTACGACTTCACCAGGTTTCATATCGCGCACAAACCCAGCGCCTATAGCATCTAATGCACAAGATTCAGATGCTGCAACATAGCCACTTTCCAGCTTTCCGATACAAAGAGGATGAAAACCAAACTTATCTCTTACGGCAATTAATTTATCGTCAGTTAAAATAACCAGACAAAAAGCACCTTCTATCTTGTTCATCGCTTCGATTACTTTATCTTCTATAGTCTCTTTTTTACTGCCAGCAATAAGATTGACAATAACCTCACTGTCCATAGTCGTATAAAAAAGTGCGCCATCTTTAGCAAGCGATTTGCGAAGCGAGGCGACGTTAGTTAGATTACCGTTATGAGCAAGTGCCAAATTACCGCCGGAAAATTTACCATAAAGCGGCTGCGTATTTATCGCAACAGACGCGCCGGCTGTAGAATAACGGACATGCCCGATTGCTTTATTACCTTTTAAAAGTGGCAGCCCTGAGCCGAAAACTTCTGTCACAAGACCCATACCACGCTTAACTTCCATGTCTTTGCCATCACCAACAACAATGCCTGCACTCTCTTGCCCTCTGTGTTGCAAAGCAAAAAGCCCTAAATAACTATCATAGGCTACCGACTCACTGTCAGCAAAAATCCCAAAAACACCACATTCTTCTTTTAATTTACCGTCATCAAATACCACAATAAAACCTCTCTTTTATAAAATAAAAACTATTTTGAGCGAAGTGCTTCTAGTTTTTGTGCCTTTTTAGCCACTTCTTGTTTCATATCTTCACGATATTTCGCGAGCTTATCTGCCAAATCTTTATCACAAGCGGACAAAATTTCAACAGCAAACAATGCTGCATTTTTCGAGCCATTAATCGCCATACAAGCGACAGGAATGCCAGAGGGCATTTGCACAATGCTATAAAGTGCATCAACACCTTTTAAACTTGTAGCATCAATCGGCACCCCGATTATCGGAAGTGTAGTATAGGCTGCCACGACGCCCGGCAAATGCGCTGCCGCACCTGCTGCTGCAATAATGACATTAACACCACGAGCTCGCGCTCCTGTTGCAAATTCATGCACAATATCAGGTGTTCTGTGAGCTGAGGCAACAACAACCTCAACTTCCACTTTAAAATCAAGCAAAGTCTGCTCGGCAACTTGCATTATGCCCCAGTCAGAATCGCTACCCATAATAATGGCAACTTTCATATATAAAACCTCCTGTTGATAAAAATCTAATTTAAGTCTTTAACATAATAATTTTACCACAAACCCACCCAGTAGAAAACAAAAATCACAAAAATAATCAATAAAAATTTAAGCCTTAAAAAAACACCTACAAACAAAGCAAAAAGCAGCAACCGCATTGACAGAAAGCACTTTTACAAAGTACAATTAATGTATAATTGATTATATTTTTTAAATTAGTAACGAAAACAAATTAATTGTGAGGTGTGGTATGAAAATTTTAGTATTGCTTATGACCATTCTTATCCTCTCTGCAAACACAGCTTTTGCAGGCTATGTCAAAAATGAACAAGGAGTTATGCGCTGGAGCGACCATCAGGAATCGGGAACAAGCATATTTAGCTGGTCGGGCGCTGTAGTTGCTGGTTACGCCGAAGGTGATGGCACATTAAAAATTTATCTTGCCCAAAATAATGAGTTATTTGAAACTTATCAGGGTTCGCTTAAAAAAGGTAAAATGCACGGTAAGGGTATTTATCTTTTAGTTTTATTTGGCTTTAGATATGAAGGCGATTTTGTTGATAATAAATTTCACGGCAAAGGTATGACCACCCAGCCTGAAGGGTACAAATATGTAGGCGATTACGTAAACGGACTACCGCACGGTAAAGGCATATTGATTTTACCTAACGGTACTAAATATGAAGGAGACTTTATCGAAGAAAAAAAACATGGCAAAGGTGTATTTACTTGGTCGTCTGGAAATAGATACGAAGGAGATTTTGCAAACGACAAGATACACGGCAAGGGCAAAGTTTACGACAAAAACGGCAAAATCTTAAGACAAGGTCGCTTTGAAAACGATAAATTCATTGGCTAAAATTTTTTTGAGGTGATAATTATGAAAACTTTATTAATCTTACTGGCAATTTTAATTCTAAACACAAACATAACTTTTGCTCAAAGCTATTTAAAAAACGAACAAGATATTAAAGTATGGGTTTTTTCTGACCCCAAAGACCTCTCCTTCAAATGGGATGGAAAAACAGTTGACGGCTATGCTCAAGGTAATGGCGTACTAGAAGTTTTTCAAAACAAAAAACCTACCTACACCTACACAGGCAACTTACAACAAGGCAAAATGAATGGCTTTGGCACATTGACTTGGTCTAACGGCAACAAATATAGTGGCGATTGGCTTGACGGAAAAATACACGGCAAAGGCACATTAACTTGGGCGAATGGCAACAAATACGAGGGCGAATGGGCAAACAATACTATGCACGGCAAAGGAACTTTCACACTATTTAATGGAACAAAATATATTGGCGATTTTGTTTATGGTAAAATGCACGGCAACGGTATTATGTATGATAAAAACGGCAAAATCTTACAACAAGGACGCTTTGAAAACGGTAGATTTGTCGGCTAAAGAATATTTGAAATACACTAAGTTTTATAAATCTACTAATCACACCAGCTTTAATTGCAAAATAAATTATAAGGTGCAATATGAAAAAATATAATACTATATTTTGCATATGCCTACTGCTCTTTTTTATTATAACTCAAACAGGCTTTGCAGCAGGTTGGCTTAAAAATGAAGATGGATACAAAGTTTGGGACGAAACAACAGGCAGGTTTTTGAACAAATCCTATCAAGATAGCTCCAAAGACTTTACTTGGAGTGGCAAATTTATTCGTGGTATCGCCCACGGCGAGGGGATACTGCGTATTTATTATTTTAAAAAACTTCAATCTACCTATCAAGGCTCTCTTAATTACGGTAAAAAACACGGCCAAGGCATATGGACGTTCGGCAAAGGCGACAGCTATCAAGGTGATTTTAAAGACGGTAAAAAGCACGGTCAAGGCACATACATTTTCTCCAGTGGCAATAAATATACGGGCGAATTTATTGACGATAAAATATCCGGTACTGGCGTATGGTTTTTTGCCAATGGCGATAAATACGAGGGTCATTTTCAAGACAGCAAAAGAGACGGAGTAGGAACATATTTGTGGGCGAATGGCGACAAATATACGGGTGATTTTGTAGATAACCAACGAGAAGGTTGGGGTAGTTACTTTTTTTCTAATGGCAATAGTTATGTCGGCGCATTTAAAAATGGAAAAGGACACGGTTTTGGCACAATGTACGATAAAAGCGGCAAAATCTTACAACAAGGACGCTTTGAAAATGGGGAGTTTGTCGGTTAAAAATTTTAAATGAGGTGATAATTATGAAAATTTTTCAATTACTATTGCTTTTAGCATTAATTCTAATTTTACCCAACACTACCTTTGCCGAAGGCTGGATAAAAGGCAAGCAAGGCACAGTCTATAGTACCGCCAAAGAACCAGAACAGCAGACATTTGAGTGGTCAGGTAAATTTGTTGATGGCTTTGCACAAGGCACTGGAGAACTAAAGGTTTATGTGCAAAAAAAGCTACTTTACACCTATCAAGGAACTATTGTCAAAGGAAAAATGCAAGATGTAGGAACACTTATTTGGTATAACGAAAACAAATATCAAGGAAATTTTGTTGATGGTCATGCTAGTGGCAAAGGCACTTATACTTTTGCTAGCGGCAATAAATATATGGGCGATTTTGCAAACGATAAATTCAACGGCACAGGCACAATGCTTTTTGCTAGTGGTAACAAATATCAAGGTCAATGGCTTGATGACAAAAAAAGCGGGACAGGCACATTTACTTGGACAGACGGCGATAAATACGAAGGTTCTTTTGTAGCTGATAACAAATCTGGTATAGGAACTTATACCTTTGCTAACGGTGACAAATATCAAGGGCAATGGCTTGATGACAAAAAATGCGGGACAGGTACTTATACCTACTTTAATGGTGATAAATACATTGGTCAGTGGTCAGATGATACAAAAAACGGTAAAGGCGTTTACACTCGGGCTAATGGCGACAAATATATCGGCGATTTTGCTGATGGCAAATTCAACGGCACAGGTATTATAAACTGGGCTAACGGCGATAAATATGAAGGTAGTTTTTTACAAGGTTATGCTCACGGTCAAGGTACCTTAACACTTGCTAACAAAAACAAATATCAAGGCGAATTTGCAAACGATAAATTTAACGGTAAAGGTTCCTACACTTGGGTAAACGGTGATAAATACATTGGTGATTTTACTGATGGCAATCTAAATGGTAAAGGCATTCTCACCTTCGCTAGCGGAGGTATGTACGAAGGTGATTTTAAATCAGGATTAAAACACGGACAAGGCACGCTAACATTTGACAACGGCAGTAAATATCAAGGAAGTTTTGTCGATGGTTATGCTAGTGGTAAAGGCGTTTGCACTTGGGTAAACGGTGATAAATACATTGGTGATTTTAAAGACGGCAACTTAAACGGCAAAGGCATTATCACCTTTGCTGATGGCACTAAATATGAAGGTAATTTTAAATCAGGACTAAAACACGGTCTTGGAACAATATATGACAAGGATGGCAAAATCTTACAACAAGGACGCTTTGAAAATGGGGAATTTGTCGGTTAAAAAGCTCAATACTATAAACTCAAAGGAGATTATAAATGCAAAAATGCAAAATAGAGGTTTTAAAGACAATGTTTTTTGAAGACCTTGCCCAAGAATACGGCTGTAAAGGGATTGGCAAATGCCCGTTTCACAAGGTAGGCGATATTTTTTATGGTGATTTTGCTAAACCCGAAGGACTGTGCGACGAAGCCTGAAAAGCTATCTATCAATATGTATTTGCCATCTCACACGGCAGCGGCATATTTTATTATGGCGATTGGATAGATAAGCCTGGAGTTGTTATTTGTAGTTGCAATGACGGTATAAGACCTGTAATCTTTAAAATCTCACAAGCAGAATAATTTTTAATCTTTACAATATTTTCATTTTATTTTCCTTGCAAACGTATTATAATTATTACAAACGTGTAGCACATTAACTACTTTGCAAATACATCAAGGAGTGAAAATATTGTGAAAAAATCAGAGCTTGACTACATCATTTGTAAAGCAGAAAATCAGCACATACCTGGCATAATTGCTTTATTTAAAAATAACTACAAAGATGGCTATTTTAATCGTGAATTCGATTCAGAATCAGAGCTAAAAAAACTTTTAAATAGCGGCTTATTTGAAGCTTTGGTCGCTGTTTTGTCTAACGGACAGGTGATAGGATTTAACGCTACATATCTGCAAAAAGTAGCTTACGCCAAAGAGTCTATAGGTATTTTGCAATCTATTTATGAAGATATGGAAAAAGGCGTGAAAAAAAGCTATACAGGTATCAACCAAGCTTATTTAGCTCATTTTCTCGTCGATGAAAACTATAGAAACTACGGTATCGGTAAACGCCTGGAAAAAGAAAGAAGTAATATCTGCAAAAATCTACCTGGTAAAACTCTCGTCTATGCTCTATCCTTAGAATCTTCAAAAGACTCTGTTTCCTTGAAAAAACAGCTAGGGTTTAACCTTTGGGGTACAAGAACCCAAACAATACCTGCTAAAGGCGATCAAGCTCGGGGCAATGTACTTATTATGGGCTGTACATATGGCTTTGATAAAGTATTAGATATAAATTCTGTAAGCAAGATGACAGAATCTGTTATAAGATCAAGTAGTCCTAGCATCAAACGTAACCATACAAATCATAAGTCCACTATTTTTGCTGGTAAAGCAGAATATGTTTTTGATCATATCTTAGAGCGGGCAATATGCAATGTAACAAGCGACCAAGCTGGTGATGACATTTTGCCAATGATAGATGCAGTCAAAAAAAGTCCTTATCCTTACAAAGCAATCTACATTCCCGCTCAAATTGAAGGTTTGAGCTATGTAGACACGGTACTGATAAAAAACCGCTTTTTCCCTGTCGCTTTTTTGCCTTATTTTAATGAAGGCTTAGATATTATCGAATATCAATATCTTGATAGAGAACTAATCGAACTGGCACCACAAGCATTGTTTTGCCAGGAACTTATAAAATATGCCATAAAAAACAACTAAACAATCATGACCACAAGTAAAACTTGTGGTCATGATTGTTTTAATACCAAAAAACTTATTTTTTACAAAACACTTAGGTAATTTATGACATCACGATTTTTTTCGCCATTGCATGTATAACATTAAAAGTTAAGCTGCTTAACATCCCCATTAAAAATAAACGGTAAAAGGTTTTTTACTTGCTCATATGGTAAATCCCACCAGCACATAGCCTCTAATTTTCGTATTACATCTTGGTCAAAGCGTTTTCTGATAGGTTTTGCTGGTACTCCGCCTACAATTGTATACGATTCAACATCTTTTGTAACAACCGCTCTTGTACCTACAATAGCGCCGTTGCCAATGTGTACACCAGGCATAACAACTGCCTCATACCCTATCCAAACATCATTTCCAATCACAATATCACCCTTATTGTCCCACGCCGTTGTAACTTTTGCTATTGGTAGTTTCCAGTCTTCAAAAAACAAGGGAAATGGATATGTTGATAAAAAAGCCATTGTGTGATTTGCACTGGTGAAAATAAATTTTGCACCACAGGCAATAGAACAAAACTTTCCTATAAACAGCTTATCATTGTTAATTGGATAGTGATACAGTACATTGTTTTTTTCAAAATCCACAGGGTCGTTTACAAAATCATTGTATATTGTGTATGAACCAACTATGATATTTGGATTAGTAACAACCTTTTTCAGGTAGACAGTATGACGGTCGCCTGTCCGTGGATATATTTTTTCTACCGGAATAGACATATGAAATCCCCCTAAAAGTTTGATTTTTTTTCACACCTATCCCGGCAGATGCAATACATAGCCTCATGACATTTCACCACCTATTATCTTCTATTCACCTTATCTGCCAAATGCAGGCAGACTATATGTTTTTTAAAATACTAATACTTAAATGTAGCCTCACACGGTTTTAGCACTTAAATTGCTTATAAATACACTTCTAACAAGCAAAGATTGAAACTGCATTTTATCATTCAATCCGAGTTAAGAGAAAAAATACCGATATCAAATACATCCAAGCTAAAAGCGCCACAGTATAACACGATGCCGCAACTATTGTCATAAATATACTGCGCTTACCCTCTCGCTTTAGCTTTTTGACTCTGACAACAGCAAACGAACCTGCTAAAAGCGCAATTACTAAAACCAAACCAAAGACAAACAGCATGCCGAAAATCCTCCTGCATTCTTGATAGTTTAATTATAGCACAAAACTATCAAAACACTACACAAGTAAAGATAATATGCTCGATTTTGTCAATACCCCTATAAGCTGCTCATTATCATCTACAACAGCAACAGGACACACGGAATTTGCCACAAGGCTCATCACATCACGCACACAAATATTGCCTTTTGTCGTATTTATTTCTCTTAAACTCAAATCCGCTATCTTTTTACCTTCTTTTTGAGCATATACTATATCGTCTAAAGTCAAAAGTCCTTTTAACCGCTTATTGTCATCAACGACATACACAATCATCGATTGTTTATCATGCATAGTCTGGATTACAAAATCAATATCGTCAGAGATTTTCACAAAGTTGTCTGGTTTAGACATAATCTTGCGCACATACAAAACCTTAGATTTGTCAGCTGAATCAATAAAACTGCGCACATAATCATCAGCCGGATGTTCCATCATATCTTCGGGTTTTGCTATTTGGACAAATTGCCCGTCTCGCATAATCGCTATAGTATCACCTAGTTTAAACGCTTCTTCAATATCGTGAGTGATAAAAATAACTGTTTTTTTCAGCTTACGTTGAATGGACAACAATTCTGATTGCATATCCTGCTTGACAAGAGGGTCTAGCGCAGAAAACGGCTCGTCCATCAAGAGTACTTCAGGGTCATTAGCAATCGCTCTAGCCAAACCTACCCTTTGTCGCATACCACCGGATAGTTGTCCGCATGCTTTATTCTCTAAACCTTCAAGTCCTACCATCGATAATGCTTCTTTAGCAAGCTTTTCACGTTCGGCTCTTGCTACACCTCTTACCTCAAGTCCATAGGCGACATTGCCAAGCACATCTCTATGGCTCATCAAGCCAAAAGACTGAAATACCATCGCAATTTTTCTGCGCCTAAACTCTCGAAGTTCTGCACTAGACATTTTCATCAGATCTGTACCATCAAACAAGATACTGCCGGAAGTTGGCTTGTTGAGCCTATTAAAACAACGAACCAAAGTCGATTTGCCAGAACCTGATAATCCAATAATGACAAATATCTTACCACGAGGCACCGTCAAACTCACATCATAAAGAGCAACAGTCGCACCGGTTTTTTTATAAATTTCGTCTTTAGTCGCACCGTTTTTCATCATAAAAGCAGCTTTTTCACGCTTTGTGCCATAGATTTTACTTACATTTTTGGCTTCAATAATAATATCCGTCATTTCGCATCACCCCCTGCATTTTTCTTGGGGGCAAACCACCCTTGCGTAATTCTATCTAATATAATAGCAAGAATTACCACCGCACCGCCTGCTATAAAGCCACGACTTATCTCTATGCGATTGACCGCTATAAGCACTTCATTACCAAGACCACGAGCACCAATCATCGAGCACGTAACAACCATTGACATAGCCATCATCAAAGTCTGATTGACACCAGTCATTATTGTAGGCAAAGCCTGAGGAATTTGCACTTTAAACAACATCTGTACCCGCGTTGAGCCAAAAGACTTAGCCGCCTCTACAACCTCAGCGTCAACTTGGCGAATACCAAGACTAGTCAGACGAATTACCGGCACCATAGAATAAATAACCGTTGCGATTACAGCCGAAGCTGAACCCATGCCAAAGAAAATTACTGCTGGAATCAAATAAACAAACACAGGCATTGTCTGCATCAAATCGAGTACAGGTCTTAGCATCATATTTGCCCGTCTTGATGCTGAAATCAAAACACCAATAGGAAGACCAATCAACAAGGCTACAATAACACTTGCCAAAACAATAGATAAAGTTAAATTCATCAAACTCCAAAGACCAAGTAAGCCTATTATAAACAACAAACAGCTATAAACAATGGCAGATTTGGCATTGCCGTTTAACTTGCATTTCAAAAAAAACACTAAGCCAATCAACACAAACCATGGGATATGTTCAAGTGCAAAATATATAATATTAACAAAATCCACAAGAGCATACTTAATACCATCAAAAACCGCTGTATGTTCCACCGCAAAGCTGCGCACAGCTTCATCTATACCATTAGTATTCAAATCAATTGTAAATGGGAACTCAAACAACCAATCCATAGTGCCTCCTTAGCCAATAGCATCATACAATTTTTTTGCTTGCTCTTTAGTCAACCAAGATTCCACAAGCTCAGGATGCTTTTTCAAAAACCACTTAGCCGCAGTCTTATAATCCGAACCAGTATCTTTAATGTAAGCAAGTGCTTCGCTCGTCAAAGCTGATGATGTTTTATATTTTGCTAAAAAACTGCTAAAATCAGGATTTTTATCAAAAAAACCATTACTTGCACACACAGTAACTTTTATAGATGGTGCTGCGCATTTTCCCTCGAGAAAATCCTTTTCGTTATACTCATCATCTTCCAAAAGCACAAAATCATACTTACCCAAAAGCCAAGTAGGATTCCAATAATAAGCAACTACAGGCAAACCCTTATCATAAGCTGAAACCAAAACCGCACTTGTTGCAGCATCAGTACCAGGCTCTAAGTAGTTATAATCTTCATTAAGCGCATAATAAAAATACTTTTTGTGCATAACCTTAGTAATTTCCCAACCAGTAATACCGCCATAAATAACCCCTTTAGAACTATCTTGAGGGTCTTTAAACAAATGAGCATAATCTTTCAAATCAGAAACACTGCGCAAATTAGGGGCTATAGCCTTTATACTACGTGCGCTGTCGCCTTCTATGACATATCTTGGTACATAAAATCCTTGCTCGGTATCATCAAAATTAATACCAAGCTCTTTAAACGCATTATTTTTCAAATCTGTTTTATAGTTTGGCAAATTATCAGTCCACATCTCCATATGTACATCAACTTCACCTTTTTTTACCGCTTCATAAATTATAGGAGTACTCCCTGAAACCTCTGTCCACTTATAACCAAAAACACTCTCGGCGATAGTACCGGCTACAGCATTGTGAAATAAAATTGAATCCCAACCAACATCTGCAAAGCTAATTGTCTTAGACTTTGTAGAAGTTGTGCACCCTGCTAAAACAATACACACAAACACTGCAATAAACACCAAAGACAATCTTTTCCAAATGGTTTTCATCATTAACCCTCCACTCTTTCAAAGTAACAACTTTTATTATATACAAAAGTTGTCTCTTTGTCAAATAGCACAATAAAAAACCTCTAACAATAGTCTATAACTACTGTTAGAGGTTAAATATTTATCTTAAAACAAATAATCTCTTACCCTTTGATCTGAATCTTCCTGACAAACAAAATATACAATATCATCAACTTGTATTGTAGCATAAGGTCCAGGCGATCTAATCAAACCATTATTTCTTTTAATTGCAACCAATGTTGCTCCCGTATGTTGCCAAAACTGAATTTGCTGAACAGACTTTGTCAAATGTTTGCAATCTTTGGTAATACGCACAGAAAATGGCATCAAAGGGTTCATTGAACGAAAATGCTCCGTCGCTGAAATAAGCTCTGCTAAATTATCGTTAAGACTATCCATCTCTTTTTGTTGTCTTTCAATATTCTGAGCTATTGCGGTCTTTAAAGTCTCTATGGTCGTTCGGTTATTAAATTGCGTTAGAAAATCGACAGCATTATCTCGAGATTTAATAACCATACCGCTACCCTTTTGGGATTTGACAATATCCAAATCAGACAAAACGCAAAAGGCTCTTCTTGCCGTCTCTGGCGAAACATTGTACTGACTGGCAACAGATGATCTGCCGTAAATTTTTTGACCAATCTCATACTCTTCATTTACTATTTTAGATGCAATTTCAAGTGCAATCTGTTGGTATCTTGGAATTGACACATTCATTTGTCTGTCATCTTGCATAAATAATCCCTCACAAAAAATATGCAATTTTTATACCCATTTATCATATCACAATAAAACAACGTGCGCAACAATCTGCCTGATTCAAAAACAATCCATCATTTTTTCAGTTTATGAACCGTTATAACAGTATAGCTACTAGCATTGATTGTAAAAACAAAGCCGCCAGCTGTAACATACCAATTTTTCCCTTTTCTTGTTAACACAGCTTCAGGTGATGCGACAATGTTTTTACACCACAAAACAACATCTTCATCTTGCACTAAAGCATTTTTGGCAATCCGTTTTACACCAAGCTGTGTTGTGTGCAGTTTATCTATCCAATTTTTCCCCATACTTTTATTTTATTACCTCTTCAACCTCACCATAAATGTAAAATCTATTTTTGCCCCGTTCTTTAGAGATATAAAGTGCCTTATCAGCTTTTTTATACAACTGTTTAAAATCAGCACCATCTTTTGGGTAAACAGCAATTCCTATACTACTAGAGACCATGCAAGTTATGTTATCTATAGTAATAGTGCGGTGCAAAGTTTTTGCAAGCTGTTTTGCCCTATTATTAAGCCAATGTTCATTAGGAAAATTTTTCAAAAAGATTGCAAACTCATCTCCTCCGACCCGTCCTATAATATCCGATTCACGAAAAACGCTTTTAATCGCACTGGCAAACTCGCATATGACAAAATCACCAAACAAATGGCCAAAACTATCGTTTATACTCTTAAAATTATCAATATCCAGCATGAAAAAAGCATGTAAACTATCTTTAGAACTAAGCAAACTATGTTCTATCAAATGTTCGGTTGCACGTTTATTATAGAGATTTGTCAAAGAATCACGCTGCGTATCTTCAATTAGGCGCTGCTCTTTTTCCTTTTCTTCTGTTACATCTTGCAAATATTCAATCATTCGCACAGACTTATCCGACTCTAAACTAAACAAGCGGGCAGACACCCTTATCCAAGAATATCTATCACCATCAGTCTTCATCAAGAACTCATAACTAAAACTATTCATGCCACACGCAAATGACTCTAGCAGCCTTTCAGTTGCAAAAGTATGCAAAAATTCCTCTTGATATTCTTCTTTAACCTTTTGTTTAGCAAAGGCTTCAAGCATCTCATTATAGCTTTTATTGTCTTTTAAAACAAGCTCGTCAAAAAGCCTTTTAGTACTTTCACCAACAGGCAAGCCATTTGTCAAATCATACTCATAAACACTTGCATACAGACCTTTGGTAGTCTCTGTCAAAAGGTGTTCATATTCAAATACACGAGACAAAATTTCTTGCTTTTGTCTGATAAATTTCAGCCTTTGGCGATAGCTATATATAAACATCAATAAAACCAATAAAATACTAAGCGCAACAACAATAATGATAATGTTTAGATACACCCGCAAAAAATCAGTAAAACTTATAATCTCCACATAGCGACCAAGCCATTTATTACTAAGTTTACGACTAGTTCCATCGCTAATCCTTTTGACAATAGCCGCATCTAATGCATCAATAAGTTTTTCATTACCACTTTTGGCTGCCATACAAAAATTATTATTAGACAATATCGGTCCTGCTGCCTTAATATCACTACTATCAAGTCTAGCGAGTGCACGTCTACCAACAGAATAACGAGCAATAGCAAAATCATTTTCGCCATTTTTTACAGACTCGAACACCTCGCTGTAAGTTTTATAAGAAGCAGTTTTTGAATCTAGTTTATACGGATACACAAAAAGCGGATAAATGCCACTATTTTCAAGTACTGCAATCTTTTTATCATATAGTTCACTAATATTAAAATAAGCATTTTTCCCAAATGCAACAAAAGGATCAGAATGCAGTGGCATCGAAACCTCCAGTTCAGGTGTCTGAGTAGGCATATACTCAAGGCCTAATAATAAATCTGCTTTACCCTTTTTGACCGCATCTAAAGCTTCGCTCCAACTCATCAAATAAATTACAACATTTTTTTGCATAGTGTCAGCAAGTGCATACATCATCTCTACATCATATCCGGCAATGTTGCCATTTTTATCCATAAAAGAATACGGCTCAAAATCCCTATCGGCAACAACAACAATAGTCTCACTATAAACATTATTCGCCCTAAAAGAAACATCAGACGATGTACTAGTAAAATGCATCATCCCAAGTAGCAAACAAACGATAGCAGCGACAGTAGTAAATATTGTCAAACTTATTTTGTTATTCTTTATAAAAACTTTCACAATAAATCTTCCTTTAAATAATTTTATAATTATGTGCAATTTTCATACAGCAATCATTTATTAAATATAATATTTTCAAATATATTTACATTTATTTGAAAACAATTTTGCAGCAACACCAAAAAACTTTGTAGTGCCTATTTTAAAATTGATTGTTGATAAGCAACCTTATAATAATATGTTTATAATACCATTATAGCATATACACAAAAATTTGTATTCTTAAACAACTTATTAATTTCATAGATAAATTACATACTTGCTTTTTTTATAGCACAATGTTATAGTGAAAAAAATAATCTTATAAATTATAAGATTACCAAGGAGTGTATTTTGTTGTTGGCAATTGTTCAGGTGGCTTTTTGCTAAAAGTAAATATAGTGCAATAACATAAAGCGCAGCTAATTTAGTAATGTGCTTGTATTTGTTGCACTTGCCTTTCGTGAAAACTGTCATATACTTTCGCATTGCCCCTATATCCGCAAGACAGACACAAAGGTCTGTTTTAGCGGTATTTTTACGCCTTTTTTTAAAAAGCCTTATGACAAATATACAAAACATACTTTTTGGAGGTACAAATAATGTACATGCAAATATACGGACTTTGTCCAGCACATATACCAGAAAACAGTCTCGGAATACCGGCACGCATCAGTGCTGTACACCGTAACCGGTTTGAAATAATATGCGAATTTGGCACTGGTTTTGCCAAGCTCAAGACAAGTCAATACCTTATCGGTAAAGAAATTATCCCAACAACAGGAGATTTTGTCCTTTTAGACTGGCAAGCCGGCAGTGACAGTCGTATACTAAAAACACTAGCGCGCACAACGTATTTTTCCAGGCTCGACCCGTCTTCATCAGGACACGCCCAACAAGCAGTTGCCGCAAACTTTGACTATGTATTTATTGTGCAGGCAATAGGTGGCGATTTTAATACTAGGCGCCTTGAAAGATACCTTACACTCGCTTGGCAGTCAGGCGCAACCCCTGTTGTCATCTTGACCAAAGCAGACAATACAGAAAACCTAGAGCCTTACATCCTTGCCGCCCAAGACTCTGCTATCGGTGCTGAAGTATTTGCCGTAAGTGCCAAAACAGGCTACCAACTAGACAAGTTAAAAACCTACCTACAGCCCCAAAAAACCATTGTCTTTCTCGGTTCATCAGGTGTTGGCAAATCCACATTAGTCAATACTCTTGCCCAAGAACAGATAATGGCAACAAACAGCATTCGAGAAGATGACGACAAAGGCAGGCACATAACAAGCCATCGCCAACTAGTACTTTTAAAAAACGGTGCTATGCTCATCGACACGCCAGGAATGCGCGAACTCGGCATGTTAAATCTTGATGCCAGTCTTGATAAAAGCTTCGCTGATGTGAAAAAATATCTCGGTCAATGCAAATTCAGCGACTGTAAACATCAAACAGAACCAGGATGCCAAATTATGCAAGCAATAGCGCAAGGAAAACTAGATACAAAACGCTGGCAAGCATATTTAAAACTACATAAAGAAATGCAATTTACTGACGATAAAACAACCTATCTAAAAGAAAAACAAGAAAAATTTAAACAAATATCAAAAACAGTAAAACACCTAAAAGCAAAAAACAAAATTAAACATTAAAAAAATAAAAGATTAAGGACTAGCCTTAATCTTTTATTGCGCTACAATATCAGTTAAAATCTTGACTTTTCGTAGTTATAAACATGCTTGTTCCCACAAGCACATCTTCTATTTTCTCAATAATCAGCCAATCGTCCATAGTATTTTGATGCTCAAAAACAAACGGTGGCTCGATAACTTTAACATCGGAAAACTCCACAAGACACAAACATTTTTTGTGCCAGCGCTCTTTTTGCTTATCGGTCAAATTAAGCTTTGGTTGATTATCGGCAAGCACTTTAACAATTTCATCATCTGTTAACTTGGCAAAATTTTGAACATTATCAACTTTTGCCAAGGCACAAATACTCGTTGTCCCTTTTTGCATAAAATATAAAATATCACCTGCAAACACTCTGCTGTGAGGTAGTTTTCTTCCAGCTGCACCTCTAACTACCATTGTCTTTGTATTATTCATAATCTTATCAAGAATGCGCTGACCTTTTTTACCTACATTATCACAATAAACCAAATGCACCATCTGTAAGGCTACCACCTCTTAAAATTCAAAACATTTTTCTTCGCAATTAATATAGCATACTTTTACACATAGATAAATAGCCGTTTATTTGACGGCCATTTATTTTTTATTAAGTTAAGACACATCTTAACACAACCACTTAGCTTACTTTTTTTTAATAGGAATCCAGATTTCACTATAGTAATTTTCATCTTGCGTACCCTTTGGATATTCTAACGGATTACTATACATTTCAATATTGTACCCTGCCGCAAATTCGTAATCTCTACAATTTGGCAGCCATTGAGAAAAAACTTTTTGATTTAGTTCTTGTATAGCATGAGGCATAGCACCGGTGCAGGCAAATATAGCCCAAGTAAATGCAGGAATATTTTTTATAACAAACCCTTCGGGCACTTTATCCGCTTTATTATAATCGTCTGCTATCAAATATTCAAACTCCCCGCAACCCGCCATATTCTCGTCAATACAAATTCCGTATATCCCACATACAACATTGCCCCTGCCTTTTTGATAATGCTCGGTCCAAAACTTTGGTATTTCTGATTTTGCCTCATCGTAGGAGAATTTTCTTGAAACTCCTATTACTGCAAATGCCTCTTTTTCCACAATCTTATAATCCATAGTAAAACCACCTTTCAAAGTAAACGAAATTATCAAAGGTGCAAAGGATTTTATCATACTTTTATCCTTGCGTGCAGATGTTGGCGTAATACCGTGAAAACGTGTAAAAGCTTTGGTAAAACTATCCGGAGAATCGTATCCGTATTTAATAGCAATATCAATAATCTTTGCATCTGTAGCAATGAGCTCACTACCTGCAAGAGCAAGTCTGCGCTGGCGAATATAATCACTGACCGTAAATCCACAGAGCATTGAAAACCCTCTTTGGAAATAAAACGGTGATATTGATATATGATTGGCAATCTTTTCAATACTCAACTCATCCATAAGATTCTCTTCAATATAGCAAAGCGCTTGGCTAATGCCCTCTATCCATTTCACAGTTTTCACCTCATCTATGAGTATATATTATAAGTTTTTTAAAACTCTTTCCCGATTTATTATGCTTTGTTTTGTCTAGCATCATATAAAATCAACTACAAAACCAGCTGAAAATATAAAACAGCTGGTTTTTGCTAATTATCTAATATGACCAAATACTTATTCACGCTCTGATGGGTCAATATAAACAACATACATTATTATTTTATCTGCTGTACGCTCAATTACCGAACCGTGCATATCTACAAATTTTGGTGTCCCATCTTTGCATTTTACGCGGATAGACAAAAACAGTCTATCCGCACCTTTTTCAACTACCCGCAAAAATGCCTCTTGCGTTTTTGCTACATCATCATGCCAAACAAGCTCTAAACCGTTTTCACTATGTATTTTTTCCAACTCTTCTTTAGCGGTATAACCACTAAAATTACCAAACCATGTCCCATATTGTTTTACTTTTACAACATTTCCAATTTCAAATATAGCAATACCACCGGGTATAGCAGACAATAGCGCTTCTAACTTACGATTTGCATATTCAAGTTCACTTTGCACCTTAGTCATTTGTTCAACATCTGTTACAACACCATAATATATAATTTCCTCATCGCATCGCCCTATAAAAGACAAACTAATGCGCACATGGCGATATGTGCCATCTTTTGCTAAGAGTCTATAAATAATACTTGTAACTTTTATCTCAGAACGCATCTGCTCTATTGTCTTGTCAAAAAGTGTAATATCATCAGGATGAACAAGCGCAAAAGCATTACCGTGTTCCAATTTATCAATTTCGCTTTGACTATAACCTAAAAATGAACAAACCCAGTTATTGCGATGCACAAGGCGTATTCTGTCTGTAAGACAAATGCTAAGAACCCCTCCTGGAATAGCATTGACAAATGCCTCTAGCTCTTTTTTGGAATCTTCAACTTCCTGCTTTAGACGATAAGTCTCCTCAACATCAGTTTCTATTCCGTACATAATTATACTACCCGGTTTACGCGATATAACAGTTACAGACTGAGCAATATGTGTATAGCTACCGTCTTTATGCCGCACTCTATAAACAATGCTATTGCTATCATCGCCATCTCTGATAGACTGCACTGCAGCCTTTATATAGTCCATATCGTCTGGATGACAGATTGCCATTGAGCTTTCTTTTTGCAACTCTTTTAGCTCTTCTTCAGTATAGCCAAGCAAACGATTAAACCATTCGTTACAGTGGGTTGATTTCACTTGAGTATCAGTAAATTCAATCATCACAACACAACCCGGTATGTTCTCTAAAAGTGCTTCATAAGGAGTTTTATGTGGAGCTAAATTTTTACCATTAGTATAATCTAACAGTGTCTGCAATGACATAAGATTATTACCAGGTATACTGTGCCCATGTTGAATATTAGTATCAAAATTAATCAAATAATAACAACACTTACCAGCACGTTTTGCTGAATAAAGTGCAATATCAGCCATCTTATACAATTCTTCAAATGTAGAACGTGTCTTACCATAGGCAATACCAATGCTTACAGATATTCGTATATGTTTATCATCACCAGTATGCAACTGCATCGAATGTAGCAACTCTTGAGCCTTTTTCTCTAAAAATTTTACCGAAAAATCACCTGCCAGCAGCACCATAAACTCGTCTCCGCCAATGCGAGCAACAGCATCAACATCTCTAAAAGTACTGCGAAGGGTCAATGCCACCTGTTTGAGAACAGCATCCCCTGTCTGATGCCCTAAACGATCGTTAATTTGTTTAAAATCATCCAAATCAATCATGAAAAGCGCTGTGTTATATTTTGGATTGTAATTATCAATAATTTCAGCAGCGCGACATTCCAGACCATCACGATTTAATATTCCTGTAAGCGGATCTGTTTGCATAGTAAAATTCGCCTGCAAATCAGCTTTAAGCTCGCAAACAGTGTTTCCCATAAAACGAAGCGGATAAGCATCAACACTTTTGGCTGTAAGTACAGTTGGTGAAGAATGAGTAAACGCTATACGCCAGCACTTATCATCACAACGTGCGCCCACAGTCTGCATAAGCCCGCTGTACATAGTCTCGCCGTCAGGCGGAGTATTTGAGACAATAACCTCACCGGAAATGACAGCAACATCTTTACTTAACATATTGACAGTAAAGTTTCTAACTTCGTAATCAATAACAGAACCAGCAACAGGTAAATAAGAATCACAAAGAACTTGTTTTGCCTCCTCTTTGCCGCGTATAAAACCCTGCTCACCCATGCCTATTCCCGTATAAGGCTCAGCCATAAGTGCTAAAGCCTCTTCAAATCTGCCTTGTAATCCTGCATCAAGAAAATCATGAAAAAGCTTTGTCAATTCTTGCTCTGCCGTTTGACTTTGGTAATCCATATAGACCCCCGCTCCTGATTTGCTCGATTATTTTTTCGTTTCCAAGATATTATAAATATATTTTACTAGATAAATTTGAGTATATTATAGCATATTTAAAAAACCATGTTAAATATAACGTTTATATATATTTATATAATTTAAGTTTTTAAGCTGTAACTTTATAAAACTGTCAGAAAACATTGAAAAACTAACATTTTTTGCGCAATAAATAAAGCCGATTAACAGTGATTACTCACAAGCTAATCGGCTAATTTTTTGATATTTACTTTAACCTACCGTCACCCGCCATTAAATCGGTCATTTGCTCATTTTCTTACTGCCTAAACCCCTTCCAAGCAGTATTCTTTTTCTCACGAATTGCAGCACATCCAATTGGCATATCTGCAAGTTGAGCTATAGACTCATCTAAATCAAAAACCTGCTTTAAAGAGACGATTCGCGCTTCTGCTGCTATATGGCTATCTGCATCACACAAAAATTGCCAAGAACCATCTTCTTCATCGTGGCTTACGTAGCAAATATCCGCTTTATCTTCTAAAACGTGTTTGCAAGTGAAAACAGCAACGTTTTCTTGTTCATTAAATGGGGTTTTCATAATATAATTTTCCTCGCATAATATAACTTTTCTTCCCTAAACTCTTTTGTTGGAGAGCTATTTTTATCAGTATAGTATAGATTTTTATTTATTATCAACAAAATTAACACTACTAAATATCTTCGACAATAATCCTAAGCATATAAATTGTAAAAAGCAAATACACAAAAGTACGGTTGCTTATAATTTTATTTCTACTAACTTAAAACTCATAAGTTCTCTATGCTTATCAATAATATCTGCAATATAGAATATCTATATAAATTTGCCTAGCTTTTATAGTTGCAAATTTTGTTAATATAAAAACAATATCACAAAAAACACGGCTAGAAATTAAAAGTTTATTTATTATTAGTCAAATATAATATAAGCTTAAGATATTATTACAATCTGCCCAATTCACTTTATGCCTTTGCTTTTTCGTCTTCCAAACGCTCAATCAACATGTCTAGATGATTGCTCCAGTCCTCCCAACTGTCACTTTCTCTCCACAACTCTACCAACTCACGTTCATCATCTTCATCTGGAACTTCATTTTTAATGTCGTGAAGATAGCGTAAGAGAAATTCAAGCGCAAACTTATCGGCAGACAAAGACTTAACCATTGCCCATAAGTTTTCATCTTCATTATCATAATTCAATTTTGCGGTATCCAACCACTCCAAATACAGTTGCGCTAATGCCATTGCACTGTTATCATAAAGAGAATCAATTTCTTCAAAGTCCTCGCCAAACATACCGTGTGTTTTTAGCACACCAATCATTTCGCCAAGATTTAAAGCTGTGTGGGTAGGCAAATAATTATCTGCCAAAATGCCAAGCACATCCAATCCTTCATCGCTTTCCAATGCTTTAATTCCCCATGCTCCCATAAAAATCAACTACTTTCTGTATTGGTAAAATATAAATTTTTTCTCAAAATCCGTCTCTGATAAGCTGTTTTTATTATTATAGCATAGATTTTTATTTATTATAAACAAAAATAGCACTACCAAACATCTTTGCCAACAATCCCGTTGTAAAAAACAACCGCACAAAAGTACGGTTGTTTATAATATCATTTTCACTAGCTCTTTGCAAAAATTATTATGTTTGTTGCTGTCTATAAAGTACATACAAAGCTAGATAATAAACATTTAAAAATACTTTTTTACCTATTGCACTCTACCTCCGGAAAATAGTACCCTTTATCATCACTCCAAGGTATCTGGTAATCATCAAGAGCAAAATCCCATTGACAGTTTGGAATAATATTGCGTATCTCGGTAAGACAATTAGCCCAATGAATTGCTGATAATATCGATTTTTCTATATCATTAGGCAACTTTGTTGCACCTGAAAAAATTTTTTCAGGTTCATCGTCGTCTAAGTCATATACATCAAAATCTTCTCCATCATCTTTATATGGAAATGATGTTTGATATTTTTCTATAACCTCATTAATTTTTTGTTGCTCATCATTGGTCAACCTTGTGTTTCTAGTAGCATCATAATAGATTGAAACGCCCATTGTATACCTCCATATTTTTATCAACTTTTATTTTAATGCGCCACTCCTTACAGATGTTGGAGTAAAAGTTTTTGTATTTCATAACCACCTTCTTGCAAAATATGGTTTTTCTGCTTTGGCCTCTTTCGTTGGAAAGCTTTCTTTACCATTATACAATGCAACTTACAATTTTTCAGCAAAATTGCCTTTGAACATATACATTGTAAAAAGCAACCGCACAAAAGGCGGTTGCTTACAGCATTACTCCCACTCAATAGTAGATGGTGGTTTGCTTGTTATGTCGTAGACAATACGGTTTACACCTTTGACTTCGTTGACTATGCGTCTGGAGATGGTATCTAGCACGTCGTATGGCAAACGCACCCAGTCTGCTGTCATACCGTCATCGCTTTGCACAATTCTAAGTCCAATTGTGTAATCATAAGTGCGTTCGTCACCCATAACGCCAACGCTTTTCATTGCCGGCAATATTGCAAATGATTGCCAGATTTTTGTGTACAGTCCGGCGTTTTTAATTTCTTGATAGACAATATCGTCCGCCAGTCTTAAAATGTCCAAGCGTTCTTTGGTTATTTCACCAATTATTCTAATGGCAAGTCCAGGACCAGGGAATGGTTGTCTTAGTACTATATGTTCAGGTAGTCCTAGGTTTGCACCGATTATTCTCACTTCGTCTTTAAATAGCTCACGCAATGGCTCTAAAAGTTTAAATTTCATGTCTTCAGGCAATCCGCCTACATTGTGATGGCTTTTAATCACAGCTGCTGTTGCAGTGCCACTTTCAATTACGTCAGGATAGACAGTTCCTTGTACAAGATAATCTATTTGCCCAAGTTTGTTTGCCTCATTTTCAAATACACGAATAAATTCTTCGCCAATCGCTTTACGTTTTGTTTCAGGGTCTGTTACCCCTTTAACTCTACCCATAAAGCGCTCTGTTGCGTCAACATATACAAGGTTCATACCGATTTCATCGCGGAACACTCTGACAACCTGTTCAGGCTCGTCTTTTCTCATAAAACCGTGATTTACAAAAACACATGTAAGTTGTTCGCCAATCGCTTTGTGTACAAGCATTGCGGCAACAGATGAATCTACGCCACCTGACAGGGCGCACAACACTTTTTTATCACCGACAGTTTGTTTAATTTGTTTGATAGTCTCGTCAATAAACGAGCTTGTAGTCCAATCCCCTTTAAGTCCTGCAATTTTAAACAAGAAGTTTTCCAGCATTTGCACACCTTGTTCACAGTGTACAACTTCAGGGTGAAACTGCACAGCGTAGAGTTTTTTAGCTACGTTTTGCATTGCAGCAATCGGTGCGCTATCAGTACAAGCGGTAATACTAAAACCTTCAGGTTCTTTTTCCACTTGGTCGTTATGACTCATCCACACTTTTAATGTATTAGTCACGCCTTCTAATACACCTTGATTTAGGCTGACTTGAAGTTTTGTGCTACCATATTCTGATACGTCTGATTTTTTCACGATACCGCCAAGTTGCTGTGCCATAAGCTGCATGCCGTAACAAATGCCAAGAACAGGGATACCAAGTTCAAATACAGCGCTATCAATCTTTGGTGCGTTAGTTGAGTGAACGCTTTTTGGTCCGCCAGAGAATATTATCGCACGTGGCGCAAGTTCTTTTATTTTATCTAGTGAAATGTTGTATGGGTGTATCTCGCAATAGACATTTTTCTCTCTTATGCGTCTTGCGATTAATTGGCTGTACTGCCCACCAAAATCCAATATTAATACCAACTCGTGTCCTGATTTCATATATTTATTGTCCCCCTTAAAATATTTGTTATTTTATTAGTTTTACTACCTGCTCGCGAAGCGCATTTTTGCCGCCAGAATCTAGCAGTTGGTAAGCAAAAGCAACCGACATCTGGCTCAAAACAAAGTTTCGCAGTTTGTTAAATTTAGCTGCTAACAAATCCTGCTCGCTAAAATCGTAACACTCTATAGCAATTTTCGCCAGCTCTTTTACGACAATCTTCAGACTAGGCACGGTGAAAACCACCATATGATCACCCATATAGCAGAACCAATTTTGCATTTTCTTGTAATTAAAACACAAATTTCCCTGCCTGTCAAAAAAACCATATTCTACAGGATCAACCTTGGCAATTACGCATGCACTGCGAATAAAGCCTGCAATCGTCTGATAGTTTTGTCTTTTACTTGGTATCACATGTGTTGACGCCTGAGCAAAAACCGCCTGTGGCGCAACTTTTCTATAAATACTCTCAGCTAACGAAAAAATATGATGAGCGCCTGTATCTGCCATACCATATTGAGCAAAACAACTATCATCATCAAGCCAAGGTAATATCCACACTTTTGCTAAATCATGGGCAACTTGGGCAAAAATTATAGTATCTCTATCGACATCTATACCAAACATCTTCTTGTGCATTTTTCTCAAATACAAAGATAAACGCAAATTTTCCTCAACATGTACTACAAGTCCGCCAGGATAGGCATGGTGACCATTGTAATTACTACCGCTAGATGCTCCAACATCGACTGTCATTAGCTTTTCACTTGGCAAAAACTGTTTAAAATCAATACCGTCATACAAATAGTTTTGTTCTATAAGTTCTTCGTAAAGCTCTTTTTTTTGACTGTCAGTCTTATACATCTGCAAAAAAGATGGCTTTGTCTGATTAAACATTTCCGCAAGCTGTTTTTTTGTGCGCTCATTTTTAACTTTATCTATCTGCTGCACAAGATATTGTTTTGCCATTTGGACATGAGGAGAACAAAGAGCCATCTGCAAAGGCGTCATCTGCATAACTTCTTTTAAAGAGTACGTTTTTTGTAACATAAACACCTCTTGATTTTTATTTATACTATACCATATTTTTAAAAACTAAGCTGTAAAAAAGTTTGGTTTTGTAAAACCCAGTATATAAATAACCCTGTAGCTATCGAAAGCGCTAGCGATTTGGTTTTTATTGATACTACATAAACTAAAAGCGCTGCAATAAGCGATATATTATTAAGTTTCAAGTTAAGACCATCTGACCTTACAAATACCTCAGAGAAAATCATTGCACCAAATACTGCTGTCGGAACATACCTTAGCCAGACAGAAAACCATTGCGGTAAATTCAAACGTGACAATACAAAAAATGGTGTTACCCTTGAAAAATAAGTCACTACCCCTGTAAAAACAATTATACTCCAAACATAACTTGCGTCCATTTTCAACCCCTCTTAACAGATTGATATTCAAAATAAGAAAATAATCCACTTGCCAGTACTGCCGCTAAAACAACGTGCAATTTATAGCCGATGAACTGCGAGAAAATCACTGCCAAAACCCCTGCACTAATGCCGGTCAATAGCATTTTGCGCTCTGATATGTAAAAAGACCACAGTCCGATAAACATAGCGGTAAGCGTAAATGCCACCAAGTTTACATCTATGTAAATAAGTTCACCAAAAATAAAGCCTATGGCGTTGCTGCAAATCCAAGTCAAATGACAGACAACGTTTAACTTCATCGCCTCATTGGCGCTCCAATCACCCTTTTCAAAGGTAGTCAAGTTGACAGCAAAGCTCTCGTCGGTAATCTCGTGCGCAAACACTGACAAAAAAGATTGTGATTTTCCTTGCAAAAACTTCAATAAAATAGAGCTAAACAAAAAGTGCCGCAAATTGACAATAAATACTGTAAGTACAATCGACAGTGCTGAAGCGCCCTGCATCATCATGGCAATAGAAATAAATTGACCACTTCCGGCATATAAAATAGTACTAAATGCTATAATTTCAAATAAGCTCATACCAGCTTTTTGGGCAAACACACCACAGGCAATGCCCATTGGAATGTAGCCAATACATACTGGCAGAGCAGTTTTTATAATTTTAAAGTTCAAAGACCCACACCCTCAATAGTTTTTAATATTAAAAAGCTCTTGCACGCAAAAACATCTTGCCCAGGCAAGATGTTTTCACATTACTCGTTCCACTTTTGCCAATCTTGTACAAATTTATCCCACAAATCAGGCAAAAGTTTTCTTACCCTCAAAGACTGAGCTCTTTGTGCGCCGACGAAAATACCCGCCTGAAAAACAAGCTCCGGTTGGTGCTGCTTTTTTAATATAGCGCCCACAATCTGCTCGTTTACATAGTTATCATGCAATACGCCAAGAGCATCAAGCAGCTTTTTCAAACTGCGCATAACTTTATTCTCATCACCATAAGCGCGCCCTGACATACTTTGCATAACATAACGCATGCATTTGGCTTTAACTCTTATAGCGTGTGATTTTATATCATCAGAAAAATCAGATTGCAATTTGTGATTGTCATTCATCTGACGAAACCAGTTATTTAACCTTTTGTCTGCAATTTTATCAAGTAGAACATCATCTTTGCCCGACTGGACATTACCAAGTTTGACAAAGTGCATAAATTCTAGCAACACTGGTGTAAAATATGTTAAAGAAAAAACTTCAACTGCTTTTTGCGTCTCAAGCTTTCGTTCGCTCGCCAAATAAAAAGAGAGTCTATCAATATTATCGCCACTTTTTTCAATGTTGATAGCGGCAGAGCGCCAAGCACTCAGCGCCACATCAAGCTCTCTTAAGCGTGATAATTTGACGGTAAAAAAACGAAACCGCTCACGCCATTTGTTAATACCCGAGAGAAATGTGCCTTTTAACATTGTAAGAACAGCTCTGAATTTTCTTATCTCAATTCTCAGTCTACGCACAGGAAGGCGCTCTTCAGGTTTTAAGCTAAATTCAGCAAGAGCCTGACTTATACCACACAAATGCCACCAGACAAGCTCATCTAGCGCCTCTTCAACACTACGAGAAGAAAACTCTTTGACGTGGAATCTACCGAACTCAGTGCCTTCAAGCAAATCTTCCAACCGCTGCTCGTGCGTGCGGTTTTCCAATATACATTTGAATTTTTTACTTATTTTTATAGCAAGCTTAATACTATCTTGTTGCCTGCCTGACAGCCTAGATAGGACAATCTCACGAACTTCAAGTTTTTGCCCGCCAATGAACATATTGCCAAAAGAATAGCTAATCTTTGTTCTGTTTGTTCCGCCAATAATCATTGCCGAGTAGGTTTTTATATAAGAGCTGTGCTCGCTATCTTTTTGAGGTTTAGCCTTAGCTTTTTGACTGTCGCCTTCTATAAGGAAAAGTTCCTTGCCAAACAGTTTTACAATGTTCTGCCAGCTAACTTTTTCCATCAAAAGCAACACTATTTCGCTTTTCAACGCATAACCTCCTCAAAAAATCAACTATCGTTAACGCAGCTAGGCATTTTATCGCCCTGTAAGCCTGCAATCAAATTATCCAGTGCCATAAGTGACATGGCATCTCTGGTTTCTATAGTATATCCACCAATATGTGGAAAGACCACAACATTATCAAGTTCAAGTAGCTTGCTGCTACCAGGCAGCGGCTCAGGATCTGTGACATCAAAGGCTGCATAAGCAATTTTCTTATCAATAAGTGCTTTATACAAGCCTTCAGTATCAACAACTTTACCACGTGCTATATTGATAAATCTCGCAGTGTCTTTCATTTTGCAAAACTGTTCATAGCCAAACATTTTTTCAGTTTGACCAGTCAAAGGTACTGTAGCCAAAACAAAATCTGCTGTTTGCAACAGTTGGTCAAAAGGCAAATATTTTGCACAAACACTATCTGCTAAACTAGACGGTTTGCGATTATAATAAACAATTTTCATTTTGCTCGCCAGCGCACGTTTGGCAACTGCAAATCCGACAGCCCCCATACCTACAATGCCAAGCACTTTGTCTTTTAAATCATGCCCCATGACAAACGGTTTACGTTCACCCCAAGCGCCATTTTTAACATGTAGCCAAGCCGAGTGCAAATACCTACTGCTACACAAAATCAGTCCATAAGCCGCATCAGCCGCTGCATCGGTGACAACGCCCGGTGTATTGCCTACCTTTATACCACGCTTTGTGCAATAATCAACATCAATATTATCATAACCAACCGAAACTTGTGATACTACCTTAAGATTAGGCGCCTTATCAAGTAGCGCCGCATCTATTTTCATCATACTAGGAGAATAGATAGCATCAGCTTCTTTTAGCCAACTTGAAAAAACAGCTTCGTCAGTATCTTTTTGACGAATATTTAGTTCAAATAAATCTTTCATCTTGTCAATTGCGGCAAGATTAACCTTGTTTGTGACGACAACCTTAAATTTTTTCATAACAAAAACCTCAAAAATTATCTTTTTGGCACGATTTCCAGCCAGTAACCGTCAGGATCGGAAATAAAATAAATTCCCATCGCTTTATTCTCATAGCAAATGCAGCCCATTTTTTCATGCAAAGCATGGGCCTTATCAAAATCATCGGCTGTAAAAGCTAAATGAAATTCGTTATCACCGAGATTGTACGCTCTATCCCAATCACTTAGCCATGTGAGTTCTAGCAAATGATTTGTAGTGCCATCACCCAAATAGACCAAAACAAAGCTGCCATCGCTTGCTTCTTTACGTTTAGCTTCTTTAAGACCAAGCGCCTTTTCATAAAAATCAAGACTTTTAGCCAAATCACGAACATTAAAATTATTATGAGCAAATTTAAACACGTGCAACATCTCCTTTATTTTATGCAAGTAAAATGCGAATAAACATAATAAATAAAACCATCCCGACAATTATCTTACCAATAATCGCCAAAAACTGATTACGCATTGCAATTAAAGCCAGCTTAAATCCTCTTTGACTTGAGCCTGAACAATATCCTACAACAAACGCCGTTAAAAAAGCGCCTATTGCCGAACCGATAACAGAGCCCACGATAGGCAAAAACGCCGACCCTATAAAAGCACCTATCAGCGCTCCAAATCCGACAAAAAGCGTACTCTTCCAAGTTAAATTCTCTTTTTTTATACCAAGGTAACCTACGACAAACTCCCACAATTCGCCAAAAAGATAAAGTGCTGCCACAACAGCCAACTTATCAAAACTAATAGTGCTATAGTTAGTAAAAAAACCATAACCGACAAATAAAAACAACAGTAAAGTATTGCCTGGCAAATTAAAAGTTGCCAGCAAAAAAGATATTGTCGCTAAAATGCCCATTGCAATTTTTAAAAATATATCCATCTACACCTCTAAATAGAATAACCTTCAATATTTACACCTGCAGCCTTATTAAGGTCAATTATCTCACCGTCACTTGTTCTAATTACAGGCTCTTTATAAGACTTATGACTCCAGATAATCTCGGCAAGCCGCCCGTCATCTAAAGTAACACGGTTGCTCAAAATAAAATCTTCCAAATAAACAGCTAGTACTTCACACATCTTCTTATCATATTTACCAGCCCAATAAGGTAATTGCTCTAAAACTTGTGGCAAAGATATAGCCTCTTTTTCTGGTGTCATCGGGAACATTGCGGTATCAACTGCGTTAGCAAGTGCCACAACCCTTACAAGATTAGGTATTTTCTCTGCTGTAAGACGCAAAGGATATCCAGTACCGTCTAACAGTTCATGATGACTACCAATAATCAAAAGCACTTCTCTGGGCAAAAATCTTTGATCTTTAACAAGATTAACGCCTGTCAGAACATGTTTTTGGTACAAAGCCTTCTCATCAGGGCTAAGACGTCTGTTGAATTTTTGCATATTATCAGGCAAAAGCGTGCAACCTATATCGTGCAATAAGCTACCTAAAACAACCACCAAAATATCTTTTTGTGTATAACGCATAAGCTGAGCTAACTTAGCTGCCAAAATGGTCGTACGCAAAGTATGTTTAACCAAAGGATTAGAGGTATCTTTGTAAGGATAAAAAGAATAGCCAATTACTCCGACAGTATTTAAAACAAAATTCTCCACTTTTTTGGCAAAATCATTACAATCGCGTAAAAACAACTGTCTTTCGCGTTTATCGCCAAAAAATACTTTATCTAAATCTTTAAGCAAACTTGCATAATCACCAAGTTTTTTTTCATCAACTAAGCTGGTTATCTTAACAGCCTGATTTTGCACGTTACAAGCCACGCCACTAGAATATAATTTGCTATCAAACCCACCCATTAAAATAGCCCTTATATTATCTTGTGTAATACCAAGCTCATTTTTTATCTGCTCAGAAGTCATAGCTAAAACGTTAAATTCTGGAGCTTTTTCTTCATTAACTACTACAGTAATGTCACCAAAAGTTTGTCTGTCAAGCTTTAATTGTTCTGCTAGCGACTCATCTGTGTCGTGATCCTCACGTACTCTTATAAATTCTATATCCCAAGTTTTTAAAGTATCCACATTCGACTGTTTTAAACGTACATTAGCCTCTAACAAAACACTGTGTTTATCATCCATTATAGGCTCAGCTAGTACCATTCCTGCAGCAAGATCAGCTTTATAAACTCTTTTCATAAATTATCCTCCAAAAATTATCTTCCACATAGCATACATATTTAACTTATATTATATCTTTATTTATCACTTTTATAAAGCCTTTTTTAAAATAATTATTAAGAAAAAATTGACCGAAAAAATAACAAGTGGTATAATTTTTAATAGTTTAAAAAACAAAAAACAAGGGGGAAACATCGTGCGTAAATTATTTTTACTACTGGCTCTAGCCCTTAGCCTTTTAATAGTTGGTTGTGGGCAAGATAGCAAACCAAAACAAGAAACAAAATCTACAATCAAAGTAGGTGCAACGGCTGTACCACACGCAGAAATACTCAATTTCGTAAAACCAACTCTCGAAAAACAAGGCATAACGCTACAAGTTGTAGAAATGGCAGATTATGTAAGACCAAACCTTGCTGTTGCTGAAAAAGAACTAGATGCAAACTACTTCCAGCACATACCATATCTTGAAAAATTCTCTAAAGACCACAACTTAAAACTAGCTTCTATTGCTAAAGTACACATAGAGCCTATGGGCATCTACTCTAAAAAAATTAAAAACCTAAAAGACCTACCGGAAGGTGCTATAGTCTCTATTCCAAACGACCCAACAAACGGCGGCAGAGCGCTTATGCTACTTGAAAAAGCAGGCATAGTAAAGCTAAAACAAGGTGCCGGTATAACAGCAACAGTCAAAGACATCACAGACAATCCTAAAAAAATAGTTATAAAAGAGCTAGAAGCAGCACAACTTCCACGTTCATTTGATGATGTTGCAATAGCTGTTATAAATACTAACTATGCTTTGAGCGCTAAACTTGTTCCAACTAAAGATGCTCTATTTATCGAAACAAGCGACTCACCTTATGTAAACATTTTAGTTGCAAGGCAAGGCGACGAAAACCGCGATGCACTTAAAAAATTAGCCGCTGCTCTAAACAGTCCTGAAGTTAAAAAATTCATTGAAGAAAAATATTCTGGCGCAGTAGTGCCAGCCTTTAAATAACATGCAAGAATTTAATTTAACTGTCGGACTTAAAGCCGAAAAAAAGCAAACAGTTACAAACCTTAATACCGCCAAAACTTATGGTAGCGGAGACATTGATGTATTTGCAACACCTGCCATGATAGGGCTTATGGAAGGTGCAAGCCTAATGATTACAGAAAAACACCTACCACAAGGCTTTAGCTCTGTTGGCACAAAAGTAGACGTCTATCATACTGCCGCAACGCCTATTGGCATGACGGTTACAGCCAAAGCGGAAATTGTAGAAATTCACGGCAAAAGGCTGATATTTAAAATAGAAGCATTTGACGAAAAACAACAAATCGGCGAAGGTCTGCACGAGCGCTATATAATTGAAACGGAAAAATTCTTAAAAAAAGCTTATGCTAAGTAAAATAGCAAACCCGCAAGCAAACTGCTTGCGGGTTTTTTGTAAGTGCAATTAAACATTAATACTTTGCTATCCTGCATTTTTCATGTTAGCAATTTCTATCTGCGGGTCAGGACCGTATTTATTATCGCCGACATCACCAGCCTTTAATAATACATACCATATCCATATTACTATTACTAACATAACAATTAAAAAAAGAATAAAAAAACTTAAAGAATCCACAAAACTTCCTACCGCAGCCCCAACCCCAGCTACTGCATATACACCTAAAAGCAGCCAGCCGCTTCTATGAACATCATGAAATCGTCTTACGGTAACTGCCATAGTCGGGATAAATAAAGCAAGTGAATAAATCCCGCTTAAAGTTGCTGCAATATCACCAACAGTTAACATAGTAACAAAAAAAACTGTCTCAATCAAAAAATTTATAAAAATGAACATCCAATACTCTTTGCGACTTGCCCTGCCTTTAAAGTTAAAATAATTCTTTAACACCTTTAGATACCAGTACATAAAATACCTCCGAGAACAGATTTTATGGATTTATTATACTAAAAATTCAGCATGAGTTCAAATAAAAAATCCTGCAAACATCTGCTTGCAGGACAAATATTACATTTACATTATTTTGGGATCAGGACCATATTTATTATTACCAACTGTGCCTGACATAAGTGTTGCGATAAATATTCCTAAAACCAAAACAACAGAAAAAATTATCGACATCATAAACAATACACCGCTTACAAAAAGAGGCATAAAAAATAACGCTAAAATCAAAACCAAAGCTGGCAGATAGGTGCCAACAAGCCACCAGCCACTAAGATTTACATCGTGCAATCGTCTTACGGTAACCGCAAGATAGGGAATAGCAACAGCCCAAGAATAACCAGCGCCTACCATATTAAAAACATCTCCTAAGCCAAGCGATACTATAAAAATTGCAACCCCTATCAAAAAATTAATCAAAACAAACATCCAGTATTCTTTGCGTCTAGCTCTGCCTTTAAAGTTAAAATAATTTTTCAAAACTTTCAAATACCAGTGCATATTCAACCTCCTTGCAAAATTGATAATATTATTATACTATATTATCAATTCAAGTTCAAACATTCTGTTCCAAGGAAATTGTACTTTTAGGTTTTTGTAATATTCTTTTGGCAAACCGTATTTTTCACAAAGAACGACAATCTCAGCATAAGCGGCGGCCTCTAGCAAAGCTTTATTAGAATTTAAAGCTGTCCCATCTATCCCTTTGGGCCACACAATTTTTTTGTACAAATTATCTCGAACATTAGCCTGATAAGCCCATTCATCCAGAAAACGTACTGTCAAAATCTTATTTTTATCATTTTCTTTCATATGATCAGACAACAGTCCTTGCGATAAAGCATAGCCAAGCGAGTTGCTCGCCGTATTCCATCCGCCATACGAAGCCAATTTATAAGCTGTCTTATCTTGCAAAAGTCCTGCTACAAGTGCATTAGATGAACCATTGCCAAAAGCAATATCAGTTATTGCCACTTTTTTACCCTGAGATAGATACTTTTGCACATCATTTAAAAAGTTTTTTACAAGCTTACTAATTGTATAGTCATTAAGTGGCGACGAGGCACTTGGTGTTATGCCATCAAAGGGTGTATAAACAGCCAAAACTAAATCTGCACTATCTTTATATCTTGTCACAAACCCGCCAGAAGCCAATATATGTGAATTTACAGTGTTTAAAATAGCTGTATCTTCATAGCTTGGCACTGTTGCGCTACCTTTACCTTCAGCATATACAGATAGCACAAAAGGAATATATAAATTGTAATCATTTACCGCCTTTGTCAAAAGCACAAGCCCTAGCTGGTCGGCACCTACAAAGGTGGAATAATTTTTCAAATTGTTTTTTTGGACAAAAGCACTAAGTTCTCTTGATTCTTTGTGCGACTGTGAAAAAGGCGCTGTATCGTCTTTGCCCATGACAAAATAATCAAAAACACCTTTATCTGCCATGAGAAGTAACTGTTGATTTACTTTAAAATTAACCTCCCGACGCAAAAACCAATCATCGGTATATTCTTTGGGAATGCTTGAAAACAATTCATTTTTTTGCACTTGTTCTTTTTTCTTTAAACCTAGCATTTGCTCTTTATCGGATAATGCCGAATAAAGAAAAATTTGTGGTCCAAACTTTTCGTAATAATCTGGCTCCACACCACCACTAGACGCTTTTGGTGTACGCATAATTGTACTATAAGCGTATAGCCTTAAATTCAAGCTACTATTTTTAATATTTTTTAGTCGCTCTAAGCGCGTGAGTAGGACGTCATAAGCAAATTCGTGTTTACGCGAAGATACAAGCCCGCCATATATAAGCGCATCTGTAGAAACAACTGCCGCATCAGCGGCTGGGGCCTCTTTAGTCAGCCAATCTAACAGCCCGTCAGGATTACCCATATTATAACGCGACGCAATAAGTTCTCTTGGCGGCACTATGACCTCAAGCCCTGCTGCTTTTAGAGTATTTACAGTATATTCAAAACATACAGGTCTATCATCTAGCGGCACAAACAGCACTCTTTGTGCGAGAACTTGCGATGTATTAACAAAACAAAAAACCATCAAAAGTAAAAAAATTTTCCAAACCCCTACCAACTTTACCCACCCCTTTGATATAATATATCTATATTATAAATTAAAATAACGAAAAGAGGTATAAATATGGCAAAAATAAATAATAGCTACCTTAAATTACCCGGAAGTTATCTATTTGCCGAAATAAACAAACGTATAAACGCTTACAAAAAGGCTCATCCAGACGCTGATATAATAAGACTAGGTATTGGTGATGTAACATTGCCGCTAGTTCCATCAGTAATAAAAGCCATGCACCAAGCCACAGACGAGCTAGCAAAAAAAGAAACTTTTCGTGGCTATGGTCCTGAACAAGGTTATGATTTTTTAATTGAAGATATTATTAAATATGATTACAACAGTCGTGGTGTAAAACTAAGTAACGACGAGGTGTTTGTCAGCGATGGCTCTAAATGCGATGTTGCAAACATACAAGAGCTGTTTGATAAAGACGTCAAAATAGCCATACCAGACCCTGTATATCCAGTGTATATTGATACAAATGTTATGGCAGGACGTACTGGCAAACTGCACAAAAACGGTTATTTCAAAAACATTGTCTACCTGCCATGCAAGGCAGAAAACACCTTTTTACCACAACTGCCTAAAGAAAAAGTAGATATCATATACCTTTGTTCACCAAACAACCCGACAGGTGTTGGCATAAACAAAAAACAACTGAAAAAATGGGTAGACTATGCAATTAAAAATCAAAGCATAATCTTGTTTGATGCAGCCTATGAAGCTTATATTACAGAACCTGATATTCCTCACAGAATCTATGAAATACCAGGGGCGAAAAAAGTCGCTATAGAGTTTCGTTCATATTCTAAAACCGCAGGCTTTACAGGCGTACGTTGCGCTTACACTGTAGTACCTAAAAAACTATTTGGCTTTGACAAAAACAAACAAGTATCAATAAACGATATGTGGCGTCGCAGGCAAACAACCAAGTTTAACGGTACATCATACATCACCCAAAGAGCCGCCCAAGCAATCTATACAAAACAAGGTAGTCAAGAAGTTAAAGCAATGATTGACTATTACATGCAAAATGCTAGAATTATCAGAGAAGGCTTGTCAACACTGGACCTTGAAGTTTATGGCGGTATAAACGCACCATACATCTGGCTAAAAACCCCACCTAAAACATCCTCTTGGGAATTTTTCGACATACTACTTACACAAACTCAAATAGTCTGCACACCAGGAGCAGGCTTTGGACCTAGCGGCGAGAATTACGTTCGCCTTAGCGCCTTTGGCGACAAAGACAGGACAGTCCAAGCAATAGAGCGCATTAAAGCACAATTAAAACTTTAATAAAAAAATGGATAAATCAGACGATTTATCCATTTTTTATTAGCAAGTCCATTATAAATATAGTTTTTAGGCTTGTTTTAGTTTTTTTATGCAATAAAAAGTTATAATGCTGACAACGATAAATCCGCCTAAAATAGCAAAATTAGACGGTCTTTCTCCAAGCAGAAAAAACACCCATATAGGGTTTAAAACAGGCTCTACTGTAGGGATTATAATCGATTCTAGTGGTGTTACCTTGACAACCGCACGAGAATACATTATGTATGGTATACCAAGCTGAAATACACCTAAAAAGCAGATAGCCAATAAACTCTGATTGTCAGGTAAAGGGAAATTCATAAACGGCAAGCTAAGTAAAAAGGTTAAAACATTACCATATAAAATAACCATACTCGGCTCAAGATTACGAATAAAAGAAAAGGCTATTATCATTACCGCAAAAAATATACCACTACAAATTCCAAGAAGATTGCCAAGCAAACTCGAATAAGAAAAATCACCCAAAAAAAACAGTGCCATACCGCAAAGCGTTATGACAATAACCCAAAAATCCAGCTTTTGTATTTTCTTTTTCAACACAACAGCCGAAAAAATAGCTACAAAAACAGGCGCTGTGTACTGTAAAAAGATAGCATTCGCAGCACTTGTAAGTTTGGTTGCGTTGATAAAGCTCATACATAAAAAGGCATAACAAAAACTTGCCAACCACAAGTACTTATCAAAAGATATTACCCGAGCCTTTGGCACCAAAAGCCAAATTGTAAACATCGAGACAAACCCTCTGGCACCTGCAATTGACATCGCGTCCCACTTTATATACTTAACAAATAAACCGCCCGTACTCCATAAAACAGCCGCAATAAGTAAAAATATTACGGCTGTTTTTTGATTTTCTACGTAAAACCAATCCTTTTTTGACAAAATCTACACCTTTATCAGCTCATATTTGCGGCTACCCATGCCAAGTTGTTCAGCATAAACCAAAGTATGACGACCGTCAACAGCAGGACGAAGCGCCAAAAACTTATCTTCACCAGCTGGCACAGCTCGACCTAATTCACTATCTACAAGTCCTACTTGATTGTTTACCAAATCAAGCGCAGCCTGGTCTATCGCCACAGGATCACTAGACGCTAAAAAGCCAATATCAGATACAAGCGGTGCATCAGACCAAGATGCACAATCACAATACGGAGTAACAGAAGCCACAAGTGTCATAAACGCTAGTTTGCCTTCTTTTTTGGCAAGAGAGGCATAGGCATACTCTGTCATTCTTTCTAAAAATTCTTTTATATCTGTCTCCCAATCAAGGTTAATCGCTTTAGGTGGACAAACTGTCATACATTCGCCACAACCGATACACTTTTCTTTGTCAATTTTCGCCTTTTTCTCTGCCGTCAAGCTAATTGCCGATTCCGGACAGACATTTATACAGCGAGAACAGCCGATACATTTTTTTGAACTTACAAAAAAGCGAATAGCATGCTGGTCTTTTTTACCAACAGGTGGCGCACAACCCATCGCCAGATTTTTAATCGCACCACCAAAGCCGGCAAGTTCATGTCCTTTAAAATGACTGAAAGTAAACATACTATCAGCATCTAAAATATCTTTAGCAATTGCTGCCTTGGCAAAATGCTTTTTGTTAATCTCAACATAAGAAAAGTTATCACCCTTAAGACCATCTGCCACAGTAAACGGCGCTCCGGTAACTTCACTACCAAACCCATGACGAATAGCCGTCATTACATGGTTTGGGCTATCATGTCTTGAGCCTGAATAAAGAGTATTTGTATCAGTCAGAAATGGTACTGCACCTACTTTTTTAATTCTTTCAACAACAGGGCGCAAGAAGATAGGGTTTAAATAAGTATTAAGCCCTTCTTCACCAACGTGAATTTTAACTGCCGCCAAATCTTTGGGGCTAAAAACCTTGTCAAAACCCGCCGCCGTGAACAATTCATCTATTTTTTTAGGATTAGGGCGGTGTTTTGGGTCATTTAAATAAGCGATATAAACTTTACTAGTCATAAACCATCCTCCTTGTTAGAACAATATAGTATATTATTTCGCTACAAAAGCGCTAAACCCTTTTTTAAAAAAAGAAATACTTTGACAAATAAAAAACAAAAATCCGCTAAGTAAAACTATTACCCCACCAGGTGCCAAATTCAGATAATAAGAAGCAACAAGACCACAAATCATGCTAAATAAGGAAAATGCAAGTGCCAAGATAAGCGTCTGTTTAAAACCTCTTTCAAATACCAATGCACAGGCAGTCGGCAAGACAAGCATAGCCGATACAAGCAAAATACCCACAATTCGCATAGATAAGGCAACTGTCAAAGCCGTTAAAATAGCAAGCAAAAAATTTAGCCTATCAACAGAAAGTCCACACACTCTGGCATCTTGTTCATCAAAAGCAATATACACAAGCTTTTGATAGTTTAAAAACACAAACAGTACTATAACAACACCTAAAACAAAGGCTACAAGAAGATCAGTATTGTTGACAGTAACAATACTGCCAAACAAAAAGCTGCTTAAAACCATACCAAACCCTGTCTGCATGCTAGCTAAAACAACAGCCAAGGCCATACCGCAATAAAAAAATATCGCAAGTAGCATATCGGCAAAATCAGCACGCAAACTGCGCATTTTTTCTATTATGCAAGCACTTACAACAGTAAAAGCAGCAGCACTAAAAACAGGCTGCATAGAAAACAACCAGCCTGCGCAAGCGCCGGCAAACGCCATATGCCCTAGACCATCGCCAATCAAAGACTGACGACGTACAACCAGAAAAATGCCTATCAAAGGACAGATAATTGCGACAATAATCCCCGCTACAAATGCTCTTTGCATAAAGGCAAATTCAAATATGTCCACAATTTACCTCCTTACAAGTAAAATAATAACCACTCTTATGCCTATGTGAAAACGCACCTTCGGCATCACCCCAATAGCACACACTCCCTTGCTCTAGGCACAAAAGCTTATCAACACTATTTAAAGCATATTCCATATCATGCGTTACTAAAACTATTGTTTTATTGTTAACCTTGCTAAATGAACGCAAAAGGCTGTACAGCTCTAGCTTAGCATCGGCATCAACTCCACTTGTAGGCTCATCAAGCAAAAACAAATCCGCACCGGAGAGAAAAGCTTTGGCTAAAAACACTTTTTGCCTTTGACCGCCTGACAGTTTGCCTAGCAATTGCTCTTTTAGCCCTGCAAGTCCGACAAGTTCCAGCGAAGCTAAAATTTGGTGCTGCTCAGATTTATCCAAGCTTGGCAGACAAAACCCTTGTCTTTTTAAACCCAGCGCTACTACCTCTTGCACCGTTATAGGAAATAATCTATTACTTTGCAAGGGATATTGTGATATATAACAAAGTCTTTGCCAATCTTTAAAATTCTCTTGTCTATCTGAAAACAACTGTACATAGCCTGCGCAAATAGGTGCAAGCTTGATAAAAGATTTTAGTAAGCTGCTTTTTCCCGAACCATTTGGTCCGACAATAGCGACAAATTCACCTTGTGAAATTTTAATACTGACATCTTTAAATACTACTTTATCTTGATAACAAACGCTTAAGCCTTCTGTTTTTATAACATCCATAATCAGCCCTCAAATGCCTTTTTAAGATTTTGCAAGTTAACCTGCATAACCTCTAAATAGCTACTTCCTACAGAGCTTTCCAAACTATCTAAAAAAAGCACTTTGGTATTAGTTGCATCTGCAACCTGCTTCATTACCTTATCATCAACATCACTTTTTACAAATACAAATTTAATTTTCTTATCTTTAATCACATTACATACCCTCGCTACATCAAGGGCAGTAGGCTCGCTATGTTCATCTAAACCGACAAGAGCAATCTGTTTAAAATTATATCTATTCGCCATATAACCAAAAGCCGGGTGCATAACGACAAATTCTTTACCACTGTATTTTTGACCAAGCTCTGTATATTGTTTATGCAAAGAATTTAATTTTTCGATATAATCTGCTCCGTTTTTCTTGTAATAATCAGCATTTTTCTCATCTAGCTTACTAAGCGCTTTAACTATAGCCTCCACCTGTCCTATCGCCAAACTAACATCAAGCCAAATGTGTGGGTCTGTTTTTTCGCTAGTAGCAAATAGACCACTACCAGTATTGACGATGACAAGCTTTTTATTGTCAATGCTTGCAACAAGCTTATCAACCCAAGGTTCAATACCACCACCATTATACAAAAATGCTTCCGCTGACTGGATTTTTTTCAAATCAGCTACCCCAAGCTCTTTATCGTGGACATGTTTGTCATTAAGCAAAAGACTAACATCCATCTTATCGCCAGCTACTACTTTAGCAAATTCATAAACTGGATAAATGCTTGCAACAACTTGCTTTTTCTCAGTTTGCTTTAATGGTTTTTGCTCTGACTTACAACCGGTTAAAAAAACTACTAAAATTAAAGCTAACAAAAATACTTTTCTATTCATCACAACTCTCCTTTTGACAATCTCTACAAAAGCCATATAGCTCAAACTTATGACCTGTACACAAAAAACCGCTAGTTTCCCTACACTGCAAAGATATTTTATCAAACAAACAATCTGTAAATGCCTGCCTTGCACCACAAGCTTGGCAGACCATATAATGCAAATGCCTGCCTGCAGTAAGCTCATATTCAAAGCCACGACCTAGTTTGTCTATCTTATAGAGCATACCGATATCACACAAAGCATTCACATTACGGTAAACAGTATCCATACTTATATCTTTTTGTTCTTCTTTTACTCTATCATACAATTTATCAATAGAAAAAAAACCTGTTTGCTTGGCAATACAACTAGCAATAAGCCTTCTTTGCGGAGTCATCTTAAGACCTTTTTTCTTCATTGCTAAAAGCAATTGTTCTAACACAATACCACCTCAATTAAGAATAAACTTAAATAATAACATTACTAATTACAAGTTTAGAAAATTTTTCTGTTTTTGTCAACAATTAGCTTTATTTTTAGCTAAAAATGACGTAATATAAATATAAAAAACAAGGAGATAAACCATGCACTTACCAGAAAAACAATTTGTTGCAAGCTTTGACGTTGACGCACAAAAAACTTTTACCCCCATCTGCCCAAACGAGCTACCTGTGCAAGATGGAGACAAAATAGTAGATGAATTAAATGCCCAAGCAAAATTCGCTAAAATTCGCATTGCTTCAAGAGATGCACATTCAAATAACGCCATTTGGCTATCTACAGAAGATCATCCACCGTTATCACCAATAGAGGGAAAAACAGATTGCGACTTATATTGGCCGGCACATGCGATTGTCGGAACTGTAGGTTTTGATTTTTTAGACGGACTTGATCCTAATAGTTACGATTACCAAGTTTATAAAGGTATCCAGCCGGATATGCACCCATATGGTGCTTGTTACCACGATTTTGCCGAAAAAATGTCTACCGGCGCTATAGAATATTTAAAGCAAAATGATATAACAACAGTAATTGTCGGTGGTCTTGCAACAGATTACTGTGTCAAAACAACAGTTTTACAACTACTAAGAGCAAAATTTCAAGTAATTTTAAATTTAGCGGCTTGCCGTGGCATAGACCCCCAAACAACAAAACAAGCCTTAGATTTAATAAAGAAAAGCGGCGGTATAATTATTAAAAATAGTACAGAAATAAGCCAATAAATCAATTTTTATAGGACTTAAGTCTTAAAAATTAAAAATAAGTGATTTTTTTAGTATTTTTTTCAAGGTTTTAGCAGGATATTTGCAAAATAGCTTGAATTAAACAATAGTTAATTGATTTAATCTATCAAATGTATAGATTAAATCTAGAAATTAAGCAAATTTTAGGAGGTTGTATTAATGAACAAATCTGAATTAGTTAGTATTGTTGCTGCAAAGGCGGAAATTACCAAAAAGAGTGCTGACAAAGCTGTAATCGCTGTATTTGAAGCAGTGAAAGATGCTGTTGCTGCTGGTAACAGAGTGCAATTAGCAGGCTTTGGCTCATTTGAAGCTCGCAAACGTGCAGCACGCAAAGGTAAAAACCCACAAACAGGCGCAGAAATTACAATTCCTGCTGCAACAGTTCCTGCTTTCAGAGCTGGTAAAGCATTTAAAGAAGCTACAAACGGCAAGAAAAAAGCTCCAGCTAAAAAAGCTGCTCCAGCTAAAAAAGCTGCCCCTAAAGCTAAAAAGAAATAATAATTATTGTTTTTTTAAAAACTCCGCTCTTGTGGCGGAGTTTTGCATTTAAAAACCACCTCAAAAGAGGTGGTTGGTTTTTTATAAAATCTTTATTTTTTTACATCAAGTAGTGTTTCAAAATAAATACTTTGGCTGGGAAACGCCATTGAGGCATCATTTTTATCTACAATATCCATAATCGCAAAATTAATTTTCTCTAATACTGACAAGTGACCTGCGTAGTCTGTCATTATAGTATAAAAAATAATTGTAATATTTAAGCTGCTCGCACCGTAATCGGAAAAAGCGACAAGAATATCACCATCTTCATGGCAAATGTCTTCGCAAGTATTTAAAAAAGTTTTTATATCACTAATGCAAGCTTGCAGTTTTTCTTTAGAGGTAGAGTATGTAAGACCGATAGAAAATTTAGCCCTTCTTTTTGGACGACGTGACATATTTGTTATCGGTAGATTAGCAAGATTAGTATTGGGAACGTGGATAATGCTTTGTTCTACTGTACGTACTCTTGTACTACGAAATGTTACATTCTCGACCGATCCTTCAACATCGGCTGCCTTTATATAATCACCGATGGAAAAAGGCTTATCTGTCAAAATGACAAAACCACTAAAGATATTCGCCAAGGAGTCTTTAGATGCCATAGCAAGTGCCAAACCCCCAAGACCAAGACCAGCAACAACGCCACTTATATCGTAGTTCCACTCTTTTGCCAGTGTCAACAAGCATAAAACTACTACAAGCAAATGTAAAATACTACTAACCAAATTAAGCAGTATCGGGTCTAGCGAAATGCCAATTTTACTAATAAGTTCTTGCAAGTGCTCTTGCTTATTGTTGCTCAAGCTATATAAAACCGCAAAAAAGGTCAAAATAATACAAGATCTATATAAACGCAAGAAAAATTCCGATGCAAATTCGTGGACCGGACTGTTGTAAATCGCAAAATAAATTGCACTAGATAGCAAAACAAAGCTTACAGGACCACGCACAGAAACGGCTATAAGAGCATAAAATTTATCAGAGAGCCTGCTTTTAAAATACCTTTGTAAAAAAGGAAAAATAAGCCTTGAAAATGCTTGCTGCACTAGAATTCCCGCAAACAAGATATACATAGCGTAAAACCAATGTTCTATAATTAAAATGTCTTTCGTCATAAAATTGCCTCCGTAAACTGACTATATCATTATTATAATAAAAAAGCACACCTTAGACAAGCTTAAGGTGTGCTTTTAAAAATAAATTTAATCAGAAAAAGACCAAGACCATTCTAGTTAAAAACATAACTATTACAGCATCGACAATAGGCGCTGCGAGCATTACAGGATAAAATATTTTACTTGCACCAGAAACCAAAACAATACGTGCAAAGTGCCCGACTAGTGTACCCATAGTAACGCAAGCTGGGAATAAAATTGTAGCTTGCGCTGCATCTATTTTGCCTTCAGCAAACAAAGTAAACGCCGCCGCACACCCTGCCGCTTTAGCAAAAAACGCAGCAAGTAGTGCTACTATCGCCTCGCCAGGAAGACCAAAAATCGCCATAACTGGCTGCAAAACTGTACCTATCATCTGCATAAGCCCTGTAATTTTCAAAAATTCAATCAAAGCATACGCCATAATCATCGCAGGTGCAATCATTTCAGCTCCAATATAAAAGCCTTTTTTCGCACCCTTCATAAACTCTTCAACAATATTTGTATCAGAAGGATTAGCCATTATTTCACACCTCCTGTTATAGGATGTTTCATGCGGTAATATTTAATGTACATTCTAATTAAAACTGCACCAATAACTTTAACCGCAAAAATCAACCCTATAATCGCCCCAACAGGCAATACAGAAATAGGAATTAGTGGACCACCTGTTCCGAAAGTATTGGTAACAGTCGCAGAACCGGCATACTGATAAGAGACAAATATTACCCGCTCATCTTCAGTCATCATACCTTCTTCAACCAATCCTTTAGTCATAACAGCTCCGACGTCAGAACTTGTAAAACTACTTACAAAGGCGAGCCCTGCAACACCAGGAATACCCATAATAGGACGCAAAAACGGACGGAAAACTTTCTCTGCCGCGCGAAGTGCACCAAGTGATTCACATACTTGGATTAGACCTAAAGCCAACATTGTTGTTGGAAATAGTGTTAAAGTGAACAAAAATCCGTCTCTGGCACCAAGACCACCGGCACCTGTAAAATTATGTTTACTACCCGCAATATTACCAAACTTACCAACCAAAGTGCTAAAATCAATCGCTCTCCAAGCAGTTGGACTATCTGCTAATAATCCTGATAAGGATACGCAAAGAAATAGTAGTGATAGCCAGCCTTTCCAACTAACCTTATACTCATCTTGCTTTTTTTCATTTTCAGCCAATGTTAGTCTCCCCCTCTTTAAATTATTTTAGCTCATCTAAGCTTAAAATCATTGCTGCAAGAAGTTTTGCTCGTTCAAATAGCATTTCAACTTCAGCAAATTCTTCAATACTATGGTTCTTACCACCCTTTACACCCATAGAGCAAAGAGTAGGAACTCCTGCCATAACAGTATAAGCCGCATCAGAGCCACCGCCTGATGTAATTGGTTTTGGTGTACCAAAGCCATTTTCTTCACTTACTTTTACAAGTAAATCAAATAGTTTTTTCACGCCATCTGTTGTTTGCATAGCTTGTATTCCCTGACGGAAACTTACAAGTTCTGTTTTAGTTCCTTCAATATAAGTTTTAGCTACAACCTTTTCTACCATAGCTTTAAGTTCAGGCACAATCGCAGGGTCTATGTATCTGATATCAACATCTATTTCACAGTAATCAGGAATAGAATTAAATACTGTACCACCTTTGATAACACCGACATTAAAGGTATATTCTCTTTCCCAGTTGGTCAAATTTTGAATATCAATAATTTTGTGAGCCATCTCTAAAATAGCACTGCGACCACGTTTAGGGTCATTACCGGCATGAGCGGCAACGCCGTGAACTGCTAGTTTAAAAATCGCCGTTCCCTTACGTCCGACAACAACAGAATTGTCAACAAAACCTGTTTCGCAATCAAATGCGGCGGCACAACCTGCAACTTCTTTCATAAAAACTTTGTCAGCATCAGAGTTTGGGTGAGCAATTTCTTCATCACCACAAAAAGAAATTTTTATTGGGCGTTCATTAAAACCTGCTGCTTGCAATGCTTTAGCTGCATAAAGTGCACAAATTATACCGCCTTTCATATCAAGTGCACCAGGACCATAGGCTTTACCGTCTTTGATAGTAAACGGTCTTTTGGCAACTTCGCCTAATGGGAACACTGTATCCATATGTCCAAATAAAAATGCGCCAGGCTTATTGCCACCTGCTAGTTCGCCAATAACCATATTGCCTGCTTTTTCATACTCTACAATACGAGTTTTGGCACCCATAGAATCCAGCTCTTTTTGCACTCTTTTGGCAACAGCGTCAATACCTGCGATATTTTGTGAACCGCTCTCCATGTTGACAATCTCTTCCCAAAGCTTAATCATCTCATCTTTTTTGCTGTCAATAAAGTCAAATGCCTTTTGTTTAATCATTTTTTTCCCTCCTAATTAATTAATAAAATATTATGCTAAAAACGACTGCTAATAGCTTGCTTATAAGCAATTCGCCACAACAGTCGTTTTCCCTGCTTTTTTGAAAAAATTTATTACACTATTAACATATACCACGGTATTTCATAGCTTCAACAATTTTGTTCAAAGCTACAATATAAGCCGCCACGCGCATATCTACACTGTATTTTTTAGATGTTTGGTAAACACTTTCAAACGCTTCTACCATTATACGCTCTTGTCTTTCTTGTACTTCCTGTTCTGTCCAATAGTATCTGTATAGATTTTGTACCCACTCAAAATAACTTACAGTAACACCACCGGAATTTGCCAAAATATCAGGAATAACCATAACGCCTTTTTTAGCTAAAATTTCATCAGCCATTGGAGTTGTAGGACCGTTAGCACCTTCAGAGATGATTTTTGCTTTGATATTGTTTGCATTTTTATCTGTAATTACAAGTTCTAATGCCGATGGCACAAGCACTGTTACATCAAGTTCAAGCAAATCTTCATTACTAATTTCAGATGCTCCGTCAAAACCTTTTAAAGTCTTTTTGTTTGCCATCATATATTTTTCTGCTTCGTAAGGATTTAATCCTGCTTCTTTATATATGCCGCCTTTAGAGTTGCTCACAGCCACAATTTTAACACCTAGATCGTATAAAAGTTGAGCTGCAAAGGCACCCACATTACCAAATCCTTGCACTGCACAACTAGCTGTTTTAGGATCAATATTTAACTTTTTAAAAGCTTCACGAACTGACACCATAACGCCATAACCCGTAGCCGCCGCACGACCTCTTGAACCACCTAGGCTAATTGGTTTACCTGTAATAACGCCAGGAACGCCACAACCTCTTAACTTGCTATACTCATCGACCATCCAGCCCATAATTTTAGCGTTAGTGTTAACGTCCGGTGCAGGAACATCAGTATACTCACCAATGATAGGAGCAATAGCACGGATATAGTTTCTTGACAATTCTTGTAGTTCTCTTTCAGACAAAGTGGCAGGGTCAACAATAATACCACCCTTACCGCCGCCATAAGGCAAGCCTGCAACAGCACATTTGCAAGTCATCCAAAAACTCAAAGTTTTTACTTCATCCATAGTAACATTAGGATGAAAACGAATGCCACCTTTAGCAGGACCAACAGCTGTACTGTGTTGAGATCTGTAGCCAGTAAATACCTTTGTTGTACCATTGTCCATTTTAACCGGTATGCTAACTTCAAGCACCTTTTCCGGTTGAGAGATAATGCTAGCTGCACTATCGTCTAGTTTCATTGCTTCAATTGCCTTGTTTAAAGGTATTTTTGACATTTCAAAAATATCCATATCATCACTCCTTAATTTTATTATAAAACAATAATAATAGTATTTTTATACAAAATCAAGTAGTTTTTGTGTATACATTAATGTTCAATGTATACATTAGTTTCAGGTCGAGCTGGAAGCAGTTTATAATCGTATTTAGAATAGCCAGAAAGCAAGAACCCAACTGCACAAACACCATCTTCTAAAAAAAGTGTTTCATTGAGCTTTTGCCATTTTTGACTATAACACCAATCGATAAAGCCACCCACGCAAGTTCCAATACCCATACTTTGACCAAGCAGACTTATATAAGTAAACGCATACGCGCAATTAGTTCTCGCAGTATTTTCCTGCTCATTTTTCGCAACAGCAACAATAAGCGTTGGTGCATCGCGCAAAATCACATCGCGACCATCATCAAAAGTTTTTACTACCCCTTTAAAATAATCAGAACCAGGCAAGTTATTGTCAAGACAATACTTCATCCACTCAATAACAGCAAGCTTAATCTTCTCTAACTTTTCTTTATTATTTATAGCAATATAGCTAATATTTTGCATGTTAGAAGCAATCGGCGCATAACGCGCCGCCTCCAGTAAGCCTTTAATATCAGCATCAGACAGCGGCTTTTGTTCATAGCAACGAACAGAACGCCGCGCTCTTAAAATGCTTAGCATATCACAAGCGTTTGGCATACTTTGCGCTGCTTCCTGCACAGCTAGAGAGTTTTTCCTATTATCCATCGCGCCAACAGGGCAAACAGCGGTGCAGTGACCGCAAGCTATACAGCTTCTCCCACCAGCTTTTACGGGAACGTTATCTCCATTTAAAACGATCAGTCCTGACGGGCAAACATCACTGCAAGCACCACAAGCTATACATTTTTCTACATCTACTGAAAACAATTTCATAATAACACCTCACTAATAAAATGACATTTAATTTGTATTAATATCCAAAAATTTAGCCCGCTAATACGTCAGCAGGCTAAAAAATAATCAATTATGATATTTTTGCTTGTTGATAATTTTAAATGCTCGGTAAATTTGTTCAACCAAAAGTAACCTTATCATCTGGTGTGTGAAAGTAAAATCTGAAAAGGATAACCTAAGATTGGCTTTTTCTCTCAAACTATCGTGCAGACCATAAGCGCTGCCTATAACAATCGCCAAATCGCTTTTGCCATTTACAGCATTTTTCTCTAATAAATTAGCAAACTCTTCTGATGAGAACTTTTTACCGATAACATCAAGTAGTATGACAAAATCATAGCTACAAAGTGCCGGCAAAATTTTCTCTGCTTCTTTTGCTAAGACTTGCATTTTTTGAGCATCCGAGGGACTATCTGGCATTTTCTCTTCCATATGCTCAATAAAGCTGATTTTAGCAAATGGTTTTAACCGCTTTAAAAATTCGTCAATTCCGGCTTTTAAATAACTTTCTTTTATCTTACCGATAGCAATAATATCAATATTCAAAAACTATTCTCCCTGCGGCATTTGTTCTAACACTATTGGTAACAAGATTATTTTACCATCGCGTAAAACTGCAAGCTCTATCTTCTGACCGATAGGTAAAGAATTTAAAACCGCACGCAAATCAAGGACTTTATTTACTTCTTTGCCATTGATTGCCTGTATTACATCACCTTGTTGCAAGCCACTTTTTTGTGCTGGACTATTGTCATAAACACGAGCAACCAAAAGACCTTTATCTATTTTATAGTTAAAATTACGCGCCGCCGACTCTTTATCTAGCAGTGCAATACCAAGATACCCTCTTGTTATCTTCCCTTTTTCAATAAGTTCTTTGACAATAGGCTTTACAACATTAATCGGAATAGCAAAGCCTATTCCTTCAACGCCTGCGAGTCTAATTTTTATACTGTTGATACCAATTACAAGACCATCGGCGTTAGCCAGAGCGCCACCTGAATTACCAGGATTTATAGCCGCATCTGTTTGGATAAGTTCAAAACGCTGTTCACCAATATCAAGTGTACGACCTAAAGCGCTAATTACACCTGCTGTAACACTACCTTTAAGTTCAATCCCTAGAGGATTTCCAATGGCAATCGCAGGTTCACCGACGACAAGTTCATCAGAATTACCAAACTGCGCAACAGGTAAATCACCTGTTGCATCAATTTTAATCACCGCCAAATCGGTAGTCGGATCTGCACCTAAAATTTTACCAGCAAAACTTCTACCGTCAGTCAAGCTGACAACAACCTCGCCAGAATTTTCAATAACATGATTGTTAGTAACAATAAGTCCCGATTTATCAAAAATAACCCCAGAGCCACTACCTCTATCGACCATAACA
>CAZKFG010000006.1:0-49830 GCA_964551985.1 uncultured Acidaminococcales bacterium
TGCGCAGTCGCCTGTGGCTGACAGGACAAGTGAACGACACTTGGCAATACACAGGTATGCTGGAAAACACACAAGATTTACGCACAAACGCCCAAGACACAATTTTACCATATGATTCTAATTGGGTTGGTGGTGTAGCAGAGTCGGCGACAATTTTTCGCCGCGCCTACGTTCAAGGCAAGGTTGGTGCTGTTGCTGTAACAGCAGGTAGATTTAACTACCTGTCCCAATACGGCATGGTGCTAGACACTGAAGCTGACGGACTTGTGCTTGGGCTTTCCAAAGGTAAACTGGCTCTAGATATTTTTGCTCTACGCCCAAATGCTGATTATATCAATTACTTTTACAACGATGTAAATGAACAAAAAAACACGCAAATCTACGGTGCTAAGCTGGACTACTCATTTACAGACAAACTGCACGCAGCTGCTACCTACTATGACATTCAAGGGGTTGGCGACAATACAGGTATGGTTTTGGCTGGCTATGGCAAAATAAATACCTCCATACTAGAACTGGGCTTGGACCACAAGTTTGACGATAACTGGTTCGCCTGGGCAAACTACATCCGTGGCGGCAAAGCTCAAGCAGGCTGGTTAGCTGATGCTGCTGCAAATGGCATTTTGAAAGGCTCACGCGATGGCTGGGCGGCAGGGCTAAACTATGGCGCTACAGACAGAGACAAACCAGGTTCTTACCAACTGCGCTTTGCTTATTATGATGTGCCTTATGCTGGCTCTATAAACACTCAAACTGTAGAACTTAATTTTAATGTGGGCGGCTTTGGTTTTCAAGGCTACAGTCTAGGCGGCTCGTATATGCTGGCAAAAAACATTGACCTTAATGTCGACTACTATGACTTTAAGTCTAGGTTGACTCACAACGGCGATAAAATTAAACAAAACTTGCTGTTTGGCTATGTGCGGTTTTATTTTTAAAGTTAATATTCAAAATAAGCAAAACACCCGCGCTCAAAGCGGGTGTTTTTGTTTTGCTAAAATATTTGTAGTTTTTCAAGATTTAATTTGGGAAAGGGTATTACAGGTGCTGGGTTTGGACAATGTTTGCCAATTATTTTTTCCATCCATACCATATCATACCATTTGAAAAATTTGTAGCCACATTTGTGAAATCTTCCTACTATTTTGTAGCCTAAGTGTTCGTGAAATTGTACGCTGTTGTTTGTCAAATGCTCATCTTCTGTGTCTGTGCAGGCTATGCAAGCGTTGAGATTGAGTATGTTTTGGGCTTTAGCGATTTTCTCTAATTTGTCGTACAAAAGTTTGCCAAGCCCTGTTTTTTGTTGTGTTTCTTTAAGGTAGATTGTAACTTCTGCTGACCAGTCGTAAGCGGCTCTTGGTGAAAATGCACTAGAGTAGGCGTAGCCTAAGATTTCACTACCAAGTTTTGCGATGATATAGGGGTATTTTGCCAGAGTGTTTTTAATTCGCATTTCAAATTCGCCAACGGTTGGTACGGTGTATTCAAAGGAAATTGCGGTTTTTTCTACATAGTGCGAGTAAATGGCAAGTAGTTGTTTGGCATCAGATGGTTTTGCTATGTGTAGGGATATTTGATTGTTTGGCATCTTTTTTTCTCCTTGCCAAGATGTAGCTAAATGGCTAATTTTTTTGGTTGCTTTTTTTGAAAATCATTACAGCATAGGCGATTGTTGCTATTGCAGCTAGTATGTATGAGTTTGTCATGCTCAGATTAGCGCCTATTTTGGCGTTAAAGATGTAGCTTGAAATTACAAAGCAGTAGAACATGCCGGGCAGTAGTGAGATAAAGTAGTTTTTGGCTTGTTTTTTCAGGTATATTGTAATAAGGGCAAAGCAAAAGATGGAGATTGTTTGGTTACTCCATGCAAAATAACGCCACAAGAGGTTAAAGCCTTGAGTTGAGGTTTTGGCGTAAAAGAGTATCAAAGCGACGAGAATGAAAATTGCGCTAGAGAGTAAAATGCGATTTCGTGCTGGTTTTTGGTCGATTTTGAGAAAATCGGCGAGCATTAATCTTAATGAACGCAGGGCTGTATCACCAGAGGTTATCGGTAAGATGATAACGCCGATAATGGCGATAGTGCCACCAATGCTGCCGAGCATATCGTGAGCGACAACGCCAATGACAGAAGGTGAGCCAACTGCAGAGCCTGTGACGAGTGCGGCGTTGTATACGCCCATAGCGGCGGCAGCCCAAATCATGGCGATTAGTCCTTCTAGTATCATCATATCGTAAAATGTGCGTTTGCCCTCGCGTTCGTTGCCGACACTTCTGGCGAGCATTGTTGCTTGGGTAGAGTGAAAGCCTGACACTATGCCACAGGCAACGGTTACGAAAAAGGTAGGAACAAGTGGCAGTCCTCCGGGGTAGTCGCCTAGAATACCGGAGAAGGTAAGTTCTGTTAGTGGGTATCCTCGGACGAATAGACCAATGCTTATGCCAACTGCCGATATAAGGAGTATAGCACCTAAAATAGGGTATATTCTGCCGATTATTTTGTCTATTGGCATTAGTGTTGCCATAAGGTAGTAAATAAATATAAGTCCGTAAATAATCCAGACAACAGGGTTGTCTATTGTTGATTTTTCTAAAAGTATCTGGGTTACGATCAAATCGCCTGGTGTGTAGATGAAAACCGCACCGACGAGCAGCATTAAAAGGCATAGAGAAATGTTGTAAATTTTATAAGCGTTTGTGCCTAGATATTTTTTGACAAGATCTGGCATTTGGGCGCCTTTTTCACGCAGTGATATCATACCGGCAAAATAATCGTGCATCGCGCCACCTAGGACGTTGCCGATAGGAATGAGTAAAAAAGCTATTGGACCGAATAAAATGCCTTGTATTGGTCCTAAGATTGGACCTGTGCCAGCAATGTTTAGCAGTTCGATTAAAGAGTTTTTCCATTTGGGCATTTTGACAAAGTCAATGCCGTCGGATTGCTCTGTTGCCGGAGTTTTTCTGTCGTCTGGAGCAAAGACCCGTTCACAGTAGTTGCCGTAAACAACTCCGCCGACAATGAGTATTACCATACCTACTAAAAAAGTAGTCATTTTATCACCTCATGGTTAATATTTACAAAAATGCTTTGCAAGATAAAAAAAAATAAAGTAGCATTTTACATAGATTATACTGCAAAGTATAAATTAAGACAATCTTACAGTATGAAAAATCTTTTGTATAGCTTAAAATAGAGGTATTTAGTGTTTTTTGGGGATTGTTTTTTCAGTTTTAAATTAAGATTTTATATATTGCTTTTTTGTGGTATAATTATATGTCTGATTTTTTATAGAAAAAAATTATGATGTTTGGAGAAGATTGTTTTGCGAAAACTTATTGTAAATGCTGATGATTTTGGCTTGCACGAGAGTATTAACTCTGCGATTGTCAAAGCACATAAAATAGGACTTGTAAAGAGTACGACAGTTATCGCCTGCGGTAAGGCTTTTGATGATGCTATAGCGCTTTGCCGTTCTTGTCCAAAGCTTGGAATAGGCGTACACTTGTCTTTGGTCGGCTCGCTAAAGCCGCTATCTTCAGGTGGTATTGATAGTTTGCTTGATGATAACGGCGTTTTTTTGCCTGATTATAAAGCGTTCGCTAAACGCTATTTGTTAGGTAAAATAAGTGTTAAACAGGTCAAACAAGAGCTGTTGCTTCAAATGCAAAAGGTTTATGATAGTAAAGTGAAAATAACCCATATCGACAGTCACCAGCATTTGCACGTTCTGCCGTTTGTGGCACAAATTGTGCGGGAGGTAGCGTTAGAGTTTGGTGTAGCGCGCGTACGTTTGCCGCAAGAGAATATTTTGTTTGCTAAAGATAAAGGAGATATGGCGCGTATTGTGGCAAGAGGAGTGTTGTCACAGTGTACAATGTTGGCACGAGATGGCTATTTGAGTTCTGGTTTTAAATCGAGCGATTATTTTTTTGGTATGTTGTTTGGTGGTCGGTTGACTGAAGATAGATTGATGTTTATTCTGCGCGGTTTGCCTGATGATGCTATAAGTGAGATTATGTGTCATCCGGGTAGTGATAACTCGCTTTTAGGCAAGAGTTTTGGCTGGGATTATGCTTGGCAAGAGGAACTTTTTGCTCTAACTTCTGACGAAGTGCTGCGGTTTGTGCATAAAAGTGATATACAACTGATTAACTTTGGAGATATTTTATGAGTTTTTGGCAAAAAAAGATAGTTAGCTTTATTGTTTTGATTTCTGTCATTATGGTGTTGGTACTGGTGCTTACTTTTGACAGGGGTATGTTTGATTATTTGTTTAGATTAAATGCTTTTAGTATTTTTTGCCTTGTTTTGATTGTGGCAGTCGGTTTGTTTTTCGATGCTTTGAGGGTCAAGACTTTGGCGAGTATTTTTTCTTTTAAGATAGAGTTTAAATACGCAGTAGCGACAGTTTTGGGGAATTATTTTTTGGCAAATTTAACGCCGGGCGCTGCAGGTGGTCCACTAGCGCAGTATGCGATGTTGCAAAAAGCAGGGGTTGGCTCTTCGTCTATTTTTATAATTATTTTGGCAAGAACTTTGTTTGCAGCGGCAAATTTTGCGCTCTATGCACTTTTTGCGCTGGTGTTTTTCCCGCCGAAGTGGTTGCCTGAGAGTACAGGGGTTGTCATAGTGTTTGCGCTATTGTCTTTTTTTGCTGTTTTTTATCTTTTAAGACTTAGGTTTTTAGCGCTCGGACGCTACTTGTGGCTGAAAGTTTGTAATAAGGCGTTTTTTCAAACGGGAATTGGGGCAAAGTTATTGCTGTTTTTTCAAGGTGCTTACATGCCGTTTGTCAATAATAAGACAAAGGTTGCAAAGGTTTTTTTGCTGTCTTTTTTAAATGTTAGCTGTCTGCTTGCTTTTGTGCCGCTACTTTTTTATTTTCTTTCAGGTAAGGTGGATTTTTTCTTGGTTCTTTGCCTGTCGGCATTAATTCAACTGGCGCTTTATTTTGCTCCGACACCGGGTGGACTGGGGGTTGGTGAGGCGGCTTTTTTGTTTTTGTTCTCTGGTTTTTATCCGCCTTCTTTAGTTGGGATAGCGGCCATTTTGTGGCGCTTGTTTACTGAGACGTTGCCGTTTTTTTGTGGGATGTTTTTAGCTGTACAAATTTTAGGTGTGAGCTTTTTGCGCAAGTTTTCCTATAAGGATTTTGCTGCTCGAGATAAAAAAGTTTGATGTAAGGGGTTTTGTATGAGACGAGAGACTGTTATAGATGTATTTATATTGCTGATTTTTTCTAGCTTGATTTTGCTCTTTGGACTAGGGTATGTAGCACTACTCGACCCAGACGAGCCTGTTTATGCCCAGACGGCAAGAGAGATGATAGTATTTGGCGATTATTTTTCACCGAGAATTTATGGCGAGTTTTGGTTTGACAAGCCGCCGATGTATTATTGGCTTGTTTCGGCAAGTTTTCACGTTTTTGGTCAGACGGAATTTGCTGCACGCTTTCCCGCCTCTGTTATGGCGATTTTAACTGTTTTGCTTATTTATATATCAGGTAAAGAGATTTTTAGTCGCAGGGTAGGCATAATCTCGGCCTTTGTTTTTGTGACAAGTATTTTTTGTTTGTATATCGGTCGGGCAGCAGTTACAGATACAACGCTTACTTTCTTTCTTAGTTTGTGTTTGTTTAGTTTTGTACGCAAACAGTACTATCTGTTTTATATAGCGATGGGTTTTGCGGTGTTGACCAAAGGTCCTGTCGGCATAGTGTTTGGCGCCGGGTTTAGCTTTTTGTGGTTTATTTTGCGCGGTGAATATAAAAATGGTTTTTTTAAACCGCTAAAAGGCTGGTATTTGGCCCTTTTAGTTCCTGCACCTTGGTATGTTGGAATGTATCAGTTGCATGGTTTTGAATTTATCGAAACTTTCTTGGGGTTTCACAATATAACTCGTTTTCTCGAGCCTGAACACAAGGATTTAAATGTTTGGTATTATTATTTCCCTGTACTGTTTGTCGGCTTTTTTCCGTGGATTGCGGTGCTTTTGCAGTCGGTCTTTAATGCTATTGTCAATCGCGATCGCAATAGCTCGGCACCTTTATTTTTGCTTATTTGGGCGTTTTGCGTATTTGTATTTTTTAGCATTTCTAAAACAAAGCTTGTATCCTATATTTACCCGATGATACCTGCTGTGAGTATGCTTGTCGGTTATTATTTTGATTGCAAGTTACAAGAACGCTCTGGTTTTAAAAAAGATGCTTTTATTATGAGCATTTTGATGGTAGTATTTGTTGTGGCACTAGATTTTTTTGGTGTGCGCGATTTTCCTGAGGTGTCGTCAGCTTTGATAGCGATTACAGCGATTTTCCTCTTGATGTTGCTTCTTTTATGGTGGGCTTTGAAAAGGCGACAGTTTAATGTAGCTTTGATGAGTGTTGTCGTTGGCATGACGCTATTTTCGGTTGTACTTGTATCGATGATTTTTGTGCCGATTGAAAGTAAATTTACGGTAAACGCTGTTAAAGATGAGGTAAAAGCTCATTATACTGATGGCATGAGTATTTATGTAAATAAGTTTTATAGACCAGGCTTTGCCTGGTATATACAGTTGCCAAGCCGTGAGTATTTAAAAGAGGCTAATTTTGCTGATGTTGTTCAAGGTGAAAAAAATCAGTCACTGCTTGTTTTGTCAGATAAGCAGTTTGCTAAAATTCCAAACCAGTTTAAAGGATATATAGTTGTCGTAAAGACTTTAGAAGATAAGGTGGTTGCTATTTATAATCCACCGTCAGGAGGGCTTTAATTTTGCGTGAGGGGTTTAATTTATCGTTTGTTTATCCAATGTACAATGAGATTGACAATATTGAAAAGTGTATAGATAATTCAGCAGCGCTCGCTAGGCGACTGAATATTGATTTTGAGATTGTTGTTGTAGACGATGCCAGTACAGACGGATGTGGGCAGCTTGTGGAGACGCTCGCAAAAAGTTTGCCACAACTTAAGGTGCTGCACAACAAGGTTAATCGTAAGCTTGGCGGGACTTTGCGCGAGGGTTTTAATGCTGCGAGCAAGGATTATATTTTGTATATGGATTCGGATTTGCCGCTGGATTTTGATGATGTGGCTCGTGCCATTGAGTCTTTGGGTGACGAAGATGTTTTGATTGGCTTTAGACAAAATAGAGATGAGCCAATGCGCAGAAAAGTCTTGTCGCGTGGCTATAATCTTTTGATAAGAATGTTTTTCGGTTTGAAGGTTCGCGATGTTAATTTTTCTTTTAAGTTGTTTAAACGTAGCATTTTAGATAAAGTGAAACTAAGTTCGGAAGGTTCATTTATTGATGCCGAGCTGCTCGTTGAGGCTCATAAGTACGGTTATAAAATAAAACAGATTGGACTTCCTTATTATGCAAGGATTGCCGGTGAGTCTACTTTGGCTTCACAGGCGGTTATTAATAAGACTTTTTCTGAGATGTGGAATTATTGGAGGACTAGGTTTTAATTTATGAATAAGCTAGCAGTTTTAGAAGAGAATTTAAAGAGCATGAAAAGTGTTGCAGTAGCCTTCTCTGGTGGGGTTGATAGTGCTTTTTTGGCATATGTTGCTAAATATGTTTTGAAAGATAAGGCAGTAGCTGTTATGGCTATTTCGCCACTATTGTCTAAAAGAGAGATAAGTGAGGCGGTTGATTTAGCTAAGGAGATTGGTATTAATTTTGTTAAATTAGATGCTGATGAGCTTACTCTTATTGAGTTTGTGAGAAATGATGAGAAACGCTGTTATTTTTGTAAACAGCATAGGTTTGATTTATTGTGTGATTGGGCGAGAAGTAATGGTATTGAGTATGTTATTGAGGGTTCTAATGCTGACGATTTGAAAGATTACAGACCTGGTATGTTGGCAATACTTGAAGAAGATATGGTAAAAAGCCCTCTTCAAGAGGCTGGTTTTACTAAAGATGAAATTCGTTTTATTGCTAATAATTTTGATATCAGTGCTTGGAACAAACCGTCTAGCTCTTGCCTTGCGGCACGAGTTGCCTATAGGGTGCCAATAACTAAGGAAGTTTTGCGTAAAATTGATGAAGCAGAAGAGTTTATAAAATGTTTTTTACCTGCTAAAACTTCGGTTAGAGTAAGATTTCATGGCGATATAGCAAGAATAGAAGTATCAAAAGAGCAAATAGATATGGTTTTTGAAAAAGCGGATTTGATAAAAGATAAACTAAAAAGTCTTGGATTTTTGTATGTTACATTAGATTTAGAAGGTTTTAGCAGTGGTAGTATGAATAAAATTTTTTTGAATTGAGATTGTTTTGTGTTAAAATAAAATTACAAAATAAAAGGAGGGCTTATTTTGAAAAAGTTGTTAGTGTGTTTTCTTCTGATGTTGTTTGTTTTCCCCTTTAGTGTAATTGCTGGCAAAAAAGAAAGTGCTTTGCGAGTGGCAGTGCTCAACAAAGATGCATCTTTAGTGCAAAAAGCGATAGATGATGGTGCGAATATAAACTATGTTCAAGATGACTATACAGATAATGCGCTGGGTCTTAGTGTTTCTGCAGGTCAAATGCAGTTGGTTGAAGTGTTGCTTAAAAATGGTGCTAATCCTAATATACATATCGATGGCAATGGGGTTGTCAATTCTACTGCGCTTTTAAAGGCTATCGCCGCTCAAAATTTACCTATAGTCAAAGCGCTTATTGCCGGTGGTGCGAATGTCAATTTGCCTTCACACTTTTATTACAAGCCAAACGAACAGATGACAAGTCCTTTAATGATGGCGATTGCTGCACCGTACACAAAAGATTCTATGGCGATTTTCGATTTACTTTTGCAAAGTGGCGCTAATGTTAATTTTGTCAACTCTAAAGGTGAAACTGCGCTTATGATTGCTTCTAATGGTAATTATTCTATATATCATAAGCAAGGTGTTTATTATATGGCTGAAAAGCTTCTTTTAAAGGGTGCTGATAAATCCATTCGCAACAAAGAGGGTAGGAGTGCCCAAGATATTGCTGCTGAATCAAATTTCAGTCAAATGGTTGATTTGTTTAGACAAAAAAGATTTAATAAATAAATTATTCTTAAAGAATAAATAGCTTGCAAAACAATTCGAAATGTGTTAAAATAAAATAGAGTAATTGTGTTTTAATAAAAATATTAAGGACAATTAAGTTGATTACTTAATCGGTTTAAATAATTACTTAATTGTTTTTAATTTTTTGTAGTTTTCCACAGGGGGTGTTTCTATTTTATGATTAGAAGTTAGAATTTGTTTTATTTGTACGAAAAAAGCAATAAACTACAGAAAAACCGTACAAAAAATACACAAAACAGTGATTTTGTGTATAGTAAAATTAAGGCAATATGATAGTATTGGTGCAAACTGAAAAGTAAGTAATGACAATGGTTAAAAGGTACTTTAAAAAGTAATGGGTAAGTAATAGAAAAGTATTATGATATCTACCCACTTGCAAAATAGCCAGACATATATAAACACTAAACTAAACAAAACAGTAGTAGTATACCTGTGGAAACTGTGGATAATGTGGATAACTTTTTTGTCTAAAGTTTTAAAAAGTAGTTTATTACTTTATTCTGTTTTTTTGTATTCTGTAACATCGATGCAATTTATTAGACAGGCTTTTTTGTTTCCGCTCCAATTTATCCAAAAGGCATCTGTGCGGACAAAGATGTTATATTTTTTGTTGTATATATCTGTTGTGTACTGGGATTTTTCTTCTGACAGATTTACCATTGGGCAATCTGAGCAAGGTTTATCAAAATCTCTAAAGGCGTTATAACACTTGCTACCGATAGCAGATTTACCAGTCAATTGTACTACTTTTTTATTTTCAAAGATTACGTTGTAGTTTTCGTAATCTATAACGTAAGACATGCTGTTCATTGTATTCATGATAGCTTCAATGAACTTTAGGCGTTCTAGTTCTTGCTCTGTTGTTCGTTGTTTTAGTAAGAATGTTGCAAGTATTTGACAGATTGTGCAGATTTCGTCAATTTCTTCTTTTGTGGGTACTCGTTCGTTGATACAGTCATCAAAACCGATAAAGCCTACTGATTTTTTCTCTTTCATGATGCCAAACAAGAACATTGATTTAATGTCTTGCGGTTCTAGTATTTCGCGAGCTTTGCAAGAGGCGTATTTTAAAGACGGCAGAATGTACATACCTGTTTCGTTGAAAGAAGCAATTACTTCTTCTAGGAGTTCTATAGGAAGGCTTTGCAGACTGTCGCTTTGTGGCGTTACTGAATCTATGCACCATTCAAAAGTATTTGAAGTAGAGCTGCCATCAGAGCTTGTTTCAAAAATATAGCCTCTGGAAAAACCAAAATGTTCTGTAAGCAATCTTAGCACTGATTGTACTGATTTTTCAGGTTTTTCTGCGCTGTACAAAAGTTTAAAGATGTATTCAACGCGGTTTGCTTGAAAGTTTTTTTGGATATAACCTTGGTTGTCGATTTCTGTTCGGTGTGATTTATAGACATTTACAATTTTACCATCGAAAAAAGCGTATTGGTTTTTGCCGATAGCTTTAGCTTTATATAGCGCTGTATCAGCGGCTCTGTATAGTTCATCAAATTCTAGACCGTGCTCTGGGCACAAAGCGATACCTATACTAGATGAGATGGTGACAGAGATAGTGCCTTCTTTGTAGGTTCTGCAAAATAGTTTGCAAATATCTTGTGCTTTGCTTTTTATAACGTCGATTGATTTGTAGTTTCTTATAAAGACAAAAAATTCATCGCCGCCAATTCTGCCGACAATATCGTCGTTGCGAAACAAAGGTTTAAGTGCATTTGCTAGCTCTGTTAGTACGATATCGCCATATAGATGTCCTAATCTATCATTTATGTTTTTAAAGTTATCTATGTCTATGATAAATAAGGCATATTTATCTTTGCTAGATTGGCGTTGTTTTAATTTTTCTTTGATTAAAAATTCGGTTGTTGATTTGTTGTAAAGATCTGTTAGTTGGTCTTTGTTTGCTTTTTTTGTTAGTTCTTCTAGTTTCAAGTGCTGTTCTGTGATATTGGTCATTTTACCAACGGCACGAACAGGTACGCCATTTTCGTCGTGTATGACATTATAATGGTACAAATACCATACATCAGTGCCATCAGCGGCGATAAAGTGTAATTCTTCTTCGAATACTTCGTCGGTGAATTTATTTTTAAATCTTTCTAGATAATAAGGCATGCTCTCTGGTGTTATGATGCCTTTGTCAAATAAAGATTCAGGATAGTTTGTGACTATTTCAGTTACACCCATTCTATCGGCAAAGTTCTTTGAGTAGCGAATTGTTTTGTTTGCTATATCGCAATCGAAAAAACCGTCATCAGTGAGTGAGGAAATAAGATTGTTAAAATTGTGCTCTTTTTCATATTGCTCGGCAAGTATGATGTACTCTGTTATGTCTATAATAACAATAGATAATAAGGTTCTGCCAGTATCATCACAAAAAATACGCCCATGAAAATGTGCCCAAATGTATTCTTTGGTCTTGTGGGCAAGCTTGGCTTTTAAGCTAAATGTACCCTCTTTTTTTAGCTGTTCTAGCGCTAAACTAGCGGCTTCTTTAGATTGGTCGGGGTGGATAGTGTCAATTCCTATGTTGTGAAATTTAGCTATATGCTCTTCTTTGCTATAACCTACAATGTCATAATATGTTTGGTTAGCAAATAACAGTGTAAAATCTTCGTTTATTTCTGTTATAACGACCCCGCCAAGTGTTATAATAGGCATGGTTTCATATTTATTGCGGAAAAAGTTTTCTTTGTTTTTTTGGTCTAAAAGTTCGTTTTTCAAAGTATCGTCCGTCCTTTTCTTTACCACGATCTTTAAGGCTAGTTGTTACTTTGCTACTTTTAATGTTAATTCAATTAGTTTGATGTTTTCATGATTGTATCATAGTGGTTTTTCATTTACAATAAAGATTTTAAAAGTTTTTTATTTATAAATATTTTTTTATACATAGTATTCTGTATAAAATATTTGGTCTCTAAAGGATAAATTCTGTTGCATAGTGAATGCTTAAATACTATGTTTTACAAAGTTTAATTTTTCAGTAAAAGAGTAAATAATCTTGCGTGTCCATGATTGTACCATGTTTATTAATTATTTACAATATGTTTTAAATATGTTTTAAATATGTTTGACATTTTTTTTATAATGCAATCAAATTATTATAAAAAGCTGTTTAAAAATTAATCCACTAAACTTTATCTATTGTACCGCCGCCAATAACAATGTCACCATCATAAAAAACTATCGCTTGACCTGGTGTGATAGCTTTTTGTGGCTGTTTGAAGGTTATCTGTGCTGTGTTTTTATCTGTCAAGATTATCGTAGATGGGCTTTGTTTGTGGGCATAGCGGATTTTACAATCAAAAAAAAGTTCTGTGTTCAAAGACGGTTGCCTTCCACTAAATACGACGTCTTTGGCAGTGAGGGTGGTTTTGTAGAGATTCTCTTGCACCGAGACGAATATTTTATTTGTTTTATAGTCCATTTTAGTTATGTATAGCGGCTGAGAATATGCTATGCCAAGCCCGCGCCTTTGACCAATTGTGTGAAAGGCAACGCCCGAGTGCGTACCAAGCACTTGACCTGTCTGCTCTAGAATTATCTCGCCTTTTTTTTGCAGGCTAGGGTCTTTTTCTAAAAGGAATTTTTTATAGTCATTGTCCGGTATAAAGCAGATATCCTGACTGTCTTTTTTGTCGTGGACCTCTAAATCTAGCTGTTTGGCTATAGAGCGCACTTGGCTTTTGTCAGTTATTTTGTTAAGCGGAAAAAGTAACTTTCGCAGCACGTTTTGACCGAGCCTGTAAAGGACATAAGACTGGTCTTTTGTTATATTGCTTGCTTTGGCGATATGATAATAGCCTTCATATTCTTTTATTTGGGCATAATGACCTGTGGCAATAAAGTCACAATTTAGCTCTTGTGCCATTGTTGTGAGCGTGGCAAATTTTAAAAGAGGGTTACAAAAAATACAAGGATTTGGCGTATTGCCTGCCTTGTACTGCTCGATAAATTGCCCGATTATCTGATCTTTGAATTGACTTGTCAAATCCATCGTGTGATGCTCTATGCCTAGCTTATCGGCAATGTTTTTAGCTTGAGCTATGCTGCGTGGGTCAAGTGAGTGAAAGTTCATTGTCAGTGCGGTCACTTTGTGATTTTGTTCTAGTAAGCTTGCAGCAGCGACAGCGCTGTCTACTCCTCCAGATAGGGCGATTAATATATGATTCATGCGTTTTCCTCCTCAAAAAAACTCCAACCGTCAGATTGGAGCTCAGACTGTAAGTATAATAATTGTTTTTAGTATGTCTATATAAGATGCTGGTTTAAGTTCGATTGTAAGCTTTTGCCCAGTGCTGCCAAGTTGTTGCAAATCTAAATTAACATTGTTTGACAGTAGTTTTTGGTTAGAACCGATAAACAGTATCAGCTCATCTATTTGCCTATCTGGGTTTTGAGCGATAAGATAGTCTTGTTGGACTGTAAGAAGCTCTTTTGTCGAACCTGTCAACATTGTCAAAGTGTCATCTTTATCTACAGGAATACTGTAAGTAATGCTTGTCTGGTCGTTTGTTATACAAATGGTTTTTTTCAGCGGTATGTTAAAACATATCACAAAAATTATAAAAATGAGCAATAGTTTTACTTTCATATCATTATGCTTTTGAGCTAACTCACTTTCTTTTTTGTATAGTATAACATAATTTTTTCAAATATATAAATAAATACTTAAAAATACTATTTTACGCAGATTGCAAAACTAGGGCAACTCATTTCGCACATTTTGCATTTGGTGCATAAATCAGGATTGACAACTTGTATTTTGCCTTGAATTAACACAAAATTCTTTTGTGGACAAAACTCTATACACAACTCACAACCAGAGCAGTTTGTACAGCGTTCTCTTATTATTTCAATTGTCACATTTTTGCCCCCTTAATCTACCTGTTAGTTTATAGTATATATCAAAAAATGTTTTACTACAACATTTTTTGCAATGTTTTGTACAACAAAATAAAAAAGTATACAGAAATTTGTACACTTTTTAGTGTGTTGATGTGCTAAATATACATACTGGTGTTTTTTATTTTTAAAAAATACGTAGAGAAAAACTGCACTTCATGGAAATGATACAGAAAAATACTGTTTTTAGTATTCACTTAAATTGGTTTTTTCCAAACAAAAAAAGTATACACTTTAGTGTACACTTTTCGTTCCATCAGTCTGGCAAGATTAAATTTGGAAAATTAGTTTTGACATATTCTTTTGTTTGCTCGCTTTTGTAGGCTTTGAGAAAATTTGTTACTTTAGGGTCTGATTGATTTTGTTTGTTTGTCACTATAAGTTGGGTGAAAGCGGATAAAGTGTCTTCTTTTGCCAGAGCTTTATCTGGGCTAAAATTGTTTTTTGTAGCGTATTCTAGTGGCAAAAGTATTATATCAGCAGTTTGTGGCAATGGTTTGTTTAAATCTATTTGCAAAATGCTGGCATTGGTAAGTCCTTTTTTTTGCAGTAGATTTGTTGCCCTGAGTTTTCCAATATCGTCGTTTGGTATAAGCGCGAGCGGTTTTTTGGGTAGTTCTTCTAGCTTTTGATATTTGCTTGAATATATGCCCATCGGGCTTATATAGCTTTTGGCAATAGCTACAAGTTCATCGTCTGAGTTATTTTGCTCTAGGTAGATTTTATTTTGAAAAAGATTGAGCTGGATTTTATTTTCTTTTAATGCGATATTGAGTTTGTTGTAGTCTTTAAAAACTATTATATCAAGCGGCATTTGGGTTTTGTCGATAAATTCTACTATTTGCTTTTGAGGACCTTCTGGCACGCCGACTTTTAACTTTGCATCGTTATTGGCACAAGCGCTTGTAAGTAGCAAGATGATGAGCAAAATAAGCTTTTTCATAGTTTGCTTTTGTCTGCTCTTTTGGCAAGGGTATCGCCGACAGATTGCACTAGTTGAACAATTACTATCAAGATTATTACTGTTGCAATCATAACATCAGTTTGAAACCTTTGATAACCGTAGCGGATAGCAAGGTCCCCGAGTCCGCCGCCACCTAAAACGCCTGCCATTGCCGAGTAGCCGATTAAACTTACAACTGTGAGTGTAAGACCTAATATTATGCCAGATAATGCTTCAGGAAGTAGTACTTTGTAGATTATTTGTAGTGGAGTAGAGCCCATAGCGATAGCAGCTTCGATGACGCCGTGAGGGACTTCTTTTAGTGATGATTCGACAATCCTTGCAACAAAAGGGATAGCGCTTATTGTAAGTGGTACGATAGCTGCTGATGTGCCGATAGATGTTCCTGCAAGTATTCTTGTAAGTGGTATGATTGCCACCATTAGTATGATAAAAGGTGTGGAGCGAAGGGCGTTTATCACAGCGCCAAGAGAACGGTTTAATGCTAGGTTTTGCTTTATGTGTCCGCTGTCTGTGATTGTCAACAGTACGCCAAGTGGTATGCCAAAGGCAAAGGCGATTAGTGATGATACCGAAACCATGTAAAAGGTTTCAATGCACGATTGGATTAATAGTTCAATTATCTGCTCTGACATAGCCTAGTACCTCCACTTGTAGTTGTTGTTCTATAAGATGCGCTATAGCTTCTTGGATTTTGCCGGCATCGCCTGTAATTTCGGCAATAAGCGTACCATAAGGGGTGTTTTTTATTGTGTCAATGTTGCCGTAAATTATACTTACATCAACATTAAAAAGTTTGATAGCACTTGATATTACTGGTTGGGTAGCACTATCGCCGATAAAAGACAGTCTGACGATAAGGTTATCTGCAAGGCTATTTTTATCATAAGGCAATAGCTTGGAACTTAAATTCGCCGGCAGGTCGTGGTTTGTTATCGTGCTGATAAATTCATGAGCTGTTTTGGTTTTAGGGTTTGTAAAGATTTCTAAAACGTCGCCTTGCTCGACTATCAGTCCATCTTCGATTACCGCAACTTTGTCGCAGATTTGCTTTATAACGTTCATCTCGTGGGTTATAAGGACTATTGTCAAACCAAACTTTTGATTTATGTCTTTTAGTAGTTGTAAAATGGATGCTGTTGTTTGCGGGTCGAGTGCTGAGGTTGCCTCGTCGCACAATAGAACTTTAGGGTCTGAAGCGAGCGCACGAGCAATGCCGACACGCTGTTTTTGTCCTCCGGATAATTGTGATGGGTAGTAGTTTGCTCTGTCGCTAAGCCCTACGAGTTCTAAAAGTGGTAGTACTTTTTGTTTTATTGTTTGTGTGTCTACTCCTTGAATTTCTAGTGGATAAGCGATGTTGTCAAAAATTGTGCGTGAGGTCAAAAGGTTAAAGTGCTGGAAAATCATACCGATTTTCTGACGGGCGCGGCGAAGGTCTTTTGCCTTTAGCGTTGTCATATCTTGATTGTCAACGATTATATTGCCTTTGGTAGGGACTTCTAGCATGTTAATGCAACGAATGAGCGTGCTTTTGCCGGCGCCACTTTGACCGATGATGCCGAAAATCTGACCTTTGTCAACTTTAAGGTCGACGCCTTTTAGCGCGTTTATTTGTCCATTTTTGCTTTGGTAGGTTTTGCTTACGTTGGTGATTGTTATCATGTTTAATCCTTTCTATCACAAGAAAAAACCCCTTCTTAAGATGAAGAGGTTTTAAAAGCAAATCTTCATCATCTTCAAGGAATTGGCACCGTTCACTTTGCGTGTGGTTGCCGTAGTTTCATCGGGCCTAATCCCTCAACTACTCTAGATGACTATTATTGATAAAATATTACAGCTTTTTTTATGTTGTGTCAAGAGCTATATTTGAAAATTTTAATTTGCTAAAATAATCTTTTGAATGGCTAGCTTTTATGGTATAATAATCTATATTATTGTTTTATATTTTCTAAAGGTGGTGCACTATGAGTAGTAATCTTAAAGATGGCTTGGTAGACCAGTTTTTTATGGCTGTTGGCAAATTAAAAACATTAGAAGAATTTTATATGTTTTTTGAAGATGTTTGTACTGTAAGTGAACTAAAGGCTTTAGCCCAAAGAATGCAGGTCGCAAAAATGGTCAGCCAAGGTAGCACTTATGACGATATTGTTTCTAAAACTGGTGCCTCTACAGCAACTATTGCTCGGGTTAAGCGCTGTTTTGATTATGGTAGTGGTGGTTATAAGCTTGTTTTATCAAGGATAGAGGGTAAAAAAGATGACAAAAAATAGGTTTGTAAGTAAAATTCCTTATGGTACACGTGATTTTTTGTTTGGTGATGCCTATACTAAGCGCTATTTAGAAGCTGATTTGGCAAGATTGTTTTTTAGTTGGGGATATAATGAGGTTGTAACGCCAACTTTTGAATATGCACAGATTTTTGATGGTAATGTTTTGGATAAACAAGCGTTTAAATTTTTTGATAGAGAAGGTGAAGCTCTGGCTCTTCGTGCTGATATGACTTGTCCTATCGCGCGTATGGCGTCCGTTCGTTTAAATGACTGGCAAAAGCCTAAACGCCTTAGTTATATAAGTAATGTTTTTCGTTATGAAAAAGCGCAAACAGGCAGACAGTGTGAGTTTTATCAAGCGGGTGTCGAGATGCTCGGTGCGACAGCAGCAAGTTCTGATGCTGAGGTTATCGCTCTTGCGGCAGAGGCTTTGCGGGGCTGTTCGCTGGACAATTTTAAAATTAGCTTGGGGCATGTGGATTTTTTAAATGGAATTGTCGAGAGTGCTAAAATGGATGAAGATACTGCCTTTGCTATAAGAGAATTGTTGTCTAATAGGGATTTGTCAGGCTTAGAGCGGTATGCTAATTCTCTTGATTTGGAGGATAATGTTCGTGAGTGCTTGCAAAAAGTATTGTTTTTGCAAGGTGATAAGAGTGTTTTGGACAAGGCACGTTCTTTTTGTGATAATGCTAAAAGCCTTGCGGCACTTGATAATTTGCAAGAGATTTATGATAATTTAGCAGGTTATGGTGTTTGCGATAAGATAAGCTTTGATTTAGGATTGATTCGTGATTTTGGCTATTATACAGGTATGGTATTTGAAGGCTATTCGGCAAAGCTTGGCTTTCCCATCTGCGGCGGTGGTCGTTATGACAACCTTATGGCAGGTTTTGGTCAAGATTGTCCTGCGATTGGTTTTGCACTAGGAGTAGATAGGTTGCTTTTGGCATTAGAACGTGAAAATAAAAAGAGCAAAGTGCCAAAACAAGTAGTAGTTGCTTTTTCCGCTGGTCGCTATTTTAAGGCGCTGAGACTTGCGCAAAAGATGCGAGCTGATAATATAAGTGTGGAGCTTTGCCCTGAAGCAGTGAGTAAAGATGAGGCGAAAAATTTATCTGAGGGGAGAGAACTCTTTTACATTAGTGACTGAAAGAGGTTTGGTTATGCACAAAGAGTATAAAACGATTTTTTTGGTTGATGATAGCGTTACGAATTTAACGATAGGCAAGAATGCTCTTATTGATAGATATAATGTATTTACCATTCCATCGGGACAAAAGTTGTTGCAAATGCTTGAGAAAATTATGCCAGATCTTATTTTACTAGATGTTGAAATGCCAGAAATGAACGGCTATGACGTTATCAGGAAATTAAAGTCTATGCCGGATGTATGCGATATACCGGTGGTTTTTCTTACGGCAAAAACGGATACGCAAAGTGAGCTTGAAGGCTTTTATTTAGGGGCAATTGACTATATTACAAAGCCTTTTTCGCCGCCGCTTTTGTTAAAACGCATTGAGGTTCATTTGCTTGTCGAGCAGCAAAAAAAGGAGCTTAAAAATTATAATGAGAACTTGATGCTAATGGTCGAGGAGAAGACTCGTACTATTGTCAAGTTGAAAAATGCTATTTTAAATACTGTGGCAGAGCTGGTGGAGTGCCGAGATGATGTGACAGGTTTTCACATCGAGCGGGTGCAAAGCTTTTTGAAAATCTTACTTGACAAATTGATTGAGCAAAAAGTGTACACAGATACTGTATCACAGTGGGATTTGGAAGTGTTTTTAAATTCCGCGCAGTTGCACGACGTCGGTAAGATAAAGATTAAAGATGAGATTTTACAAAAACCCGGCAAATTGACTGAGGAAGAATTTGAACAGATGAAGATGCACACAGTTTTTGGTGAACAGATTATCGATAGTATAAGTAAAAATGCAAGCGAAGATGCTTTTTTGACCCAAGCGAGAATTTTAGCTGGCACTCACCACGAAAAATGGAATGGTACGGGTTATCCTAGAGGGCTAAGTGGCGATGATATTCCGCTTCAAGGTAGACTTATGGCAATTGTTGATGTTTATGATGCGTTAACTTCTGAGCGCTCATATAAAAAGGCGTTTAGTCACGAGTCGGCTGTACAGATTATTTTAAAAGAACAGGGTAAGCATTTTGATCCTGTTCTTATTGATATTTTCAAAATGGTTGTACAAGAGTTTGCATTAGTCTCACAAACAGTGGTAAAAGGGGGGCAGTAAGATGCCTTACAGAAAACTTGACAATGGCACTGCAAGAGATTTTTTAGTTAAACTTTTAGACGATTTGCAAGTTGCATCGTGGGATAGAGATTTAAATACGGATCTTGTTGTTTATGGCAGACATTGGGCAAATATGCTCGGTTATGATATAGAGGAAATAAAACCTAATTTTTATGCGTTTGAAAAACGAATACTACTTGAAGATTTGCCAAGCGTTAGAGCGTTTATGCAAGAGCAGATAACGGATAAAAAAGAGTTTGCTCAGATAGAGTTTCGTATGCTTTGTAAGGATAAGAGTATTATTTGGGTTCAGTTGCAGTCTAGGATTTTAGATTTTAATGACAAGGGTGAAGCTAGTCGTATTGTTGCTGTAGCGCACGATTTGACAAAATTAAAAGAGGCTCAAAGCGGCTTTAAGCTGTCGACTGAGTTTTTTAAAATGGCTGTCGATGTGGCAGGGCTTGGTGTATATGATTTTGATGTTCAGTCAAATACTTTAACCTACAGTGATGCTTATTTGGCGATGCTCGGTTATGAAAAAGGCGATTTGACTGGTAAGCCGGGTGAATGGCAAGAACTTGTGCATCCGGATGATTTAAAGCAGTTATCACAGAATTTGGATGATTATTTAAATGGGCTTGCCGATATATATACTGCCGAAGCTCGTTTTAGATGTAAAGATGGTAGCTATCTATGGATAAAAAGTCTAGGGCGGTGCATTGAGTTTGATGCCGATGGTAGACCGACAAGGCTTATTGGTGGTCATTTTAATATAGATGCCTTAAAAACGTCACAAAAAGAGTTGCTACAGATTAAAAAAGAGCTGGAAAATGATGTCCAAAGCCGTACTTATGAACTTGTTCGTCAAGATGAGATGCTTTGGACGGTCAATGAGATTGCCAGAAATCTTTTAGAGGCAAAAACTAAAAAGACCTTTGACGAGACGGTTTATGAATGCTTGAATTTGATTGGTAAGGTCACAAACCAAAGTCGGATTTTTATTTGGAAGAGTATTTTTGATGAGACGATAAATGAATTGTGTTGCAGTCAAATTTACGAACTTACTAACGATACTTTTTCTGTACAAGGATTTAAAGAGCTTGAAAAAGTACCATATACTAAGTTGCCTTCTTTTTTAAAAGCAATTAATACTGGTAATTGTTTAAATAATCTTATATGCAATTTATCTGATGGCGAAAAAGAGGTTTTAATGCCGCAGGATATAAAGAGTATCCTGATTGCGCCTATTAATATTGCCGGCGAAAAATGGGGCTTTATTGGTATTGACAATTGCAAAACTGAAGAGTTGTTTAGCGATGTTGAGGAAAATATGCTCTTAATGAGCGGTTTTTTGCTTGCCAGTGCAATTGAAAAGCGCCAGATAGAATATAAACGTAATCAAGAGCAAGAGATGAATATGGTCTTGTTTGAGTATTTGCCGTTTTGTTGTAAGCTTTGGGATAAAGATTTTAATCTTATTACTTGTAATTATGAGGCTTTACGTCTTTTTGGTTTTTCTGATAAACAAGAACTTATGAAAAGGTATTTTGATTTAATGCCAGAGTTTCAACCGACTGGCAAAAAATCTAAACAAGAGATGTTAAAGCATTTGCAAGAGGCGCTTGACGATGGTAGAAAGACTATTCAATGGATGTATAAAAAGCTAGACGGCGAGCTTGTTCCCGTAGAGCAGGATATTATTCGTATTAAATATAAGGGCGAGTGTGCACTTGCTGTATATACGCGCGATTTAAGAGATGTTTATAAGGCGCAAGAACAAGCGCGAGAAGCTGAAGAGCGTAATAAGTTAATGCTTAACACTTCGCCTGTTTGTAGTACTATTTGGGACAGACAATTAAATATGATCGATTGTAATGATGCGGCACTGCGGTTATTTCAATTAGAGAGTAAGGAAGAATTTGCTGAAAACTTTGAAAAACTTTCACCTGAAATTCAGCCGTGCGGTGAAAAATCAGCAGACTTATTTAAGTATTATATGAATAAAACGTCTCAAGAGGGTGACCATTTGGAGTGTGAGTGGCTACACTGTGATTTAAATGGCAATCTTATTCCTGTTTTGGTTAATTTGTATAGGATAAAGTACAAAGATGATTATGTTTTAATAGCTTTTTTGATAGATCAACGAAAAACAAAAGCTATGCTAAATGAAATACAAATCGCTCGTGATGAGGCACTGGCACATTCTAAAGCGAAAAGTGATTTTCTGGCGAAAATGAGTCATGAGATTAGAACGCCGATGAATGCTATTGTCGGGATGACAGAGCTGCTTTTGCGTGAAGATGTGAATAAAAAAGCGGTTGAATATGCCCATAATATCAAGCAAGCAGGCGACAATTTGCTCTCTGTAATAAATGATATTTTGGATTTTTCTAAAATTGAATCGGGTCGGCTTGAGATTGTTGAGTCGCCGTACTTGCTCTCGTCTTTGGTAAACGATGTTGTAAGTATTGTTCGCATTCGCATTATGGACAAGCAGGTGGCTTTTGTTGTGGAGATTGACCCTAATTTGCCTAACGCTCTTTTAGGTGATGAGACGAGAATTCGTCAATCGGTATTAAATATTTTGAACAATGCTGTAAAATATACTAAAGAAGGGCACATTTCTTTAAAAGTATATGGCGAGAGTTTAGACGAAGATAGTATTTTGCTTCACTTGCAAGTGCAAGATACGGGTATTGGAATCAGAAAAGAAGATGTAGAAAATTTATTTAATGAATTTGCTCAGTTTGATTTTGCCGCAAACAAAGGAGTGGAAGGCACAGGTCTTGGTCTTACAATCACTAAGAATTTTTGCCAAGCTATGGGCGGGGATATAAGTGTTCAAAGTACTTATGGCAAAGGTAGTACTTTTACAATTACTGTACCACAAGTTGTGCAATCTAAAGAGAAGATTGCAAAAGTTCAAGAGCCAGAAAAACACAATGTGCTGGTTTGTGAGCCGCGCCGAATATATGCTCAATCGGTGTCAAACGCACTGGCTTCTTTAAATGTCAAGCATACTGTTGTTACAATGCAGTCAGAGTATTACAACAACTTAAGTGAACAAGAATATGATTTTATCTTTATGGCACCCTTTTTGACGAAGAATATAGTTCATATAGTCAACAGACTTAGTGCTAAAACGCGTATGGTGGTATTGGCAGAGTATGGTGATATAATTAACGAGCCAAATGTGAAGGTAATGTCAATGCCGGTTCATTCGCTGTTTATTGCCAATACTTTAAATGATAAAGATATTGATAACTATTATTATAGCCACAAGTATATTAACATACCATTTATTGCGCCAACGGCTAGGGTGTTGATAGTAGATGATATAGCGACAAATTTAAAAGTTGCCGAAGGTCTGATGGCACCGTTTGCTCTTCAAATAGATACTTGCGAGAGTGGCTATGAGGCATTGGGTATGCTAAAAGAAAATGAATATGATGTTATTTTTATGGATCATATGATGCCTGATATGGATGGTATTGAAACGACTCTTAAAATAAGACAAGAACTAAATCTCACGCAAATCCCGGTTGTTGCCTTGACAGCTAATGCAATAGTAGGTGTCAAAGAGATGTTTTTGGCAAATGGCTTTAATGATTTTTTATCAAAGCCAATTGAGATGAAAAAACTAAGTGAAATATTGGAAACTTGGATACCTAAAGCAAAACAAGAAAAATACAGTATTAAAAAAAATCTTGATGATCTTATAGAAATTGAAATTAATAATATAGATATTCGTAAAGGAGTCTCTTTGACTGGTGGCAGTATGGCAAATTATATAAAAGTGCTGACAGTATTTTGTAAAGATGGCATACATCAAATAAAAGAGATAGGAAAATTTTTACAAAACAAAGATACAACTGCCATTGCAAATTCTAGCCATGCCCTTAAAAGCGCTCTACATACCATAGGTGCTACTAATTTATCTGGTTTAGCTGAAAAACTAGAACACGCAGGAAAAAACAACCATTGGGGATATATAAAAGAGAATATGCCCTACTTTTTAAAAGAGCTTGACATATTGATTACAAATATAAAAGAGATAGTATCAGAAGACGATAAACAATTGGACGTAGTCATAGACGAGAACCAAATTAAAAGAGAACTTAAAAATTTAAAACAAGCTCTGGAAAACTTAAATGCCGTAACTGCTGATAAAATAATCAACACTATAAGCAACCAACCACTCAATGAATATTATAAAAATGCCTTAGAGCAAATCTCAGAATATCTGCTTGTAAGTGAATATGATGAAGCGGTAAAATTAATTGATAAATTAATCGTATAAAAAAATGGCATTAAGTGATAATTCATTTAATGCCATTTTTATAAGAGGCAATGATGGAACAATTTTTAAAAAGCAACTTTACCTCTCATGGTCGGCTCCATAGGCGTGCATTTATAGTACGTTATCTTTTGGCAACTTTAATAAAGCTTATACCAAAAGCCCTAATGCTTCTCTTTTTCAGCTTCCATGTAGGCTGGGTAGGAGAGCATATAATGGGTATATATAACCTGTTTAATATGATTTTTGCCATATTCTTTAGCATTTTTCAATTGCTTTTGTGTATAAGACGCTTTCACGATATAGATATAAGCGGCAGACTGACAACTTGGATTTTTTTGCTTGTTAACACACCTTCATTTATAACTATAATTGTACCTATCAGGCTTTTGCCGTCAGGATTAATAGATTTGTATTATGTTGTATATATGATGAGTATTTTTATGAATTTTCTTTTTCATCTGGCTTTATTTTTAAGGCGCGGTACAGACGGCGATAATCGTTATGGTCAAGACCCTTTAGCTGTTGCAAAGAAAAATAAGGATGATGGCGAAAATAACAATAAAGACTTGTAAAATATTTTTTAGTATGATAACATATTAACATATTAACTTAGTAAAGGAAGTAAGGAATTTGGATACATTAACAATCGCCTTGCCTAAAGGAAAACTGTTTGACAAGTCAAAAAAGCTTTTGGAAAAAGTTGGTATTAGCGCCGAAGGGCTTAGTGAAAATTCAAGAAAACTTGTCATCTCCAACCCTAGCCAAAAGGTTAATTTTATCATTACAAAGACTGTCGATTTGCCAACTTATATTGAATATGGTGCGGCAGATATTGGTATTATTGGTAAAGATGTGCTACTAGAAGAGAAAAAAGATGTCTATGAGCTTTTGGATTTGGGTTTTGGTAAGTGCCGTCTGGTGCTTGCAGCGCCTGAAGCGCTTTTAGGTGATAAGGTAACTGATTTTGCCAACATGAGAGTTGCAACAAAATATCCTTTTATCACGACTGATTTTTTCCATAGTGCAGGCGTTATGGCAGAGGTTATAAAGCTAAACGGTTCTATTGAGCTTGCGCCGATGGTCGGTTTATCTGAGCTTATTGCCGATATTGTCGAGACAGGCACAACACTAAAAGAAAATAAACTTCGGCAAATACTCACTTTGCATGATGTATCGGCAAGGTTTATTGTCAATAGGGTGAGCTTTAAACTAAAGTTCGACCGCATAAAACGTATTGTTGATGATTTGACAGAGGTACTAAAACAAGGAGATTTGTAATGATTAAAATAATAGATGCTAAAAATATGCCTGAAGCTAAACTAATATCACTTATGAAAAAGCCAAACTTTGACGAGATAGAGTTGTCAGAGAGGGTAAAACAAGGCATAAAAGATATGTTTTCAAAACCGCTTACTGCTAAAGAGGTTGTCGAGAAGATTGTCCAGGATATAAAGGATAAGGGCGACGAGAAGCTGTTTTATTATACAAACCTTATCGATAGAGTGCAGCTTAATGAAAAGACAATTAAGGTGAGCGAAAAAGAGTTTAAAGAAGCGCAAAAACTTGTCGACCCGAAGGTGGTTGCCGCTATGGATAGAGCGATTGCCAATGTAGAGGACTTTCATCGTCAGCAGTTGCCCAAAACATGGCTGACAGAAAAAAGTTGTGGCAGTATGCTCGGACAGAAGGTGACAGCGCTAGAGACTGTCGGCATTTACGTTCCGGGCGGTACAGCAGCCTATCCGTCTAGTGTCATCATGAACGCTGTTCCGGCCCAGGTTGCGGGCGTTAAAAACATCATTATGTGCGTACCGCCATCAGAAGGCGGGAAGGTAAATCCTTATGTGCTTGTCGCAGCCAAAAAGACGGGCGTTAGTGAGGTCTTTAAAATGGGTGGCGCTCAAGCTGTGGCAGCTTTGGCTTTTGGTACTAAAAGTGTACCTAAAGTTGACAAGATAACAGGACCGGGCAACATTTTCGTTACTTTGGCGAAAAAACATGTGTATGGTTATTGCGATATAGACATGTTGGCAGGTCCTAGCGAAATACTTATTATTGCAGATAAATCGGCTAACCCTCGTTATCTTGCGGCAGACCTTTTATCTCAAGCAGAGCATGATGCTCTGGCATCGGCAATTTTGGTTACAGATAGTGATTTAATTGCCGCGCAAGTGGTAAAAGAACTTAAAGTGCAGTTGGCTAAGCTCTCTCGCAAGGATATTGCTAGCCAGTCGCTTGCCAACCATTCGATGATTATTGTAACTGATGATTTGATGAGCGGGGCAAAGATAGCTAATATGTCGGCACCGGAACATTTAGAAGTGATGACAAAAGCGCCGTTTGAGCTTTTGCCATACTTGAATAATGCTGGCGCGATCTTTTTAGGTAGCTATTCACCCGAACCCTTAGGCGATTATTATGCAGGTCCAAACCATGTTTTGCCGACAGGCTCAACAGCTAAATTTTATTCGGTACTCAATGTCGAGACTTTCATGAAAAAAACCAGTATAATCGCATACAGCCAAAAAGGGCTTGAACAAGCGGCAGACGACGTTATCATGTTAGCTAGTGCAGAAGGGCTAGAGGCACACGCGCGCAGTATAAAAGTAAGAGTGGAAAAGGTGAAATAATGCAACTAAAAGAAAGAGTGGGACTGGAAAAACTAAGCGCCTATCACGGCGGGATGCGTGAAGATGGTATTTTGCTCAATGCCAACGAGAGTCCTTATAACATGCCAAAATCTGTAAAAGAAAAACTTTTACAAGAGTTTTCAAATGTACAATTTAATCGCTACCCAGAGATTGATTCACTTAGTTTGCGCACATTGATTGCCGAGAGTTTTAACCTTAAAGCACAAAACGTTCAACTAGGTAATGGCTCTAGTGCTTTGATTGCCGCTTGTTGCCTGGCGTTTGGTGGCACGCAGCGGCGCATAGCTTACATCAACCCTTCTTTTTCCATGTATGAAACTTATGCGCTATTGTCTGATAGCATACCTTGCCCGTTTGCTTTAGAAGATGATTTTTCACTTGATACTGATAAACTGCTCAGCTTTTTGCAAGCGCAAAAGCCGGATATTTTAATCCTTTGTAATCCTAACAACCCTACAGGGACCTTGTATTTGAAAGAAGATTTGATAAAAATAATCAAAAATGCCAATTGTCTTGTGCTACTTGATGAGGCTTATACAGAATTTTGCGACCAGTCGCTTGTAGACCAATTGCAAAACTATGACAATCTGGCGATTTTAAGAACTTTTTCCAAAGCCTATGGCTTGGCGTCTAGTCGTGTTGGTTATATTTTGAGCAACAACTCTAATATTATAGATGTTCTGACAAAGGTATTGTTGCCTTTTCAGATAAACACTCTATCACTTATCGCGGCAAAGGTTGTCTATGAGCATAAAAGTAGCTATGAACCTATAATATGCGATATAATAAAGCAAAGAGATTGTTTAACAAAAGACCTTGAAGCTTTAAACTGCATTGTTTATCCGTCAAGTACGAATTTTATCTTGTTTAGTCTTGGCAAAAAACCGCAAGATAACAAGGATTTAAGTGATTTTTTAGCTCAAGGAAATGTGTTTGTACGAGACTTTAGCTCTGTAGCTATACTTAAAAATGCTATCCGTTTGACTATCGGCAGCAAAGAGGAAAATGAACAAGTGTTAGATATGATAAAGCAATTTTTGAAGGTAGGAGATGCACAATGAGAGAGGCGAACATAAATAGAACTACAACCGAAACAGACATTAATATGACGCTTGAATTAGATGGTAAGGGCGAATATGATATTAATACAGGTATTGGTTTTTTTGACCATATGTTAGAGCTGTTTACAAGACACTCGCAGTGTGATTTGACTCTTTGTGCCAAAGGTGATTTGCAGGTTGATTATCATCATACTGTAGAAGATTGCGGTATTGTTTTAGGTCAGGCGATAAAAGCTGCTTTGGCGGACAAAAAAGGTATTTGCCGTTATGGTAATTCTTTTGTGCCTATGGACGAAGCACTTGCACAAGTTACTATAGATTTGAGCGGTAGGTCTTATTTGGTGTTTAATGCCGAATTTACTCGCGATAAGGTAGGCGAATTTGACATGGAACTTGTAGAGGAGTTTTTGATGGCTTTAGCTTCAAATGCGGGAATGACTCTGCATGTTAATTTGCATTACGGCACTAATTCACACCACGAGGCAGAGGCGATTTTTAAAGCTTTAGCACGAAGTTTACGTGAAGCTATTAGAATAGATGCTACGCTGCAAGGCGTTTTGAGTACCAAAGGAGTATTGTGATGGTTGTTGTCGATTATGGTGTTGGCAATTTACATAGTGTTGTAAAAGCGCTGCAAAAAGTTGGCGCGCAGCCTATAGTGTCGTCTGACAAAAATTTGATTGCCAAAGCGGACAAGCTTGTTTTGCCCGGTGTTGGTAACTTTGGTCAGTGCGCAAAAAATTTAGATGATTATGGACTTCGCCAAACGGTCTTGGATTTTGCCAAAAGCGGTAAACCGTTTTTGGGTATTTGTGTCGGTATGCAGCTGCTTTTTTCGTCAAGTGAGGAAAGTGAAGAATTCAAGGGGCTAGGTCTGATTGAAGGAAAAGTTGTAAAGCTTTCAAACAATGGGCTGAAAGTTCCGCAAATAGGTTGGAATAAACTTTCTTTTCCCATAAAAAGCCAATTGTTTGACAATATAAAAAGTGGTGATTATGTTTATTTTGTGCATAGTTATTATGCCAATGCCGCTTGCAATAACACTATTGCAACGACTGATTATGGCGATGTTATAACGGCAGCGGTACAAAAAGATAACATTTTTGGCGTACAGTTTCACCCTGAAAAGTCAGGTTTGGTGGGGCTAAAGATACTAGGCAATTTTAAGGAGATGTAAATAATGATAGTTTATCCTGCGATAGATTTAAAAGACGGTCATTGTGTAAGGCTTGTCGAGGGCGATTTTAACCGCAAGACTGTGTTTTCCGATAACCCTGCAAAAATGGCTTTGCGCTGGGAGCAAGAGGGTGCAGAATTTTTGCATTTAGTCGATTTAGACGGCGCTTTAAATGGTCAGATGAAAAACCTTAATGTAATAAAAGATATATTAGAGGCGGTTAAGATACCTGTGCAATTAGGTGGTGGACTTAGAACTTTAGATGAGATTAAAATGGCGATGTATCTTGGTGTAAATAGGGTTATTTTAGGCTCTGTTGCACTACAAGAGCCAAAGCTTGTACAAGACGCTTGCAAGGAGTATCCGGGTAAGGTTGTTGTTGGCATTGATGCCAAAGACGGCAAGGTTGCGGTCAACGGCTGGGGACAGGTGCATGACGTTACAGCCTTAGAGCTGGCACTAAAGATGAAAGAGGTCGGGGTTGAACGGATTATTTTTACAGATATTTTGCGCGACGGTAAATTGCAAGGAGTAAATGTCGAGACCACAGCAGCTCTTGCCCAAAAAAGCGGACTTAGAGTTATCGCATCAGGTGGCGTAAGTAGCATAGATGATGTGATAGCTTTAAAACAATTTGAGCAATCGGGTATTGAAGGGTTTATCGTAGGGCGGGCTATTTATACTGGTGATGTTGAGCTATCAGATTTGATTAAAGTTGCTAAAGGGGATTAATATGCTGGCAAAAAGAATAATTCCTTGTCTTGATGTCAAAGACGGCAAGGTTGTCAAAGGAACGAATTTTGTAGGACTTGTTGACGCAGGTGATGTTGTCGAACTATCAAGGCGTTATGAACAAGAAGGGGCAGATGAACTGGTGTTTTTGGACATTACGGCATCTGCTGAAAATAGGCATTCTGTTTATGATGTTGTAGAGAAAACCGCAGGCGAAGTATTCATGCCGCTTACCGTCGGTGGCGGGATAAAGACTACAGCCGATATGAAAAAAATGTTAGAGTGTGGTGCAGATAAGGTGTCGCTAAACACGGCGGCGGTAAACAATCCTGATTTGATAGCCTGTGGTGCTAAAGAGTTTGGCAACCAGTGTATTGTTTTGGCGATAGATGCGAAAAAAACAGGTCAAGATAAATGGGAAGTATTTACAAACGGTGGTCGTACACCTACTGGCATTGATGTTATTGAATGGGCAAAAAAGGCGACTAGCCTTGGCGCAGGTGAAATACTGCTTACAAGTATGGACGCAGACGGGACTAAAGACGGCTATGATATTGAGCTGACTCGTGCTGTAGCAAGGGCTGTTGACGTGGCGGTTATCGCCTCAGGTGGGGCTGGTAAGCTAGAAGACTTTTATGAAGTTTTAACTCAAGGCGAGGCGGATGCTGTTCTTGCTGCATCTGTATTTCATTTTGGGCAGTTTAAAATTGCTGATGTTAAAAATTATTTAAAAGCAAAGGGGCTAGAGGTGAGATTATGAGCTTTGATGTAACAAAATTAAAATTTGACGAAAAAGGACTTATTCCTACAATTGTTCAAGATTCCAGCACAAAAGCTGTTTTGATGATGGCATATATGAACAAAGAGTCGCTTGATAAAACTATACAGACAGGCTACACTTGGTTTTACAGCCGTTCAAGAGAAGAACTATGGAACAAAGGCGCAACTTCTGGAAATATGCAAAAGGTTTGCTCAATTAAATATGACTGTGATGCCGATTGCCTTTTGGTAAGTGTGGTGCAAAAAGGTGTCGCCTGCCACACAGGTAGTTACTCGTGCTTTAATGATATTTTATGGCAAGCAGGTGATAATTTACCAGCTAAACTAGACAATAGTCTGCCGAATATTCTAAGTGAACTTTATCTGACGATAAATCAACGCCGCGCTAGTGGTGACGATAAATCATACACAAAATATCTATTTATGTCAGGTCAAGATAAAATACTCAAAAAAGTCGGCGAAGAAGCAGCAGAGACGATAATCGCCTCGAAAAATAATGATAATACTGAAGTGCTTTATGAAATGGCTGATTTGTGGTATCACTGCCTAGTACTTCTTGCTTATCACAATATCAATCCGACAGAACTTTTAGATCAGCTTTCAGGACGCAGAAAGTAAAAACAAAAACCTTGTCAAAAGACAAGGTTTTTTTATGCTATTATGTAGTTTATAATCTCTTTTATCTCATCTAAGCTCTCTGAACGGAAAATATAGACAAAATTTCCCATAGCTGGAGCGAAGATTTTTTCTACTTGTTTTGTCAAAACTATTTGCTTGCTGTATTTTTCTAGTATTTGACTGTGCGAGTATTTATATTTTTTACCGAATTTACAGCCGACATAGCCGCAAAAGAATTTTGGTTTTTCAGGTATGTTGATTATTTTTTTATCACATATCATATCTGCCCACATCTGGTATATGTCAATGTTGGCGGCATAGTTTATCATATCAGGTATGTAAGCGCCGCCTGGTCTTAAGTTGGCTTCTAGTGCAATTATATCACCTTTTTTGCCAAGTGGTAGTTTGTCTTCGTATAGTTTGAAAAACTCCAGATGGAAAAAGATTTTTTTGGCGTTAAAAGCAGTAAGAGTGTTTTGTCCGATTTTAAAAAGGTTTTCGTCTATTGCTTGCGAGTGATAGCAGACGTCTGTATCGTTGTTGACAATATCCATAAGTGAATCTGGTAGAAAATGACTTGCGGCGTAGACTATCTTACAGTTTTGGTCTGTTATACCGTCAAAGGTCATAATGTTACCAGGAATAAATTCTTCGACGATAAATTCGCCCTCAGGCAAAGAGTGCCAAAAGTCTTCTAGGTGTTGGAGTGATTTTATTCTGTAAGTTCTAGATGCACCAACGCCGATATTCGGTTTGATGACGACTGGAAAACCTACCTCTTTGGTAAAATCTTTGATTTTTTGCAAATCATCAGAAGATGTTATCAAGCAGTACCGAGCGAAGGGTACTCCAGCTTTGGCATAAAATTCTTTCATGCTGGATTTTTTCTTGGCTTTTATGATATAATCACTTTTAAAGCCAAAAACATTAAAATCACTTCTTAGTTTTCCGTCGTTTAACATCCAATGTTCGTTTAACGAGTCGATAAAATCTATTTTGCCATAGCGATAGGTAAAATAGCCACAGGCTTTGACTAGTTCGTCGTAGTGGTCTAGGTTTTGTACTTTGTAATAGTCTGTTATAGCGTTTTTGGTGTCATAAGAGAAGCTATTATATTCTTGGTCGCCAATTCCTAAGACGTTTATGCCGTTGTTGCGTAGACTTTGACAGAATAATGACATACTAGATGGGAAATTTGGCGAGATAAAAACAAAATTCATAGTTGTTTACCTCGTTTTTTATGAATAATTATATTTAGTATAATCATACTTTTGCTAGATAAGTTTGTCAAGTTTGACAACAAGAGGAGGTTAGGTTAATTTGAAAATGAGTTTACCAGATGAGGCTCAGGCTATAGTGGATTGCCTTTGTTTGGAAAAAATTAACGAAGGGGTTTATGTAAAAAGAATTTATGAGTATAATGGTATTGGAGATAGACCTGTTGCTACAATGATCTACGGTTTGGCGACTTATGGTTGTCCGTCTCGTTTGCACAATCTTGATTGTGATGAGATTTGGCATTTTTATGCAGGTAATCCTATGAATATTTATATTTTTAAAGACGGCAAAGCTAAGGTCGAAAAGCTAGGTCCTGATGTTGTAGCTTCTCAACAGCCTGTTGTTGTCGTAGAGCGGGGCAGTGATTTTGGTGCGATGGTTGAAGATAGCACGCATTGGTGTTTGTTTGGTTGCACTTGTTTGCCCGGATTTATGCAAAAAGGGTATAATATAACAAAAACTGATGAAAAATTCTATGGAAAATATGCTGATTATAAAGCTGTAATTGATAAATTGAGCAATTATAAATAAGAAAGAAGGTACTTTTTGTGTCATTAAAATCACCTGTTGAAGGTTATAATATAGTTGCCCAAAGTGGTTATAAGCGTAGTTTGCAGTCTGTATATAAGACTCTTTGGCTATCTTTTTTAGGTGGTGCATACATCGCTATCGGAGGGTTTTTAGCTGTTAAAACGACAAGTTTTTTGCCAAATGATGTTTGGGGTTCGCTAAATCGCCTTATTTTCGGTGGCGTGTTTCCTATAGGTCTTATGCTTATTTTGCTAACTGGCGCCGAACTGTTTACAGGTAATTGTATGAGTGTATCTGCAAGTTGGTGTCAAAAGCAAACAAGCATTAAAAAAGTGCTGGAAAGCTGGCTTTTGTCTTGGTCGGGCAATTTTGTCGGTGGTGTATTTTTTGCCTATTTTATTGCCTATGCCAGCGGTCTTACTACAGATGTTATGACGTTAAAAGGTGTGCTTTCAATGCCTGATGCGCAAAAGATAGTAGGCATTGCTAATTCTAAGGTGTCTTTGAGCTTTATAGATGCGTTTTTGCGTGGAATTCTAGCTAACTGGCTTGTGTGTTTGGCTGTTTATTTAGCTGCACTAAATGAGGATTTGACGGCAAAGGTAGTAGGGTTTTGGATACCTGTAGCTGCGTTTGTGGCGTTAGGTGGTGAGCATAGTATTGCCAATATGTTTTTTGTGCCGCTGGGTATTTTTGCAGGTAGTGACCCTATGTATTTAAGTTTGGCTCAAAAGCCAGAACTTACAGCAACGTGGACTAGCTTTGCTATAAACAACCTTGTACCTGTAACATTAGGCAATATTGTCGGCGGTGCAGTATTTGTGACGGGTTTTAAACATATTGCTTTTAATAAGCTTAAATAAAAAATAAAAGATCTATTAATGTGTGGTGTGCTAATTGGCAAAGTATGAATTAAAGTATTGGTTTGAACACGGTGGTATTTGCCTTTGGGCAGCCAATCAAGCGGCAATAGATAAGTTTGACTATGCTATTGAAACTAAATTTTTACCACTATCTAGTACTCTTGTTAAAGAGTTAGACAGCCTTTAACAAGAGTACTATGCTTATTTAGATTGGAGCTGTCCACTAAAAAACCCATCTCCTTGGACGGATAAACAGGCATATGATTTTGTTAGACGAGCAATTTTATGAAAGAATTTGCAGAGAGTTAGGTTCTGATTATAAAATAGAAAATGAAATTTTATCTTGCGTTAAACTAAGTATTGTATATAAATTGCTTTTTTATTTCAAAAAAATAAAAGCTCTAAAATAGAGCTTTTATTTTTTTCTTATTCTTTTACTTCAACAAACATCTCTGGACCTACGCCACAAACTGGGCATTCATCTGGTGGTGCATCACCTTCATGGATATAACCACAAACTGTACATTCCCATTTTTTCATTATACATAACCTCCATTTCAAATTGAGAATAAAAATCTGCTGGTATTTATTATTCGCTATTTTTTTTAAAATGCCTGCTAAAAAATGAAAAAATTTTACATATCATATATTTAATTTTCAAACATTTTGTAGTATAATAATTAATATGTAATGTTGTATTATCTGCTGCATGAATATATAATTATCATCACATTATAATGTAATAATTGCTAGATTTTATTTTTAAAATAAGGATGCTGTTTACTTATCATTGTTATGTGATTTATCTTTTTATGGGGGTTATGATGTATAGTTTATACAAAAAGCACGCTTTTGTAGCAGTTGTTTCTACTGCTTTGGTTATTGTAACAATATTCACAGGTTTGTATATCTATAACCGTAATTTAACAGATTATTTGTATTCAACTGCTTGCAATTATCTCAATGAGACGTCAGAGCATCAAAGTTTTAGCTTGAACTTGAAGATAAAAGATGAGATGGTATCTTTAGATCTTATGGCACAGACTTTGGCTTATTTGCCAGCACAAAATGCTAAAGAATTTAGTGATAAACTCGCTGATATAAGAAAAAAAACACGCTTTGATATTGTGGGTGTTGTTGGAATAGATGGTGTTGGTGTAAATAATTTTGGTACTGTGCTTGATTACTCCAATGAACAGTTTTTTAAAAAAGCTTTGGGCGGACAAACAAATGTTGGCAATCTGGTTAAATCAAAAGATAGTAATATGACACTTTTGCCTATGGCGGCACCTATTGTTAAAGATGGTAAAGTTGTCGGTGTTGTTGTTGTTTTTTATGATGTTGAAAAGTTGCAAAGGCTTATGCTACCGATTTTTCACGGTGAAGGATATACTTATGTTGTTGATGCCAAAGGCGATTTTATATTCTTTCCGATCCATAAAAATATTTTGATTTCTAAAAATGTTGACAATCCGAATCTTTTTAAAAGTTTGGCAAATATTAAAGTTTTACAACTTGACACTCTTGATGATATTGTTGCAAATATGAAGCAAAATAAACCTGGTCATTCTATTTGGCAGTTAAATGATCAGGTGCGCAATATGCACTATAAACCTGTGGGCATTAATGACTGGTATGTTTTTTCGGTTGCGACTCAAGATGTTATAATGACTAATACTGGCAGTATTAGGAACAATGCAATGCTACTTACTTTTTTTATAGTGGCTGTTTTTGTGCTTTTAATTTTTTATGTTTTGAAACAGCAGTCAAATCAAAATAAGATTAAGGATTTACATGCTAAAGAGCTAGAGAAGATTGCTTATTATGATAAGCTAACAGGGATTGCCAATTTAGAGAAATTTGAGCTTGAAGTAGCCTCTATGCTAAAGAAAAATCCTAAAAAGGTTTATGTCTGTTTGCAGTTTGATATTTATCAGTTCAAGCTGATAAATGAGCTGTTTACAACAGAAATTGGCGATAGGGTTCTAAAAACTTTGGCTCAAACTATAGTGGACGTTGAACAAAGTAATACTAAAAATGATTTTGTTGTCGCGAGAGTTAATAGTGATAAGTTTATTTTGTTTAGTACTTTTGTAGGGCTAAAAGAGCTCGATGATACAAGAAATATTTTTATTAGTTCTTTGAATAAAAAGTTAGATTTTTTGCAGAATTTCAAACTGGATGTGAGGATCGGTCGTTATATAACAAATTTTGGCGATACTGTAGAGGATATTATCCAAAGAACAAACTTTGCCAATAGAATTGCTAAAGAAAAAGATCTAAATGCTTTTGTAGATTATGTTGACAAGTATAAAGATATTTTGCTTGCACAAACTACTATTCGCAATAAGATGGAAAAGGCACTTGAAAATGAAGATTTTAAGGTGTACTTACAAGGTAAGTATCGCCTTATAGATGAAACTTTATGTGGTGCTGAGGCATTGGTACGTTGGCAAGATGATGGTAAGGTTATTGCGCCTAATCAATTTATTACGGAATTAGAACGTAATGGATTTATCGTTCAACTGGATTTGTATATGTTTAAAAAATGTTGTGAGATTTTAGTTTCGTGGAGAGAGAGGAATCTTGCGCTAATACCTATTTCTGTCAATTTTTCGAGAAAACATTTGACAGATTCTAATTTGGCAATTAAATTGGCTGATATTGTTAAATCCTATGGTTTACAGACTCATTATTTGGAGATAGAGTTTACTGAGACGATAGTTTTAGAAAATGAGTATATTTTACAAAAAGCACTAAAAGATTTGCACGAGCAGGGCTTTTTGGTTTCTATGGATGATTTTGGAACGGGTTATTCATCTTTAGGGCTATTGAAAAATTTGGATATTGACACGGTCAAAATGGACAGAAGCTTTTTTGTTGATGTATTAAAGGAAGATAGGGCTTATTTTGTTGTGTCTAATATGATTAATATGACAATGGATTTGAATATGGAGACGGTTGCAGAAGGTGTGGAGGAAAAAGAACAGGTAGATACATTAAGACGTTTAAATTGCGATGTTGTACAAGGATATTATTTTTGTAAACCGATGCCTTATGAGGAGTTTGAAAAGCTGTTAGAAGATGGCGACGCGAAGAAAAAATATGGCAAGATACATACAAAGCCAGTTCATTTGAGGAAAAACCAAGAGCTTTTGATGTCTGCTATGGATACAATGCCGCTTTGCTTTAATTTGTGGGATAAAGATTTTAATAATATCCAGTGTAATAAAGCAGCGGTAGATCTGTTTAGCCTAAAAGACGAGCAGGAATATTTAGATAGATTTTTTGAACTGTCACCAGAATACCAACCTGATGGCAAAAAGTCTAGTGACAAAGCGTTTGATATGATAACAAAAGCTTTTGATGAAGGTTATGCTCGTTTTGAATGGATGCATCAAAATTTAAATGGCGAAAAAATACCTGCAGAGATAACTTTGGTGCGCATAAAGAATAAAGGTAGAGTTGTTGTTGTAGGTTATACAAGAGACTTGAGAGCTCAAATTGAGGCAGACGAAGCTATTCGTTTAGCTAACAGCAGAATGCACGCTCTTATGGATGCAATTCCGTTGAGTATTAATTTGTGGAATAGAGATTTGAATAATGTTTTTTGTAACAAATCTACTTTAAAAATGTTTGGTTTAAATGAAACATCTGAATTCCCCGAACGTTTTTTCGTTGATCTGTCACCTGAATATCAACCAGATGGACAATTGTCTAGGGAAAAAGCTGTACGATTTATTACAAAAGCTTTTGAGACAGGCTATGCTAGCTTTAAATGGTTGCATCAGAAAACAGACAAGACGCCACTACCTGTAGAGATTACTTTAGTGAGAGTGGAAATAGAGCAAGAGCAGCTTGTTGTAGCTTATGTAAGAGATATGCGCAACCAAATAGAAGAAGAACGGCTTATTCAAGAGGCGAATGAAAAGATGCAGATTCTTATGGACGCTACACCACTTTGTATTAATCTTTGGAATAAGGATTTTCACAATATACAATGTAACAAAGCGGCAGTGGAACTGTTTGATTTGAAAAACGAACAGGAGTATATAGATAAATTCTTTGACTTGTCACCGCTTTATCAACCTGATGGCAAAAAATCGCAAGATAAAGCAATGGATATGATTACAAAAGCCTTTGATGAAGGTTTTGTGGTGTTTGAGTGGATGCATCAAAAACTAAATGGCGAGCAAATACCGTCAGAGATCACTCTAGTGCGTTTAAAATTGTATGGTGACGATGTTATAGCTGGCTTTACAAGGGATTTAAGAGAGATAAATTCAACCTTGGCGCTAAATGAACAGCTTACTATTTTAGCACATTTTGACCATTTGACTGGTTGTTTGAGTCGTAGTGCATTTGTGCCTATGTTAGAATCTGAGCTGCAAAAAGAAGAAAACGCTAAAGATTTTCCGCTAATTATTTTTGATATAGATAGGTTTAAAAATATTAACGATAGTTATGGACACAATGCCGGTGACGAAGCTCTAAGGCGTATTGTCGCTGAAGTTAAATCTGTATTGCCTAAAGATGCGTTATTTTGCCGTTATGGTGGGGACGAATTTGTCATTATGCCAGGCAAGATGAGCTATGACAAACTTACAGAGCTTTTAGATAAAATCTATATGCAAATTCGTCAAATAGAAATTAAAAGTGAAACTGAAAATTATCATTTCGGTACAACAATAAGTGCAGGTGCGACTTATTTTTCAAAAGATTGTAAAGAGGCATCAGAATTTATTTACAAAGCAGACATAGCCTTATATGAAGCGAAAAAACGTGGCAGAAATAATTATATTATTGTGCATTTAGATGATTAGCCCACCTTTGGTGGGTACTTTTTTCTCTTGAAAAAGATGCAGTAAATAAAATTTGTGCAATTTGATAGCAAAAAGTTCAATATATATGTTACAATAAAAAGAAAAAAGGATGTGTAAAATGGTAATAGTATTACAACCAGGAACAAGTAAGGAACAAATGGATACTATCATAAATGAACTCAAAGAAGTAAATTGTGATTGTTGGATAACTTACGGCGAATTTCAAAATATTTTGGGCGTTGTTGGCGACACTTACAATGTTGATAGAGAAAGAATGAACGCATATCATTTTGTTGAGAAGGTTTTGTCTGTACAAGAACCGTATAAAAAAGCTAACCGTGCTTTTCATCCGGAAGATTCTGTTATAAAGGTTTTGGATAAGAGTATTGGCGGCGAGAATATAGCGGTTATTGCAGGTCCTTGCTCTGTTGAGAATAAAGAGCAGATAGTACAGATTGCCAAACAAGTAAAAGCATCCGGCGCTAATTTCTTGCGCGGTGGGGCATTTAAGCCGCGTACGTCCCCTTATAGTTTCCAAGGAATGAAAGAAGAAGGCTTGGATTTACTTAAAATTGCCAAACAAGAAACAGGTCTTCCGATAGTCTCTGAGATTATGTCGGCAGATAGATTAGATAGATTTATTGAAGATGTTGATGTTATTCAAATTGGCGCGAGAAATATGCAAAATTTTGATTTGCTCCGTGAAGTTGGCGGTTGCAAGACCCCGATACTTTTAAAACGTGGTCTTAGCGCGACAATTGAAGAATGGTTAATGTCGGCAGAGCACATTATGGCAGCGGGTAACGAAAATGTTATTTTGTGTGAAAGAGGAATAAGAACTTTTGAGACTTATACTAGAAACACGCTTGATTTGAGCGCTGTTTTGGCAGTAAAAAAATTAAGTCATTTGCCTATTATTATCGACCCAAGCCATGCTACTGGTTTGTGGTGGATGGTCGAGGCTTTGTCTAAGGCGTCTATTGCTGTGGGGGCTGATGGGATTATGGTCGAGGTGCACAATGATCCGCTAAAGGCAAAATGTGACGGTGCTCAGTCGATAAAACCTGATAGATTTGACCATTTAATGCAGTCGATAAGAGAGATTGCCAAGGTGGAAAATAGAAATATTTAAAAGTAGCTTTTTTTAAAAAAAAGTGTTATAATCAAAGTATCTAAATGTATGGGAGGTGGCTGATATGCCGATGATTAATGATATAAATTCTGTCAATATAAATCAATATTATAATCAAAGTGTTATGCCACAAAATCCTGTGCAGACTGCCGAGGAGAAAAAAGTTTCGCCAGATGGTGAAAAGCCTGCTTATATTGTGGATATTTCTAAAGATGCTAAAGATAAAAATTCTCAAGCTAAAGAGGAAAAAAAGGCTGATTCTAGCGAAAAGGATACCACTAGTACTGAGTTTTGGCGTCGTGGCAAGAGCAAATCCGAGCAAAAATCTATAGAAAAACAGGTTATGCAGTTAAAGCAGACAAACCAAGAGATTATAGCGCATGAGCAAGCGCACAAGGCTACAGGCGGTCAATATGCAGGAGCTATAAGTTATGATAAAACTACAGGTCCTGACGGCAAGCAGTATATAGTTGGTGGGGAAGTTTCTATTGATATATCGCCAGAGACAACGCCACAAAAAACCATTGTAAAAATGCAGATAGTGCGCAGTGCGGCTTTGGCACCAGCTAGTCCGTCTGGACAAGATAGAGGAGTTGCGGCTGCGGCTTCTAGTTTGCAAATGCAGGCACAAAGCGAACTTTCTAAGCAAACACGTGAAAAAACAGCCAAAACAGGTATGGGTCAAAATGAAAATAAAATAGGTGAAAATGACAGACAAGTAGTTGCGCAAGAAGAGAAAAAACAGTTTGAAATTCAAGATAAACAAAAGGATAAGAAAAATCAGTTTTGGATGCAAGAGCTTGCTAAAAAGCAACAAGATAGCAAAAATAAAAACATCGGCACAGTAATTGATTTATCTGCTTAAAAGCGTTATCGGCAACGGTGCGCTTGTTTTTTTAAGACAAAAGGAGAAGTTTTATGCAAAGGCAAAAAGATGAGTTTGGTACTGTTAGCAGTTTAGGCTCTAACAATACGAAATATATTGATAAATATACACCAGAGCTACTTGAGTATTTTGATAATAAACATCCAGGTAGAGATTATTTTGTAAAATTTGACTGTCCAGAGTTCACAAGTCTTTGTCCGATGACAGGTCAGCCGGACTTTGCGACAATTTATATTTGCTATGTTCCTGATAAAAAGCTAATCGAGAGTAAGTCGTTAAAGCTTTATTTGTTTAGTTTCCGTAATCATGGTGATTTTCACGAAGATTGCGTAAATATTATTATGAATGATTTGATAAAACTGCTAGACCCTAAATATATAGAGGTTTTTGGCAGGTTTACGCCACGTGGTGGGATTAGCATACATCCATATTGTAATAATGCCAAAGAGTGTAGTGGTTTAGAGCAGATGGCTCAAATGCGATTTTTCAATTATGATATAAATAATTGTTTATAAAAATAAGGAGGCTTGAAAATGAAAACTTATAAAGGTAAAGAATTTGAAGGACACAGCCCAAAACTCCATGAGGACACTTATATAGCAGACGGGGCGGTTGTTATCGGTGATGTTACTATGGGTCAATACAGTAGTGTTTGGTATAACTGTACTGTCAGAGGGGACGTAAATAAGATTGTACTTGGTCGTTATGTGAATGTGCAGGATAATACTGTAATTCATGTTTCAGATGATCGTGAGACAGTCCTTGGCGACTATGTTACAATAGGACACGGTGCGATAATCCACGCTTGTACTGTCGAAGAACATTGTTTGATTGGTATGGGTGCAACAGTGCTTGACGGCTCTGTTATCGGTCGTGGCAGCATTATTGGTGCAGGAGCTGTTGTGTCGCCTAAAACTATAGTTCCGCCATTTTCTTTGGTTGTCGGTGTGCCTGGTAGGGTTGTGAAACAATTGCCTGAAAATACAGATGCAACGCACGCGCAAGCGCTTAAATATAAAACTTTGTGGTGTGAACGTTATGGTCTTTTGCCTGATAATGACGGCGAAAAATATCACGGTGAGCCGATTGTTTTTAGTAGTAAGGGTAAATAGTTATGAGGCGTGCTGAAAAGCAGATAAATGATTTTCAAGAACTTATGGAAGTTATAGCTTCTTGCCAAGATTTTCAGCTGGCTATGGCAAAGGATAATATGCCTTATGTTGTACCGTTAAATTTTGGTTATAAAACGTTGGGCGATAAGCTGACTATTTATTTTCATTGCGCTCTTGAGGGCAAAAAAATAGACATACTAAAGCACAATCCTTGTGTTTGCTTTAGTATGTACAGTTTTGCTCAGGTTAAATTAGATGACCAAATAGCCTGCAAGAGTACAACGCATTATAAAAGCGTTATAGGTGAAGGCGTGGTCAGTTTTATTGAAGATGATAAAGAAAAGTTTGCAGCTATGGAAAATATTATGCTTCGTTACGGCTACAAAGGACAGATGAATTTTGCCGCAGCTTTAGCGCGCACACATCTGTGTAAGATAACTGTCAGTTCTATTACCGGGAAGCAGAGTCCAAGCTAGTTTGCAAAAATTCCTTTAATTGCCTCGAGATTTCAAGTACTTCTTTTGTTTGTGGTATGACTTGTAAAGTTTTTTCGATGTACTGGCGCTGCAAAAATAGCTGTTTGCTTTTGCCAAAATTAAGGTCGTACACCCAAGATAGCTTGCAAAGGCGTAAATCGTTGACATTTTTGGCATGATAGTTGTCGGCTGATTTGCCTTGTTTTATCTCGTTTAGAATCTCTTCGCTGTAGTCGCCTTCTTGTGGTAGATTAAGTTCTAAGATGGGGTTTGGATTTGTTTTGCATGTTGCATAATACTCAATAAATAAACGCATGATGTCTATTTTGTCGGCATCACGGAGCATTTTTATATACATAAGTTGGTTTTCATCTAAGTTGTCAGGCAAAGCTTTTTTGTTGTGCCACTCGATTGCAGTATAGATAATCTCTTTTTGACTACTATCTAGTTCAAAAAGCACATTTTGATTTTTGAGTACTTCTACTGATAATTCTGCATGGTCACAGGATTTGGCATCATTAAAGCTACTAAAGTTTACTACTTGTTCAAAACGTCCGACATCGTGCAAAAGTGCGCAAGATAGGGCGATATTTTCGGCAGAAGTTGGTAAATTAAGACTCTCGACGATAGCTTTTATGTTAGCACAAACTAAAAGGGTGTGTCGTATTTTCAGTTTTATAGCGGAAAGTACGTATTCGTCATTACTATTAAATTTTTTGGTGTAGTTGTCAAACCACAAAGATAAGGTTTTTAAATTGTTGTCATTCATAAAGACTCCTTTAAAATTCAATATTTTTATGTTAATATATATAATAAATTGCTCAGGAGGCAAGAAATGAAGGAAAATAAAAAAGTTAGGTTTATTACTAATCGTGGTGAGTTTGTCGCAGAGATTTTTGAGGACAAAGCACCAAAAACAGCAGAAAATTTTTTGACACTTGTGGAAAAGGAGTTTTACAACGGGGTTATTTTCCACAGAATAATTGAAGATTTTGTCATTCAAGGCGGCGATCCTACTGGTACAGGTATGGGTGGCCCTGGCTATAAGATAGAAGATGAGTTCGGCGAAGGTCTTGTTCATGATGATTTTGGACTTTTGTCTATGGCGAACGCAGGACCTAATACTGGTGGTTCACAGTTTTTTGTAACGCTTGCTCAAACTCCTTGGTTAGATGGTAAACATGCGATTTTTGGCAAAGTAATAGAAGGACTTGAGGTTGTTGAGAAAATTGGCACAGAGCCAACTGATTTTGCCGACAGACCGCTAGAAGATGTTGTTATGGAAAAAGTAGTTATAGAAAAATAATGTATTGGCTATATATTTTACAGTGTAGCGATAATACGCTATATACTGGTATAACAAATGATTTGACTAGTCGGCTAAAAAAGCACAATCTAGGCATTGCTTCTAAGTATACTGCGGCAAGGCTTCCAGCTCGGATTGTTTATACAGAGAGTTTGCCTGATAAAAGTAGTGCTTTGAAAAGAGAAATTGCTGTAAAAAAGTTAAAGCGTATTGAAAAACTGGCATTAGTAGAACGTAAAAAGCATTTTCAGTAGTGAAAATGCTTTTTATATAACGTTATTCTGTTGCAGCTTCTTCAGCTATTTGCTCTGGCTTAACTAATTTATCAACAGTAACGTCAATTTTCTCTACGCTGTATCCTGTTATTTTTTCTACTTCTTCTTTAACTGCTTGGCGAACTTGCGCGATTGCCTCAGGAATGTTTTGCCCATATAGTACGCTAACTTTAAGCTCGAAAGAAACCGTAGCTTGAGTTTCTTGCTCTGGGGCATCTGTTTTTTTGACATTGATTTGTGGTGCTACTTTGTCGGCTACCAATTTAGCGATAGAAGCAAAAGAATTTTTTTGAGCAGAAGTTTTTGAAATTGTTTCAATTTTGGACATGGCTGTTTTTGCCAACTCAATAAAAACCTCTTCACTTATTATTGTTTTACCTGCAATCATAACGAAAAACCTCCTTTTTGTTCTTAACTATACATGTTATATTCTCTTAATTTATCGAAAAACCTGCTTAAATAATTAAATAAAGTAATTTTTTTTGAGGTGATATTTTGAAAAGGCTGATTACAATTGTATTTTGTATACTTTTTTTTTGTGCTGCCTGTGACTGCAAAAGCGGATTATCGTGATGATTATAAGACTAGAGGGCTTTTTGTAGTCGCGGCTAACGCTTGTTTGGCTTCATATGATGATAAGGTTGGCAATATTTTTTATGCCTTTTTAGCTCAAGATGGCTGGCAATTGCAAAAGTTGCAAAGAAAAACCCAAAATGCAGATGCTAATGTTTTTTTAGCCTCAAGGTACTTTCCACAAACGGACGATACTTTTTATATCTTAGCGTTTCGAGGGACGGCATCTTCTAAGGATGTTGCAGTTGACAAGCAATTCTCTAGAGTGCAGTTTGTCGGTGATAGTATTGAAAAAATCCAACAAAACGCCCAAATACCTGCACCTCGGGGTACTGTGCCTAAAGTTCATAAAGGTTTTTTAAAGTATGTTTTAGAGAGCTTTAATATTGATGTCGTGGATTCTCAAGGTAATGTGAGCAACCTTGAAGATATTATAAAAGACAATCCTAAAGCCAAGATTATAGTGACAGGACACAGCTTAGGCGGTGGTGCTGCGGTTGTATATGCGGCAAGTCTTGCGAATATTGGCGTAACTAAAGATAAGATAAAGGTAATAACCTTTGGTGCGCCGGCTGTCGGGAATAAATTGTTCGCTAAAACTTATGAAGATAAGATTAATCTGACAAGGATATACAGTCGTTATGACCCTGTAGAGAAGGTTTTACAAAGCCTTCGGCCGTACAGTCAGTTTGGCGAAAAATTTATCATAAGTGCGGATCCACGCTTTAAACCTGTTCAGCACAGTATGGAAAATTATGCTGATCTTATCACAAAAGACTACTATGACACTAGGTTTGAGGCTATAAAAAACAGACAACTAGAACCGCTACCACAGGTTTTTGATGAAGGAGAGGGAGCTGTTGTCGCTTTTGCAGTTACGACAACGGAAAATATTTATAACTTACCTACTTATAAATATGCCAAAGATCAGTTGTTAGATATATATAGACATAGTTTTTGGCGTTATAGAATTTTGGCTACTTCTGATGTAAAAGGTGATATTGTAGAGGCAAAGAGGCTTGCTAAAGAGGCGGGCGCTGACTATTTGGTTGTTAGCAATATTACAATGCAGCCTGTGCAAAGCCAGAAAGATTGGCTTGTAGGTCAAGAACAGGCTTTGTATAGTTGTAAAGACGATAAGCTTTTGTCGCTTGTCTTTACAAGCAGCAAAGTTAGTAAAGATTCTAGTTTTATTCAAGCAGCAGCGCTCAATAGTTTTCGCGGACTAGCCCAGCTAAGCGATTTTGATATAGGTCTAAAGTATCCTGATTTTCGTGTACCCGAATGATTATTGTTTTTCCTTGACTTTGCTTTGATATAGGCTCAGTCCGTTTTTCATTGCAGATACAACCTCTTGGCTGTCATCTATAAGATAAACTCTGCCAGGGTTGCCGTTTTGGTCGTAATCAACACCATTCCACCAGACGGCGACCTTGATGTTTTTGTAGGCTGGTAGGTTTTTGAACATGTCATTTATCCACTGGGCTTTGTTTCCGCCGACATTATTTGAGGAAAATTCTGTTACCATAAACGGTTTGTCAAATAAATTCATATTTTTGTTGTATAGTGGTTTGTAAATTTCGTTGAAACTACGCCATTTTTCGCCTGCAAAATATGTACCGTTGTTGTAACCTGTGAGCCCTATTACATCTACATATTTATTGCCCGGGTAATATGTCATAGAATTGTTCCAAGCAAAGTCCGGAAGCGACACGTCATGCGGATTCCAGACCCAAATGAGATTGTCAACTCCTTGTTGGTCGAAAATCTTTCTTATATAGTGCCAAAGTTGTTTGTAAATATCACTGTCACGGGCTGTATAAAAAGCGCCATACCAACACCAGTCACTGTTCATTTCGTTGTTGAGACGAAAGAGAATAGGTTTACCGAAGGTTTTTAGGTCTTTGGCGTATTCGACAAAATATTCGTCATATTTACCGTTTAAAATATCATAGGCTACCTTAGAATTAGGATGAACTCCGTCTGACCATAGTGCATTTGCCTGTACATTGTGAATTGTCGCAAGTGTAAGTTGGACAATCCTATCATTGTCCCAGGCTTTTTGCAGTTGAGTAAGAGGTAGCTTTTCGTCTATCGTTTGATAGCGCAATAGTACTTTGAATTTGTGGTTTAACTTTTCTTCTATATCTTGCAATTTAGTGAAATTTTGCGGTGCTGAATATTCAAAAATTCCCCATGTCAAACCTGCATCAGTTGAAAATAGCTTGTCAAATACCTGCTTTGTCAGCTCGTTTTTTGGTGTGGTACTTTGCTCAAAAGGGATAAAGTCGCGGACAGTACCTGCTTTATTTACAAACTTAAAACTTCCTACTATACTGCTATCTTCAATCGGAGTGGTAGATTTTAGTAAAATAGTGTATATTTCTTGACTGTTTTTAGCGATACTTGCAGCAAGATAATAGTTTTTGTCATTTGTTATTTTGGATAGTTTGCCCCTTTGCCATTTTGTGATATGGGTAGTGTAGCCGCCAACCGAAGTATAATATGTAGCGGTTATGCTATGCAGTTGCCCTTTTTGTAAAAAGCGATTGCTGTAGTTAATCAAAGAACTAAAGCTTGCAGTGTTGTTAGTGAGGTTATCATAATACACTTCTACCTTTAAATTTGGGGTGGTAAAACTATTGCAAAAACTGGTATTTGTAATGTCGATGGTAGAGTTTTTCGGCACAAGTAACTGGTAACCGTTAGAGTTATCTATAAAAAGGTCATAGTAGGCGTTGTAGCTGTCTACAACTTTACGATCCATTGCATTTGTTTGCTGCACATCGTGCTGGACAATGTAGCCGTCTACATAGATTTCTTTTGCTTGTACAAAGCTTGATGATTGTAGCAAAATGATTGTCAAAATTAAAAGGTAGCGGAACATTTTTTTACCTCGTTTCTAAATTTGTTATAATTATAACAAAAAAAAAGTTTTATTGCTAGACGTTTGTGAGGTTGTATGAAGCGGAATGTTTTTATTGATTTTTGGCGCTCAATAGCTTTGGTGCTGATGGTTTGTTTTCATATAGTGTATGATTTAAACGTGTTTTTGCACTATGATGTAAGCTATAATAAAGGATTTTGGCGTTATGCTGGCTTTATCTCAGCTAGTTTGTTTATCTTTATATCAGGTTTAAGCATTGGCAGTGGTTTGAATAAACGCATTTATCATAACGCTGGCAAGGTGGCATTGGCCGCCATTGTTGTCAGTATTGGGACTTATTTTTTTGACAAAAGCAACTACGTGATTTTTGGCATATTGCATTTTATGGCGGTGTCAAGTGTTTTGGCAAAGCTGTTGTTGCCGCTTGACAATAGATTTTTGCTTGTCTTGGCAGGCGGGATATTGCTGCTTGGCGAAAAAATAACAAATGTAAGCAATCCAAGCCTTTGGCTGTTGCCATTAGGCATAGTGCCGCAAAATTTTACAACAGTTGACTATTATCCGCTAATTCCTTGGTTTGCGCTATTTATTTTAGGACTTGTATACGGTAAAAAAATTCCTTTGCATAATTATTCTGCCAGTTCTTTTATCGGCAAGATAAGCTTTTTAGGTAGGCATACACTTTTGATTTATTTAGTTCATCAGCCGATAATATTGCTTGTACTTTTTGCTTTTAAACAGGTATAATTAAAATAAAAACTTAGGGGGGATTTTATGAGAAGGTTTATTTTGGCGGTTTTTTTAAGCGCATTTATATTTTTGCCAGGCTCTGTTGGCGAATGTTATGTTACTTTAAGCTACAAAGATGTACCGCTGTCTTTTGCTAAACTACGCTTGCCAAGCGAGCTGTATGTTGTGGAAATTGATTATGCATCATTGATTACAAAACTTGAAAAAGAAGATTATTTCGTAAAAACGCTGGAAACAGAAAAAAATGAAGAGCAGAAAAAAAAGTACTTGCAGGCGATAAAATATTTGTTTTCTGACGAAGCAAAAAAATTCATGGATACGATAAAAGTTTATCAAGTGGGTCTGTTTGCCGATAATAGTTACAACAACGCTTTTATCGTCAGTGTGAAAAACAATAGTACTTTTAAGGGATTTAACAAAAAGTTTATTGAAACTAAATCCTTAGCACAAAGTAAAGATGCACTTTTAGCTGCTAAAGAGGCGTTTGAGAAAACTTTCATGACGGTGTTTACTGATAAAGGTTTTTGGTTGACAGATGGTATTAAAATGTTCAGTGGCGCTAAAGATGAAATATTGTTTTTGCAATGGGGTAATTTTGACACTAAAGAGCTAAATAAACGCCAGATATACAGTACAAGTATGCGTATGTCCGGAGTTTTTGGTGATACTTTATCTTCAAGCTACTTTAAACTTTACTGTAGTTATGACAAGAAAAATACCGAAGCGCTTGTGCTTGTAACTTTAGATAACGAAAGAGAGCTTTGGAGCAAGATTTTTGATGATGCTATTTTAAATAGCGGACAGATTAAATAAAGGAGGGCTGAGAGTGAAAAAAAACTTTTTATATATGGCATTTGCAATAATGCTTTTTCTACCAAACAGCGCCAGTGCTTATGCTACAAGCCAGTACAAAGATGTCAAGTTTAACTATGGTAGCTTTAAAATGCCTCTTGATGCTTACATTGTAGAGTATGATTTTAAAAAAGCGCTCGATAAAGCGGACGAAAAGACGAAAAAAGAACTTGGGTCTTTGAGTGAACTTATAAACACCTATCAAATAATGCTCTTTGACGGCAACAGCTATTACAATGCTAGTGTTATGACAGTATTTTTTGATAACAAAGTACTCAACAAGCCGCCTTTTTCGATAAAAGATAATGGTGCCAAATTTGAGCTTACACCAGAACAAAAGCAGTTTATCTTGACAAATCAAGACAGGCTAAAAGACTATTTGCAGCTACTTGTGATAAACGGCAAAAATAAAATGAATTATAATAAGCTCTATAAAATTGATTTTGCTAATACCAAAGAGTTTTGGAACAACCCAAGCCTTTTGTTTGCTTATGAATGGCCGCAAATTGAGCAAATCAAAGTAGGTAATAACTTTGGTTACAAGACTGACATAAGGCTAGCAGGCTTGCTGTTTGGCATATACGGCAATGTTTATATGCAGGCATATGCCTACAACTACGACGATAAAGGCGTTGTAGCGATGTTCTTTTTTACTGTTGACAGCCAAAGAGAGTTTTGGCGTGATATTTTTAAAAATACTTTGAATTAAGGAGCTTTTTATGATTATTGAAAATGTAGCTTGCGTAGAAAAACTTTTGCCGTTTGTATCTGAAAGATTAGCAAAAGCCTTGACCTATCTAAAAGAAAAGGATTTTTCCAAACTATCTGACGGCAGACATGAACTAGATGGCGATGATATTTTTGTACTTATAAGTAGTTATCAGACCAAAGCTAAAGAAGACAACGTTGCTGAAGCTCACTTTAAATACATTGATGTTCAGTGCCTTTTGCAAGGTCAAGAACAAATTTATTATGCCCCACTATATGCAACTTGCCAGAGCGTCAAAGAAAAAAACGAGCAGGAAGACTGGGTGTTTTTTACTAACGATATTAAAAATGAAAATCCATATGTGCTAACGCAAGGACAGGTCGCAATATTTTTTCCGTGGGACGTACACAAAACCAAATGTCTTGTCAATGGAAAAGCAAGTGAGAATCGCAAAATAGTTATTAAAGTAAAAATTTAAAAAATTTTTTTAAAAAACACTTGCTTTTTTGTAGATTGCCAGTTATAATAAATTTCGTTACTAAAACATTCCTTGATAGCTCAGCAGGTAGAGCAATCGGCTGTTAACCGATCGGTCGTAGGTTCGAGT
>CAZKFG010000007.1:0-48496 GCA_964551985.1 uncultured Acidaminococcales bacterium
CAGCTTGGTAGAGCGCTACCTTGGGGTGGTAGAGGTCGTGGGTTCAAATCCCGCCGCTCCGACCAGGTTTGTACAAAAAAATTTTAAAGTATAAACACATTGAGGTTGTAAATGGCTATTATTGACTTAAAAGATATTGAGTATCTTGATATTGGAATAAATAAAAAAACTGTCTTTGATAATGAACAAAGTTCTCTAACACTATTGGCATTTAAAAAAGATGCCCAAAGAAGCCTTCATATTGATAAGGCTGATGAAGTAGCACAAATTATAGAAGGTGAGGCAATTATAACAATAGGCACAACTAAACATCATTTAAAAGAAGGACAAATGATAGTTATGCCAATGGAAACTGCTCATGGACTATATGCTTTGACTGATGTTAAGATGCTTCTTTTGCGACCTAAACATATTCATTAAATATATAAATTGTAAAAATATAAAAAAGGCGATTAAAATCGCCTTTTTTTGTTTACACTATTCTATTTAGTAAAACGCTTTTTTAGCTTTTCATAATAGTTTTTAACAGATTTATCTCCATCATTATCTAAAAATAAGCAAAATGGAATACTATCAGTATTCTTATGTTTCAGTACACAAGCGCAACATTTTCCATTATTAGGACAAGTTTTTTTAGGGCAGGCGCATTCTTTTACATTAGGGCAGAAATGCATTTCCGTTTTTCCTGCTTTCATTTAACTATTCCTGATTTTTCAATAAGTTTTTTTACATCTTGCACTGATAATAATTTGCCATAAGATACAACTTTGGAATTTATCACTAAAGCAGGTGTTTGCATAACGCCATATTTAGCGATTTCTACATCATTACCAATATTTAAAACTTGATCGTCAAATCCCAATTGTGCAACAGCGGTTTTGGTATTTTCAAAAGTATCAGAGCTTTTTTGACAACAAGCGCCAAGAACAATAAAGCGAGCATTTTCTACATCGCTAATGCCGCAGCTACCACCGCAAGAACAAGTAGTTTTTAATTCTTTTTCTGATTCGTCTTTTTTACCAAAGTTAAAAAATCCCACAATTTAACCTCCATTTTCATTTATTTATTTCGATTTTTAAATCTCCATCTTTTATAATACTTTGTTTGCGTAAGGTTATATATATCAAAAATGTTATTATTGCTGGTGCTACAAAGTGTAAAAGTAAAATATAAAAAAGTAAAATAGGCATAGATGTATCAGACATTGCAGCTAAAGTTCCAAATTGACCTACAAGACCAGATGTACCCATGCCAGCACCTGCAGGTATGTTTTGCATTTTAAAGACAAAGGTGGAAATAGGTCCTAGAATTGCTGATGTAATAATGGTTGGTAGCCATAAAATTGGTTTTTTTAATATGTTGGAAAATTGGAGCATTGATGTACCAAAACTTACACTAAGCAATCCGCCTATACCGTTATCCTTTATGCTCATAACGCCAAAACCAATCATTTGTGCACAGCAACCAACACACGCCGCGCCCGCTGCAAGACCTTTTAAATTTAACATAATACATAAAGCAGCGCTGCTAATAGGGGCGGTAAGTGCCATTCCTACAACAACTGCTATAATAATTCCCATAGGTATTGGAGACATTTGCGTTGCAATATTTATAAAGTTACCCAAAAAATGCATAAATGCCTGTATATGAGGTCCAATAAAAGTAGCAACAAAGCCACCTGAAATAATAGCAGTAAGTGGTATAATCAAAATGTCCAGTTTGGTGCGACCTGCTATGATGCTGGATATTTCTGCACCAACTATAGAAGATATAAATGCTCCAACAGGACCACCGAAAGTATATCCAATTGCACCAACTGCACTACAAGAAAAAAGTGACAATGCTTTTGCGCCAAGACCCCAAGCTACTGCTGTACCAATTGCTGCGCCTACGGTTTCTGGTTTTTGAGCAATTTCTGCAAATGGCAGAAGAAAGCTCAAAAAAGAGACGCGAGCAATTTGTTTTAAAATTAAGCCAATAATCAAAGATGAAAAAAGCCCTAAAGCCATAGCACTCATAGCTTTTACAAAATAGCGCTCACCAAATTTTTTGAAAAAATTCACTTATCAGATCTCCTTGCATAAATAAAAAATTAAATGATTTTTAAAACAGTATTTAATAGATATTTATTATAACATTATTTTATGCAAGAATGCTATTTGAAAAATTTAATTTAACATATCATGTAAAAACAAAGTTAAATGTATAACCAATGATTATAATCCCCAAGGATACAATACTTACAAATATAACAAGTAATGGTGGTTTAACAGCCTTTCTGAGCATAATTATTGAAGGAAGTGATAGAGCTGTTACTGCCATCATAAAGCTTAAAATTGTACCTGTGCCAACGCCTTTTGCAAATAAAGCTTCGGCAATTGGGATTGTACCGAAAATATCTGCATACATTGGAATACCAACAAGCGTAGCTAGTAGCACAGAAAACGGATTGTTATCACCTAAAATACTTTGTATTATTTCTTGCGGAATCCAGTTGTGAATTAATGCTCCAATACCAACACCAACAATAACATACCAAAACACTTTTTTTACTGTTGCAAAAGTTTGTTCTTTGGCATACAAAAGACGATCTTCTTGGCTAAGTTCAGTAATTTCAATACTTACACTTCCGGCTTGTTTTATATATTGCTCCACATATTTTTCTAGTCTCATTTTATCAATGATTGTGCCACCAATAACGGCAAGAATAATTCCCACAACTACATATGTAGCAGCAATTTTAGCACCAAATACGCTGACTAAAAGAATAAATGCTCCTAAATCGACAAGAGGCGACGATATTAAAAAGCTAAAGGTTACACCAACAGGTAAACCTGCATTTGTAAAACCAATAAACAGTGGAATGGAAGAACAAGAGCAAAATGGTGTTACAGTACCTAGTAAAGCTCCCATTAAATTTGCAAAAATTCCTTTGTATCCACCCAAAATCTGTTTTGTTCTCTCTGGTGGAAAGTAACTTTGAATATAAGATATTATAAAGATAAGTACAGATAATAACCATATAATTTTAAGTGTGTCATAAATGAAAAACTGAAAACTTGCACCTATTTTACTTGTTATATCTATGCCAAAGGATAATAAAATATCACCGACTAATTTGTTTAGCCATTGCATGCCTAAAATTTGTGTGCTAAAAAAATCCCATATCATTTGCATTGGCAATCAACCTCGCAATCACAGTTTATAGATTTTTCTAATATTTTTATTAGTAGCGCTGTTGCTGTTTGTGTTCCTTGTTCACTGATAGAATAGTGTGTCCATTTACCTTCTTTTCTGGATTTAACAACACTACTATCAACAAGTATTTTCATATGGTGAGATAGGGTAGGTTGAGTTATTTTTAGTTTTTCTAAAAGCACGCAAGCGCATTTTTCACCACTTTGTAGCATTTCTAATATCTGTAGCCTGTTTTCATCACAAAAAGCTTTGAAAATTTTGGCATTATTTTCATATTTGTTCATAGTTTACCTCATATAGAAATTTATCTATCTACAATATATAAAACATATAGATAAATGTCAATGTGTTTTTGTAATATAAAACCGCTTATTTAATTATAAGCGGTTTTAATTTGTTCTACTTTTCGATCGTATTTATTAATTTACCAATTTTTTCTATTTCGCAAACCATTTGATCACCGTGATTCATTAGTTTTGGCGGTTCAAAACCAACACCGACGCCTGATGGTGTTCCTGTAGCAATTATATCGCCAGGTTCTAATGTCATAACTGATGAGATTGTATTAATTAGGGTAGGAATATCAAATACCATTAATTTCGTGTTAGAGTTTTGTCTAAGTTCGCCATTTATACTACATTTTATTTCCAAATCATGTGGGTTACCAATTTCTTTTTTGTCAACAATCCAAGGTCCCATTGGTGCAAAGGTGTCTAGTCCTTTGCCCATTATCCATTGAGCATGTTCTTTTTGCAAATCTCTAGCTGATACGTCATTTAAGATTGTATAACCAAATACATAGTCATATGCTTGCTCTTTTGGAATATTAAATCCTTTTTTGCCTATTACTACAGCAAGTTCTACTTCATAATCCAATTTGCTTGTTGCGTGTTTATGGTTTTTAACTATTGCGTTTGGTCCAACAATACTTGTTGGTGGTTTGCTAAATATTACTGGTACTTTTGGTACAGCTACGTTTACGTCTTTAGTTTTTTCAAATTCTAGGGCATGTTCAACATAGTTTTTGCCTACACAAAAAATATTTTTTCTTGTACGTGGTATTGGTGCAAGTAGCATTACTTGTTCTAATGGAATTGCAATGCTGCAATCACATTTATAAACAATTTTCTCACAAATAGCTAAAGCTTTGACACCCATATCAAGAAAATCTAACATAGTATTTGGCAATTCATTTGTACCAAGATACTTTTTTTCAGCCTCTTGTATTGGTAATATTTTGTCATTGTCTGAACTTACGATACAAATTCCTGTTTTTCCATTGAGTTCATAGGTTGCAAATTTCATTTTTATTCTCCTTTATATTTAATAATATTTTTACCACAGTCCGATAAATTTCCACCAAGGTAGACCTACACCAAGCAAAACAGTAATGTGCAGTAAAGACATGAAAAAGCCTATTTTCCACCATGTTTTTACATCTGTATATCCAGCGCCAAAAAATATTGGTGATGGTCCGGAAGCATATTGAGTTAAGCAACCGCAAAGGCTTGACATCATACCAAGAGATATAACTGTTATCGGTACAGGAGCGCCGGCAGCTATTGCAACCGCAGCAAGGGCAGGGAAGAAAGCTGTTACGTGAGCACTAAGTCCTGCAAATGCGTACTGAGTATACATGTGAATTATAAGTACAAGCATTAGAACAGTAGTCCACTCATAACCTGTAAGTGATGCGCTAATTAGTTTAGAGAACCATCCAATAAAACCTAGTGAATTTAAAAATCCGGCAAGAGCAATAATGCTTCCCATCCAAACAAGAGTATCCCATGCAGTTTTTTCTGTTATTACGTCTTCCCATGTGAGTACTTGAGTAAGTAACATTATACTTATACCAAGCATACCAACTATTGTAGCGTCAACTTTTGTCCATTGTGATGTTGCCCAAAGTGCCAAAGCAAGTATGAATGTTCCTGAAAGTATTTTTTCAGATTGTTTCATAGGTCCCATTTTTTCTAATTCTTTTTGAGCAATTTCTTTAGCCGCTGGAGTTTCTTTAATTTCCGGTGAATAAAATTTATATAATATCATTGGTGTTATTAAAAATAATACCATACTAGGTACTATTGCTGCTTTAAACCATAGCATCCAATCGATGTTATAATTTAATACTTTAGCAGCTAGCGCAGCAACCAATACGTTACCAGCTTGAGCAGTTAAAAACACTGTCGATGTTACCATGCTAACATGTGTTACCGATTGGATTAAAAATGCACCCATTTTTTTGCTAGTTTCGCCAGGATATGAACCAAAAGCTTCGGCAACACTTTTGCCTATGGGGAATATTACGCCACCACTTCTGGCAGTTACAGATGGCGTGGCAGGGGAAATGATTAAATCGCTTATCGCAAGAGCATAGGCGATATTAAGTGTCTTGTGTCCTATAGTTTCCATAATTTTATAAGCTATTCTGCGACCAAGACCTGTTTTGACAAATGCTTTAGAAAATAGTACTGCTGATACAACAAGCCAAATTGTGCCGTTACCAAATCCTGATAATACTTGTGCAGGAGTGAGTACTTTTGCTAGTGCAATAAAGGTAAGTGAAGAAAAGCAGACAATACCCATAGAGAAAGGTTGTAATATAAGACCAAGTATTGTAGCAACAAAAAAAGCAAATAAATTCCATGCTTGTTGCTTCACGCCAACAGGTGCCGGGATTAGCCAAATGCCAACACCAACGGCAATTACTATTATACATTTTAATAGTCTTGAGTTCATTTTTATCCCTCCTAGTTTTTTAAATCGTGTTCAACACCTGTAATGTGTTGGAGCATAATTTTTTCTGCAAGTTTGTAGTCTTTATCTTTGATTGCTTGTATTAATAGCATATGTTCAAAATAATAACGCTGTGTGCGTCCTTCGACTAATAGGCTGCGTTCTTTTAACATTAACCATAATTTTTTTCCCATGTTTGCTATTAAATCACTCATTATCTTGTAATAAACAGGATTGCGAGATATTTTAGCAATAGTAAGGTGTAGTTGCTTATCAAGTTCTCCAGCGTGTTCTTGATTACTTATAGCCCTTGTCATATTTTGAGCTATTTCGTCAAGTTCTGTAGCATCAGAAGGTTGGTACATTTTAGCAGCAAGTGCAGCAGTTTCTTTTTCAATAATTTTTCTTGCTTCAATAAGAGCAAAGGGATCGTCTACTTCTTCAGATTCTAGAGCTATTTTATCAAGATTAATCAGTGCTTCAGGATGAATGAAAGTACCGCTGCCTTTTTTTGCTTCAATTATTTTTGATGCTTCAAGAACACTAAGTGCTTCTCTAATACATTGACGACCGACACCAAGTATGCGAGATAGTTCTCGCTCTGATGGTAATTTTTCTTTTGGCTCTAACTTTCCTTTGCGGATTCCATTGACAATTTGTTCGATAATTTCTTTGTATGTTCTGACGGATTTTACATCAGAAAAAATATTCATTTAAAACTCCTTTCTCAGTTTAAATTATTTGCAAAGTGGTCGTACCAATATCATAAAATATATTTTCATAAAAGTAAATAATAAATTGATTATTTATTTAAATTAAGATATTTTATTAGCATATATTGGTTTTATCTCAGCATTATTGGTAGTACCAATTGTTGTTTTGTTATTGTAAAAAATGTTTAGCAGTGTTATGAATTATGTGTTATTATATCTATGAATAATTTTTTAGGAGTTTAGGATATCGTGATAAGAGAAAAACTTTTGTTATGTAGTAAATGTAAAAAAGATTTTGTTGCTACAGATAAGATTTTTTATAAGGACAATTTTAATGTTAAAAATTTTTCTGATGTTGAGCTTATTTGCGACAAATGTATAGATGAATGGCAAAAATACTGGCAAATTAAAAAGGCTGAATTTTTTGAGGATTACCAATCACTTTATGTTAATATCGAACTTGAAAATGGCGATAGCTTTAAAAAAATCGATTGCAGTGCTTTAGATGATATTGTTGCTTTGAGTATTGATATTCCGCTAAAAGCACAACAAGTTCTTTATGAAATCTATAAAATTTGGTATAATAATAAAGTTAAAGATTTGTTAAAAGAATGTTCATTTACAGAAAGTTTTATGAAGACTACTTTTACTTGTCAAACTTATGGTGGAGATGTTTATGAAAATATAGCTTTTAGGTTCAATAGTATGGGCATTTTAGAAACACAAGAGGTTATTCCTGACGAAATCAAAAAGCAAGTTATTGAAAAATGGAAAGCTTTTGAGTTATCTAATATGTTTTTGAATATGAATAATAGAGAGGGTTAGTTTATTTAATGTCACTTATTAATGAGATAGAAAGACGAAGAACTTTTGCGATTATTTCACATCCTGATGCAGGTAAAACTACTTTGACGGAAAAGCTGCTGCTTTATGGTGGTGCTATACATTTAGCAGGCACTGTCAAGGGGCGTAAAAGTCAAAAGCATGCTGTTTCCGATTGGATGGAGATTGAAAAGCAGCGCGGTATATCTGTTGCTTCAAGTGTATTGCAGTTTGATTATGATGGTTTTAAAGTCAATATATTAGATACTCCTGGTCACCAAGATTTTAGTGAAGATACTTACCGTACTTTAATGGCTGCCGATAGTGCAGTTATGTTAATTGATGCTGCAAAAGGCATCGAAGAGCAGACAAAAAAACTTTTTTGGGTTTGTCATAAAAGAAATATTCCAGTCTTTACTTTTATAAATAAATTAGATAGATTTGGCAAAAACCCATACGATCTTATGGACGAACTGGAAAAAGTACTAAATATCAAAGCTTATCCAATGAATTGGCCTGTTGGTATTAGTGGAGATTATTGTGGTATTTTTGATCGTGAGAGTAGACAAGTCAATTTGTTTGAAAAAAATGCTGTAAAACATAGCTCAAAGCAAATAGGTTTTACTAGTTTTGATTTATCTGATGAAAGACTCCCGAATATTCTAGGACAAGAAGTATTGCAAACACTTTTAAACGATATCGAAATTTTAGATGAAGCGGGGGAAGAGTTTTCTTTGCAAAAAGTTAAAAGCGGTGAGTTGACACCAATGTTTTTCGGTAGTGCTATGACTAATTTTGGTGTTGAAGCTTTTTTGCAAAGTTTTTTAAAAATGTCACCTAAGCCATCAGCACGTCTTTTACAAGATGGTATTAGAGAGCCTGAAAATCCTAATTTTTCAGCCTTTATTTTTAAAATACAAGCTAATATGAATCCCGCTCATCGCGATAGGATAGCTTTTTTTAGGATTTGTTCTGGCACTTTTAATAAAGGAATGTCTGTATACCATGTGCAAAGCGGTAAAAACATTAAATTAGCACAACCACAACAGTTTTTAGCACAAGAACGTGAGATAGTTGATGAGGCTTATCCTGGCGATATTTTAGGTGTTTTTGATTCTGGTATTTTTAGTATTGGCGATACTCTTTGTAGTGAAGGTGAGAATTTTTCATTTGAAGACTTTCCTGTTTTTCCGCCAGAGATGTTTGCAAAGGTAGAAATAAAAGATAGCTTGAAACGCAAGCAATTTATCAAAGGAATGGAACAATTAGCACTAGAAGGTGCAGTGCAAATTTTTAAATTGGCTGATTTTGCTGTGGAAGCTTACGTTGTAGGTGTTGTAGGTGCATTACAACTGGAAGTTTTATCATATAGACTAAAAAATGAATATGGTGTGGATTTAGTTATAACAAATTTATCTTACTCTTTAGCTAGATGGCTTGTCTGCCCAGAGAAAGATTTAAAATCCATTAAGGGTCTTGATAACGCAATGTTGGTTTTAGATGCCAGAGAAAGACCTGTTATCTTGGTAAACAGCTTGTGGAATTTAAATTGGCTTGTAGAACGTAATCCACAGATAGAGTTTTTAGAAGTCGCTCCTGCCCAAAGGCAAATATAAAATTAAGAGGTGGAGAATATGTTTAAAATTCTTTTGGTTGAAGATGACCCTATGGTAGCTAAGTTTCACGAACACTATATTAGTCAGGTTAAAGGTTTTGAACTGACAGATAAAGTGCGTAACGGAGAAGACGCACTTGATTTGATTTGTAAAAAACATTATGACCTTATTTTGCTAGATATTTTTATGCCAAATATGGACGGTTTAGAGTTACTTAGAAAAATAAGAGAACAAAATCTTGATGTTGATGTTATAGTAGTTTCTGCAGCGAGAGATAACGAAAGAATCCAACTAGCACTTAGAGAAGGCGCTATTGATTATGTTATAAAACCGTTTGAATTCGAGAGATTTAATATGGCATTGAAAAACTTCTTACATAGAAGAAGTTTACTTGAAGGCAAAAAAGAGTTAGAGCAAGAAGAACTTGACAGTAGTATTTTATACAAAGAATGTGCAACGGATTTGTCCATACCAAAAGGACTTGATCGCCACACTTTAAAATCAGTATGGCAAGAAATTTGTCAACTAGATGACGTATTTACAACAGAAGAACTGGCTACGAAGGTTGGTATTTCAAGAGTTTCTATCAGAAAATATCTTGATTTTTTGAAAACTTTGAAAGTACTTACATTAGAACTTCATCGCGGTTCTGTTGGTAGACCTGTTTACAAATATAAATGTATTGACAAAAGTAGTAGCAATATAAGTCATTATTTTAATAGTTGAGGAAATTATGTCAAAAAAGTTTAGTCTGTTAGGTGTAAAAATTTCTCTTTGTACAATGCAAGATGCTGTTGAAAATATATGCAAAAATGTGAAAGAAAAAAAACAAACTTTTATCGTTACAGCTAACTCAGAGATTGTCATGCTATGCAAAAACGATGCGCATTTTAAACATATTGTAAACTGTGCAAATTTTGTCTATCCTGATGGAATAGGCATTGTTTGGGGTGGTCGCTATCTTGGACATGAAATTACAGAGCGTATAACAGGTTTTGATTTAGTACAAGAGTTGTTCAAAAAATCATGTACACAGAATATTAATTTTTTTCTGTTTGGTACTGAACAAAAAACAGTAGAAAAAGCTGTTGCAAATACTATATCAACATATCCAAATGCAAATATTGTTGGTTTTAGAAATGGTTTTTTTTCAAGCAGTCAAACTGATGAGATAATACAACAAATAAATGAGGCTTCGCCAGATATTTTGCTCGTAGCATTAGGAGCGCCAAAACAAGAAAAGTGGTTGTTTGAAAATAAAGATAAACTCAATGCAACTGTTTTACTAGGAGTAGGCGGTTCTTTTGATGTTATAGCAGGCAATGTTAAAAGAGCACCAAAACTTATGCAAGATTTAGGGTTAGAATGGTTGTATCGCCTTTCAAAACAACCACAGCGATTTTTGCGAATGCTTGCTATTCCTAAGTTTATGTTTTATGTATGGCGTAGTAAAAACAATTAGACAAAGAAGAACTATTGTATTATAATAGCAATGGTTATTATAAAAAATCTTTTTAAAGGAGAGCTAACAGCTCAATGAAATCACTGATTGTAAAAGATGGATATGTTATTATTGCTATTTTTTTAATCATTGCAATAATTGTATTTTTTGCGGTTAGCCCAGTTTGGTCTATTTTACCTTTTGGGTTAGCTGTGTTTATGATGTTTTTTTTCCGCAATCCATCGAGAAATTTAGTTGGAGATGAAAACTTATTGTTTTCACCAGCAGATGGCACGGTTATGGGGGTAACAGAATTTTTTGACGACGAATACCTTGAAATGACTGCCAAAAAAGTAACAATCTTTTTATCTGTATTTGATGTCCACGTTAATAGAAGCCCTGTAAATGGTGAAATTAAGTATCAAAGATATACTTGTGGCGGTTTTAGACCTGCTTACAAATCTGTTGCTTCATTTGAAAATGAAAGACACGCTATTGGTATTGATAACGGTAAAATAAAAGTTTTGGTTATCCAAATAGCAGGACTTTTAGCCAGAAGAATAGTCTCTTGGGTCACTTTGGGTTGCCATCTTAAACAAGGTGAACGCTATGGCATGATAAAGTTTGGTTCTAGTACCGAACTGGTTGTTCCAAGCAATGTCACTATTTTAGTGGAAAAAGGGGATAAGGTTAAAGGTGGTGTTACTGTAATAGGAAGGATTGATAATTAGTGATTTCACGTTCATTAATTCCTAATGCTTTTACTTCTTTAAATTTAGCATTTGGGATTTTGTCAATAATTAAATCTATTGAGTCTGATTATTTTTTGGCAGGAGTTTTTATACTGCTGGCAATGCTTGCAGATGCTTTCGATGGTCGTACGGCAAGATATTTTGGCGTAAGTGGCGATTTTGGCAAGGAGCTTGATTCTTTGTGTGATGTCGTTTCTTTTGGTGTATCACCAGCTATTTTGATGTATCAGATGCATTTTGTTAGTACAAATAGTTATGTTTACTTATGTATTGTAATTGTTTTTGCTGTTTGTGCGGCACTTAGATTAGCAAGATTTAATATAGATACACAAAATATTCAAGGATATTTTATGGGTATGCCATCACCAGCAGCAGGATGCTTTTTGGCTACTTTTGCAATTTCAGGTTTAATGTTTGATAAAGTTTTTATAGCGATAGGCATTTTAATTACAGGTTTATTGATGTATAGTACAGTAAGGTATCCTGATTTTAAGGGTAAAGGCAATCCTATAAGAAAGCCGTTTTCTTTTTTGGCTTTAATATTTGCAACATATCTAATTTACTTATTACCACTTATTGCTATACCTTTTATAGTTTTTCTGGCTTATATTCTTATGGGGATATTGAACTTTTTTTATGTTAAAGTCACTGGTGGATATTAAAAAAAATTTAGTGTTTTTGTAATTACCTTGACAAAAAAATTACAAAGTTTTACAATTAATATTTAGAGGGTAATTAAAAAAACAATACGAATGGAGAACGCTTTAAATGTTCACTGTATATGATTATGTGATGATTCCTTTGCAAATAGTTATACTTATTTTTGCTTTTTATTATTTTGTTATATCTTTTTTTGGTTTTGCTCAGCACAAAAAGAAAAAGAATTTTCTACCAGATAAAAACTTTGCATTAATAGTTTCAGCTCATAACGAAGAACAAGTAATAGGTAATTTAATTGAAAATCTGCATATGTTAGACTACCCTAAAGAACTTTATGATGTTTATGTCATTGCAGATAACTGTACAGATAACACTGCCAATATTGCAAGAGCTCAAAAGGCTTTGGTTTACGAGAGAACAAACAATGTTGAAAAAGGCAAGGGATACGCTTTAGAGTGGATGTTTGAAAAGATTTTCAAAATGGATAAAAATTACGATGCAGTAGTCATTTTTGATGCTGACAATCTTGTACATCCAATGTTTTTAAGAGAAATGAATAACTCTTTATGTAGCGGAGAGAAGGTTATTCAAGGGTTTTTAGATTGCAAAAATCCTGATGATACATGGGTTTCATCAACATTTTCTATTTGTTTTTGGATTGTAGATCATGTTTGGCATTTAGCTAAATACAATGTAGGATTATCAAGTGTACTTGGTGGAACAGGTATGTGTATATCAACAGAAGTTCTTAAAAAACACGGTTGGGGTGCAACTTGCCTAACTGAAGATATGGAATTTACAATGAAAGCATTATTACAAGGTGTACCAACAGCTTGGGCACACGATGCTATTGTATATGATGAAAAGCCACTTACTTTTAAACAGTCTTGGAACCAAAGAAAACGCTGGGCGCAAGGACACTTTGATGTTGCTGGTCGTTTTGTACCAAAACTTTTGGTTAAAGGTATAAAAGAAAAAAATGTGCAAATGCTTGATGCTATAGTGCATTTAATACAACCATATTTTTTAATTATTTCTACATTCTTTATTCTGTGTAATTTAGTTAATATGAAGTATTATTTCTACACAAATATTTTTAACTACTATGTTCCTATGGAACTTTGGATTATCGTTTGTATTTGGCAATATATTTTGCCATTAGTGATTTTGTGGAAAGTAAATGCTTCTCCTAAGACGTGGATGTATTTTTTATTATACCCCGTATTTATATACTCTTGGATACCTATAACAGTACTTGGCTTTATAGACCGCAAAAAATGTGAATGGAGTCACACTGTACACACTAGAAGCATAAGTTACAAAGAAATGCTTTCCCAAGAAAATCGCTCAGAAGAAGATGTGGTTTCATCAAAAGTCTTATTTGGCAAAAACGCTATAAAGTAAATAAAAAAAATCCTAAAAATTTTTAGGATTTTTTTATTATAATTAAAGAGGTGAAAAATGAAAATTTTAATAACAAACGATGATGGTATAAATGCTCCAGGTTTAAAAGCACTTTTGCAGCCATTAAAAAATGCAGGTCACAAGTTAATTTTAGCAGCACCTGCCTTTGAAAGTAGTGCTTCAAGCCACTCAATAACAGTACACGAGCCTATTTTTGTTGATGAATATTATATAGAGCATCTTGATATAAAAGGATGGTCAATTACAGGCAAACCTGCTGATTGTGTTAAATTAGCATTGGAAGTATTATTAGAAGAAAAGCCAGATATGGTAGTTTCAGGAATAAATAAAGGACCTAATCTTGGTATTGATACAGTGTATTCAGGTACTGTAAGTGCTGCTTTAGAAGCTAGTATGCATAACATTCCAGCGATTGCTTTTTCTTTAAACACCCGCTTAAAAAATGCCGATTATTCAATTGCAAGTGAATTTGTTGTTAGCATTATTGATGAGTATAAAAATTATCCAATAAAATCTACAACTATGCTAAATATAAATATACCTTATGTTGCCAAAAAAGAAGACATTAAAGGAAATATCGTAACAAAGTTAGGCGATGTAGCTTATAGTAATGTTTTTGCCCCGAGACGCGATTTGCAAGGTAGGCAGTATTATTGGCTTGGTGGTGAAATGATTAATAATAATTCTTGCGATATTGATTTTGATATAAATGCTATTAACAACAACTATATTGCAATTACACCTTTAAGTTATGACTTAACAGATTATAACGCCTTGAATAGTATGCAAAACAAAAATAAATAAATACTATAAAATAATTTATATTTATGATAAAATAATTTAAAAACTTAATTTAGAAAGAGTGATTTTAGTGATAGATTTCGCTTTAATAGGTGGAAGCGGCTTATATTTACCTGATATGCTAGATAATGCAGAGGAGAAAACTGTTGATACTCCTTTTGGTAGCATAGTTTATGCTTGCGGCAGTTTCAATGGTAAAAAAATTATTTTTATCCCAAGACACGGCAAAGGTCATTCTGTACCGCCACATAAAATAAACTATCAGGCTAACATTTATGGACTAAAAAAGCTTGGTGTAAAAAGAATAATAGCCAGTGCTGCTGTTGGTTCAATCAATGTTAAAATGCAGGTTGGTGAATTAGTGATACCAAACCAGATTATAGATTTTACCAAATTACGCAAAAATACTTTTTTTGAAGGTGAAGATGGCAAAGTAGTACATACTGATTTTACCAATCCTTACTGTGGTGCTTTGAGCGATGTATTATTTAAAAGTGCATGCTTAGAAGGTATTAAATCTCACAATAAAGGCACTTATATTTGTACTGAGGGTCCTAGGTTTGAAACATCGGCTGAGATAAATATGTATAGACTAATCGGTGGTGATATTGTTGGTATGACAGCTATGCCGGAAGCAATTTTGGCAAGAGAAGCAAATATATGTTATGCAAGTTTTGCTTTGGTTACAAATCTTGCTGCAGGTTTATCTGAAAATCTTATTACACATCAAGAGGTTTTTGAGTGCATGAAAAGCACTAATGAAAAATTAAAACCATTTATTAAAAAAGCACTATCAGAAATTGTCAAAATGGACAACAAATGTGCTTGCCAAACAACAATTAGTGAAGCTGAAAGTTTAAAGATTTAGGTGAATAATGGAAACATTAAAATGGAACAATAATAAACTTACAATAATTGACCAAACAAAACTGCCAACAAAACTTGAATATATAGAATGTGATAACTATAAAAGAGTCGTTTTGGCAATAAAAAGACTTGAAGTGCGTGGAGCTCCAGCTATTGGTAGTGCTGCAGCTTTTGCAATGCTTTTGGCCGCTAACGAATTTTGTGATTTACCATTAAAAGATTTTTTGCAAAAACTATCAGATGCTAAACAAGAGATAGCAAATGCTAGACCAACAGCAGTAAATTTATCTTGGGCTATTGAAAAGCTTTGGCGAGATTGTGTACAAGGAAAATTAACAGTTCAAGATATAGTTTCTAACTTGGAAAAAAGCGCGATTGCTATTTTTAGTGACGATATTGAAATAAACAAAAAAATAGGTTTATATGGAGCAAGCATTTTACCTGAAAATATTAATGTTCTTACACATTGTAACGCCGGAGCATTAGCAACTTGTGGCTGGGGAACAGCTCTTGGCGTAGTAAGACAAGGCTTTAATGATGGTAAAATAAATATGGTATACGCTGATGAAACAAGACCTTTGTTACAAGGATCGAGAATTACCGCTTGGGAACTATCTAATGATAATATTCCTGTAACCGTCATCACAGACAGTATGGCTGGTTGGGTTATGAAAAATTCTTTTGTGCAAGCAGTAATTGTCGGTGCCGATAGAATAGCTGCTAATGGTGATACAGCCAATAAAATTGGAACATATTCACTGGCTGTTTTGGCAAATTATCATAAAATACCTTTTTATATTGCTGCACCAAAATCAACTTTTGACTTCACAATAAAAGACGGTAGCCAAATACCAATAGAGCAAAGGCACGCAGACGAAGTAACAACTTTGGCTGGAATTAAAACAGCACCAGAGAAAATAAAAGTTTTCAATCCGGCATTTGATATTACTCCAAATGAACTGATTTGTGGTATAATTACAGAGTATGGAGTTTTATATCCATCTTATATTGAAGCGATAAATAAACTAAAAAATTCTTAGGAGGAATAAAATGACAGACTGTATCATAAAGGACATATCACTATCACCACTTGGGTGGCAAAAAATTAATTGGGTAAAAGAATATATGCCTGTTTTAAAAAAGATCGAAGAAGATTTCAGCAAAACAAAACCTCTTGCTGGTAAAAATATGGTTGTAACAATACATTTAGAAGCAAAAACAGCTTATATGGCTTTGGTGTTAAAAAATGCTGGTGCTAATGTTGCTATCACAGGTAGCAATCCATTATCTACTCAAGATGATATTGCCGCAGCACTCGTTGATGCTGGCATAAAAGTATATGCTACACACAACTGTACTGCCGAAGAATATGATACTTGTATTTCTCGTGCTTTGGACATAGAACCAGATTTAATTATTGATGATGGTGGCGACCTTGTTGCTCAACTGCATGGCGAGCGCAAAGATTTAGCTAAAAAAGTTATTGGTGGTTCTGAAGAAACTACAACAGGTGTTCATCGTTTACGTAGTTTGGAAAAATCAAACAAACTATCTTTTCCAATGATTGCGGTAAATGATGCTTATTGCAAGTACTTGTTTGATAATCGTTATGGTACAGGTCAGTCCTCTTGGGATGGCATTATGCGTACAACCAACCTTTCTATAGCTGGTAAAAATGTTGTAGTTGCAGGTTATGGCTGGTGCGGTAAAGGTGTCGCAATGCGCGCTAAAGGTCTTGGCGCTAATGTTATTGTTACAGAAATAGATCCTATTAAAGCTGTTGAAGCAGTGTTTGATGGATTTGCTGTCATGCCTATGGATAAAGCTGCTGCAGTTGGCGATATATTTGTTACTGTTACAGGTTGTACTGATGTAATCACTAAAAAACATTTTGATGTTATGAAAGATGGCGCTATTTTATCAAATGCTGGTCACTTTGATGTAGAAATAAACAAAGTGGAACTCGAACAATTAAGTACTAAAACTCCTTATGAATCCAGAAAAAATATTATGACTTACACAATGAAAGATGGTAGAAAAATTAACCTTCTAGGTGAAGGAAGACTGGTAAACCTTGCTTGTGGCGATGGTCATCCAACAGAAATTATGGATTTATCTTTTGCAATGCAAATGTTATCTATGATTTATCTTCTTGAAAATAAAGATAAATTAGAAAATAAAGTTTATAACTTACCTGATGAACTTAGCGAAAAAACTGCTCATCTTAAACTTTTAGGTATGGGAATAAGTATTGATGCTTTGACTAAAGAGCAACAAGAATATATGGCTAAAGCATAGGGATAAGTTATGAAAAATACTTTTGTTGATGTATGCAAAGAGATAGTTGATATTGGCAAAGTGCTCTCTAAAAGCAAACTTGTTGAAGGTTTATGGGGTAATATTAGTGCTAGATTGGATGAAAAACAACTTTTTGCTATAACTCCATCAGGTAGAGATTATGATACGCTTAGTTTTAAAGATATATCAGTACTTGATTTGGACGGCAAGATTAAAAAGAGTAATTTTAAACCATCTTCAGAGTCGATGCTTCATATGCAAATTTACAAAGCTCGCCAAGATATTAAAGCAATTGTACATACACATAGTATTTATGCTACAGCTTTTGCAGTAGCCAAAAAACCGATTTTGCCTGTAGTTGAAGATGTTATACAAATAGTTGGTGGGCAAGTAGATGTTGCCGAATATGCTTTGCCAGGAACTTTGCAGCTTGCAAACAATGCAGTTGTTTCGCTAAAAGACAAAAATGCTGTTCTTTTGGCTAATCATGGACTGGTTGCCTGTGGCAGAAACCTTAAAGAAGCGCTTTTAAGCGCCCATATAGTTGAAAAAACGGCAATGATTTTGCATCTTGCTCAAAAAATCCAGCCTAATATTGATACTATAAGCAAAGAGGATATTGAAATATTGAGAAGTTTTTATTTGGAAAAATATAGTAAACAACAGCTAATTAAATGAGGTGAGTTGTTATGTCTAAAATATTGATTAAAAATGTCAATATAGTCGATTTGCCAGCTAATAAGCTTGTAAATATCGGAATAGAGAATGATAAAATAGCTTTTATTAGTGAAGATGTACCACAAAATTTTCAAGCACAAACTATTATTGATGGTAAGGATAAATTAGCAACACCAGGACTTGTAAATACTCATACACATGCGGCTATGACGCTTTTACGCAGTTATGCTGATGATATGAAACTTATGGATTGGTTGCAAAATAAAATTTGGCCAATTGAAGAAAAGCTAGATGGTGAAAAAGTTTACATTGGTACAATGCTTGCAATAGCCGAAATGTTAAAATTTGGTGTTACAACTTTTGCAGATATGTACTTTTTTATGGAAGATGTGGCTAAATCTGTTGATCAAACAGGTATAAGAGCATCTCTTGCTCGTGGTCTTGTAGGTGCAACAGATAGCAACGGAAAGTCTATTGCTGAATGCGAAGCTCTTTATCGAAACTGGAACAATAAAGCAGATGGCAGAATAACAGTTATGTTTGGACCACATGCACCATATACTTGTTCGGATGAGTTTATAAAAAAAGTCGCAAATGCTGCTGAAAAACTAGATGCAGGTATACATATACATTTGTCAGAAACAAATGATGAAGTGCAAAACTGTTTGAGAGAAAAATCCAAAACGCCTATCGCACTTATGAACGATTTAGGGCTTTTTGAAAGACCGACTATTGCTGCACATTGCACTTTTATTAATGATGACGATATGCAAATAATGAAAGAAAAAAATGTTTCTGTTGCCCATAACCCGCAAAGCAATCTAAAACTTGCTAGTGGAATTGCTCCTGTACCACGTATGTTAGAGTGTGGTTTGACAGTGGGACTTGGTACTGATGGTGCATCTAGTAACAATAATCTTGATTTATTTGAAGAAATGAGACTTGTGTCCATTTTGCATAAAGGATTCACGCAAGACCCTATGGTTGTAAAAGCAAAAGAAGCTTTTGATATGGCAACAGTACAAGGTGCTAAGGCTTTAAAATTAGAAAATATTGGTGAATTAAAACAAGGATACAAAGCGGATATTGTTTTATTTGATATGAAAAAACCACACTGGTATCCAAAATATAACTTGTGTCAATTATTTGTTTATGCAGGACAAGCAGCAGATGTTGATACTGTAATTGTAAATGGTAAAGTTTTATTAGAAAAAGGAAAATTAACCACTATTGACGAAGAAAAACTTTATTATGATGTGAATAAATGTGTAGAGACTTTTTAAACTGTTAAAATTTATGGAGGAATTTGCTAATGGCAAAAATTATTAAAAAAACCGAATTTTCACCTAGTGTGAAAGAGTATATTTTGCACGCACCATTAATTGCTAAAAAATGTAGGGCAGGTCAATTTGTCATGCTTCGCACTGATGAAAACAGTGAGCGAATTCCTCTGACAATTGCTGATTTTGATCGTGAACTTGGTACTGTTACCATCATTTTCCAAGAAGTTGGTAATACAACAAAGCATTTAGGTCAAAGTTTCAACGAAGGTGATGAAATTCTTGATTTATTAGGACCACTAGGTCAACCATCACATATTGAAAAATTTGGTACGGTTGTTTGCATTGGCGGCGGAATAGGTGTAGCGCCTGTTTATCCGATTGCTCGCGAGTTTAAAAATGCTGGCAATAAGGTTATTTCCATTATTGGTGCTAGAAATAAAGATTTGATTATTTTTGAAGATAAAATGCGTGCTGTAAGTGATGAACTTTATATCACTACTGATGATGGTAGCTATGGAACAAAAGGGTTTGTTACAGACCCATTAAAAGAGTTGTTACAAACAGATAAGCCAAATTTGGTTTTGACAATTGGCCCTGTCGTAATGATGAAAAATGTAGCCAAAGTAACAAAAGAATTTAATGTTCATACAGTGGCTAGTTTAAATAGCATAATGGTTGACGGCACAGGTATGTGTGGTGGCTGTCGTGTGACGATTGGTGAAAAATCAAAATTTGTTTGTGTTGATGGTCCAGAATTTGATGCACACTTAGTGGATTTTGATAATCTTTTACAACGTCAACAAATGTATAAAGATCAAGAAGTTTTAGAATATAGTTGCAAAGGAGAATGTAAATGCTTGTAAATAGACATGCTATGCCAGAGCAACCAGCAGATGTAAGAAATAAAAACTTTGATGAAGTAGCACTCGGATATGATATGAAAACAGCTATTGCTGAAGCAAATCGCTGTATACAATGCAAAAAACCGTTTTGCCAAGATGGTTGTCCTGTTAACGTTGATATACCTTTGTTTATAAAAGCTTTACGTGAAGGAGATATGGCATCTGCTATTTTGATTTTAAAAAGCAAAAATAGTTTACCTGCTGTTTGTGGTCGCGTTTGTCCACAAGAAACTCAATGTGAAGAAAAATGTATCTTAGGTAAAAAAGGCGAGCCTGTTGCTATTGGTAGACTTGAGAGATTTGTTGCCGATTATGCTAGAGAACAAGGCATTGACGTTACCGCTGTAAAAGTAGAAAAATCAGGTAACGGCAAAGTTGCTATTGTTGGTAGCGGACCTGCAGGGCTTACTGCTGCAGGAGACTTAGCCCGATTAGGTTATGATGTAACAGTTTTTGAGGCATTACATGAACCAGGTGGAGTTTTGATGTACGGAATTCCTCAATTTAGATTGCCAAAGGAAATTGTTCAACACGAAATCAACCAACTTAAACTATTAGGTGTTAAAATTCAACCTAATATTGTTGTTGGTCGCTCTTATACTGTTGATGATTTACTACAAGAAGAAGATTTTGATGCTGTATTCATTGGTACAGGTGCAGGGCTTCCACATTTTATGGAAATTTCTGGTGAAAACCTCAATGCTGTTTATTCGGCTAACGAGTTTTTGACAAGAACAAATCTTATGCGTGCTTATAAATTTCCTAATGTAGCTACACCAGTTTTTGTAGGTGAAAAGGTTGCAGTTGTTGGTGGTGGTAATGTTGCTATGGACGCTGCAAGAACAGCAAAAAGACTAGGTGCAAAAGAAGTTAGTATTGTTTATAGACGTTCAGAAAACGAACTTCCAGCTAGAGCTGAAGAAATCGAACATGCCAAGGAAGAAGGCATAATCTTTAGATTATTGACAAACCCTGTTAAAATACTTGGCAATGATAAAGGCTGGGTAACTGGTATGGAATGTCTAAAAATGGAACTTGGCGAGCCAGATGCTTCCGGTAGAAGAAGCCCACGTGAAATAAAAGATTCTAACTTTATTTTAGATGTTGATATGGTTGTTATGGCAATTGGTCAAGGACCAAATCCTTTAGTACAATCTACAACTACCGGTATGGATACAAATAAACGTGGTAATATAATTGCCAATGATGATGGTCAGACAACCAAAACAGCGGTATTTGCTGGTGGAGATATAGTAACAGGTGCGGCAACAGTTATTTCTGCTATGGGTGCTGGTAAAAAATCAGCAATGGCTATTCATAGTTATTTAAGTAGCAAAAATTAATCAAAAAATGGGTGGGTGTTTGTTATGCGTAGATATCAATTTAGTTGGGAACTAATAGGGGATGTAGATGAAGGCAGACCAAATCTTGGTAGTAAAGTAGGTTTAGAGAGCTATCGCCTAATGCAATTTACCCTGCGTGATTTACTCGAGCAAAAACTTGGTTCTGAGCAAGCAGATTTACTATTTTACGATGCAGGTAAGCTTGCAGGCAAAGAATTTTTTAAACAGTATATAAACCCTGTATCAAGCTTGGAAGAGTTTGTAGGAAAAACGCAACAAGTACTTAAAGAAAAAGGTATTGGAATATTGAGAATTGAAGAGGCTATGTTAGATCAAGGTAAAGTTGTATTGACAATAGATGAAGATCTTGATTGTTCGGGACTTCCTGAACTAGACTATGAAACTTGCATATATGACGAAGGTTTTGTAGCAGCCTTATTTGAATGTTATACAAATCTTCCATGGACAGCAAAAGAAATTGACTGCTGGTGTAGCGGAGCAAGAACCTGTCGTTTTTCAGTAATTCAAGAATAGAAATAAATATTTAAATATCATGATGGACAATACTGATTTAAATTTAACAAAAAAATAAGTAATTTACAAAAATTTGTGATGCTAAAATTAATGATAAAGTAAAATAAAACAACACTAACCTTATAAAATTATCGCATATTGATACTTTAACTCAAATATCAAATAGATGTTCTTTAATAGATTTTTTTGAAGATACTTTTATTACATCAACTCCGCAAAGACACATACGGAGATGATGTACTTATTCATGTAAGCCAAATTTTAATCTAGAGATAGAGATACAGATTTTATTTCACGTTATATTTGTAGCCGTTTTACCTAATACAACAATTGATATATCTACTAAAATAGCCACTAGGTTTCTTGAAAATGTTGAAAAAATCTATGACTATAAGCATTGGCATAAGTCACAAACAAAAGGAAGATGCTTCAATAATGAAGTTTTAAAAAGAAGTGACAGAGAGTGTGTATCTGACTAAAATAAAAATAGTGGCAAAAATAAATTTTGCTTGGTATGAATATTTTAAAATCCACTTAACTTTACATAATATATATTATCGGACGTAAAATAAAAAATATAAATCTAAGGCTTTTTATGTATCAAGCTCTTAGATTGTCTTTATATTAGGAGGTTTTTCTTATGGCTAAAAAAGAATTAAATTTGCAATCAAGTACATCTTTAACAATGCGCCAAACAGAAATATTGCAATTTATTAAAAGTTTTATTGAAACTAATGGTTATCCGCCATCTGTTCGTGAAATTGGCAAAGCTATTGGATTATCTTCTAGTGCTAGCATTCACACTCATTTGCAAAAATTGGAAAATGCTGGTTATTTACAACGCAACCAGTCTAAATCCAGAGCTATTGAATTGACTGAAGAAACAAGTTTTAGACAACAAAAAATGCTGCCTATTCCACTTTTAGGAAAAGTGACCGCCGGACAGCCAATTTTAGCCCAAGAAAACATCGAGGCAACATTTCCCTTACCTGCGCAATTTATTGGGGCAAATACACACGATGATTTGTTTATGTTAAACGTTAGTGGTGATAGCATGATTAATGCAGGCATTTTAGATGGCGACATAGTGCTTGTCCGTAAACAACAAACAGCAAACAACGGCGATATTGTAGTTGCCTTTTTGCCAGAAGAAGAAACTTCAACTATAAAAAGGTTTTTTAAAGAATCAAATAAAATAAGACTGCAGCCAGAAAATGATAAATTGACACCTGTTTTTTCTAATCAGGTGCTAATACTTGGCAAAGTTATTGGCGTGTTTAGGTTCTTATAGTTTGTTTTAGTTGTAAGTATTTAAATAAAAAACTACTCTAATTATTAGAGTAGTTTTTTGACTTTATAAAACCTTACACCATTTAACAAAATCAAACAACATAATTATCATCCTATAGTAAATATATTAGTTAATACGCAAGTCATTTAATGCTGTCTTTATATTTTCATCTTTTTTAGTTTCTTTTTCTTTTAATTTTGGACCAACTTTTATTATTTCATCAACATCTGGGTAGTGGTCATCGTAAAGTTTTTCGGTCTCTATAAGTTTACCATTTAAATATTTTAATCTGTAAGTAGTTACTTTATAGCCATTTTCCCCTTCTCGTTCCACTTCTTTTTTACCGATAGGGATTTTTTCATCTTCTTTTATTATAGTTTTATATTTTATTTCTGAAAAATTATCTGTAACTATTTTTATTGTTGGGAAATTATCTGGTTTTTTACCTAATATTTCTACTTTTATATTATCATAATTCATTGTGCTTTTAATATATATATTCTCTAAAGTGTTGTTTTTAAATTTTAAATCAATAAAATCTCCTGCTATTGTAGCATCTTGTCCTATAGGTACATATGGTACAGGTCGAATGTGGCAATCTCTTTCTATTATTGGTAAATTAGAAAACAGCACTGCATTGTATAAAGTAGTGCTGACTTGACAAATACCTCCACCAATACCTGGTACAACCTCTTCACCTATATATACAGGTGCATCTTTATATCCCATTGCTACATTTCTTGGTCCAATGCCTTTGTTAAAAGAATAAATTCCATTTGGCTTTATTAACGCTCCATCTAGGTAATCTGACGCTAATTTAACATTATGGGTTCTTTCGAATAATTTTGGATTAAAATATGTTGTGTAGCTTGCTAAAACATCTGTAATATTGGCTAAATCGTCTTTATTTATTTGAGCTTTTGTTATTTTGGCAGGTAAATTTATTTTAGCATTTAAGCTATCTTTCATAGCTTTTTGTAATGTCGACAAAACAAGGTTATAATCTAAAACAACACCATCTATTTCTGGTGTTATTTTTTGTTTGCCATTAATAATTTCTATTGTAGCATTTTGTGGTTTAGCAGATAAATTTTTTGTTATATTATAAAGAATATTTTTTAATTTATTTTCATTATAAGAAAAATCTGTAACAATTGTTCTACCTTTATTATATGTATAAATACGTTCTTTTATCTTATCAATTAGGTTACCTGTTCGCCCTATATCATAAGCGCTCTGGGCTAGTTGATTAGAATCCATTTTCCAATCTATATCATCGTTCATAATTTTATATTCAGTGTTCGCAAAAGTAATAGTTAAAATTGGTTGAGATTGGATGTTTTTAATTTTTTCATTTATTAGTATTTTAGCTTGATTTTTCTTTAAACCACTTAAATCTATATCAAAAATTTTTACACCATCGCATATAACATTGTTTAAGGCATAGCTGCTACTTGCAACAACTATGCCTACAATTGTTAGAAAAAATACTGATGTAAAAATAATAAATAAAAGTTTAATGTTTATATATTTTTTTACTTCAAACAATATACTACATTCCAATCTTAAAATAAAATATTTTACTATTGTAAACTCATTGAAAGTTCTACAAATTTACCAGCTAATTTGGCTTTTTGGATTGTTTCTTCGGTAACTTCTTCACCCTGCTCAATAATTACCATACCATTATCTGCTGCTATTTGTCTTGTCGATTTTTTACCAATCAAAAATTTCTTTTGTCTTTCTTCAAATTTTTGCATAGCATTATTAGCATCTGATGATTCTTCTGTTGTTTGCGTAGGTTGTTGAGTTGTTTGTTCTTGTTGTACAACTGGCTCTACTTGTTTAGGTTGTTCTGTAACTACTACTGGCTGTTGTATCACAGCTTCTTGAACAATGGGTTTTTGGCTAGCTGTCTCATTATCTTCAGTAACAACAGTTATGTTAGAGGCTAGAGTGTATATACGATCAAATGGTATAGTAAAGTCAGCACCATTTTCGTTTTTAGCATGGCATTCAACTATTTTACCATTATCTGTATCAAAGTATACTTCAACTACAGTACCTTTTATTTGTCCTTTTTTACTTAAAACTCTTGTTTTTACAACGTTTACATTTGCTTCTAATAGTGTTTCAATTTCAGGAAGCTGTGAATATTGTTTTACGGAAGCTTTTTGCTCAATAGTCAAAGCAGATTCACCAATACCTAAAATATCATTAAAGGTGACTAGTTTTGCTCCTTTGTAAGATTGACCATCATCAATAACTATAGCAGCTAAACTTGCTGTTTTATAGTCAATAACTAGAGACTTTACAGTACCCACTTCCCCGCCATCGTGCAAACTGATGATAGGCAGTCCTATAATTTCGATACTTTTTTTCATGAAAAAATTCCCTCCTGAATATTATAAATTAATTTTGTTTTATATTGTAAAAATTCTTTTTCAATATCTTCTTTTACTTTAACAGGTATTTGGCTATAAGGCAAGAAGTTAAGGCTATTAGTTTGTAAAACATTTTTAATAATATTAAAATAAGCAATATTCATTTCAAAATCTTGTTTTATAATATTTGCATCTATACTTATTATAGCATTTTTTATATAGGATATTGCTGCATCATACTCCCCTAGCTGTTTATAAGCATTGACAATCTCTACATTAAGCAAAAGAGCAACATCACTAACATCACAATACATATTGTAAGCTAATTCAAAAACAGACAATGCAGCTTTGTAGTCTCCTTGTTCTTTCTTATTAAAAGCAAAATCCAACAAATCATCAATAGAATCCGAACGCGGAAATTGAATTTCATCATCTACTTGCACTTCATCTACATCATCGACAATAATTCTTTTATAAGGTAAATCTTCATCATCGCAGTGTTGCATAAAATAAGAAGAAAATTCTTGTTTTACTAAAGAGTTTTCGGTAAAGTAGTTGGATAATTTTTCATCAATTATACTAGGGTTGTTTTCTTGCAAAAATTGTTCAATAGATTGCTCAATAGTAGTTGTATCTAAGCTTTCTTGATTGAATACTATCATATTTTCATCGTATGTTTTACATAAATCATTATTAACATTTATCGTGCTATCTTTCAAACTAAAAACAAATTCTTGGTCAATAATGTTGTTACTGGATTCTTTATTATTAGTCAGCTTAACTTCTTGTGTTATAAATTTGTTAGAAAAGCTATCTGTATAAGTTTGTTCATCGTAGGTTAATAATAAATTTTTAGTTGTTTTTTCATCTTGTTGGTTAAAATCATTTTCAAAATTCATTTTAGAATCGTCAAAACAATACTGCGAAGGTGCTTTATCTATATATATAATTTCATTTTCACTATATTGCTTAACATTACAAGTGTCAACAATATTGTCAACAATATTCTGCGGTATATGTTTAGTTCTTACAATGTCTTTTTCTCTATAATCAAACAAAGTGCTTTTTATTGGTTCTACAACAGTTTGCTCTATATAATCGCTATTATATGAAGTTCGTAATGGATTGCTAGTTAAAAATTCTTGTGTATCAATAATAGATACCTTCTCTTTGTTAAACTTAGAAAAATAAATTTTTTGCTCAACATCATAATTTTTCACTTCAAAACTAGTATTATTTAAAATTTCTATATCAAAATCATCTGCAAAAATAGGAGCTTTATCTTCATAAAATTCTTGTTCTGGATAATAATTCTTTATATACATAGCATCTTCAGTCAGTTCTAAAATTTTATCATTTTCAACATTATTAAATGCAAAAGATAATTCTTTTATATTAGAGCTTATGTATTCTGTTAAAGTTCCTTTTTTCGCTTCTTCTATTCCAAAAAACCAAGCTAAAAAAGCTGATAAAACAAACATCAAAAATAAAACAAGTAATATTGTGCCTGTAAAACTAATTTGTGGTAGAAGTATTTTCGGCATTACTAAGCCAAAAAACATCCCCAAAAAACCACAAATTAACAATAAATTCAGTTTAATTTTTAAACCAAATTTATTAACCAAATAATATATTATAATTATTACTAAAAGTATAGAAACTAATGGTAAAACTATGTACATAATAACCTACCTACAAAACATATCTACACACATTTTTTATAAATTCGACATTTTTACAAAATATCCTTTTAAAAATCTATAAATTTCTTTGAGCAAAAGCCTGAAGTGCTATAACACTATGTTCAAATATCAATCCACCTTGTAGATAAACATTATATGGCTCTCTTATAGGTCCATCAGCACTTAATTCTATTGATGCCCCCTGCACAAATGTACCTGCAGCCATTATTACCTCATCTTGATAACCTGGTATTTCTCCTGGAACAGGTAATACATAACCATCAACAGGTGAATTTTCTTGTATAGTTTGACAAAAACTAATCAAAGCTTCTTTGGATTTTAGTTTTATACTTTGAATTATATCACTGCGAAAATCATCTTTTGTCGGAATAACATCATAACCTAGCTCACTAAACATAGCTGAAGCATAAATAGCAGTTTTTAAAGCTTGCAAAGTCGTATGTGGCGCTAAAAAAAGCCCTTGGTACAGTAATCTTTGAAACTCACTGGTAGTTGACCCCATTTTACTTCCAAGTCCTGGTGCAGTATATTGATGGGCAGCAAGCTCAACAAGTTCTTTTTTACCAACAATATATCCACCAGACGGTGCAAGACCACCACCTGGATTTTTTATCAAAGATCCGGCAATTATATCTGCACCAACTTCAGGTGGTTCTTTAATTTCGACAAATTCACCATAACAGTTGTCTACAAAGCAAATACAATCAGGTTTTATGCTTTTTACAGCTTGACAAATTTTACCTATATCTTCTATACATAGCGTTTTTCTGTCTGAATAACCCTTTGATCTTTGAATATGTACTAATTTTGTTTTGTCACTTATGGATTTTTTTATCTTATCTAAGTCAATTTCGTCACCTTTATTAAAATCCAGTTGCCTATAAGAAATACCATGCTCACACAAAGAGCCTGTTTGTTTTTTGCTATGACCGATAACCGTCTGCAACGTATCATAAGGAGCGCCTGTTACAGCAAGCAGCTCATCACCGCATCTTAGTATGCCAAATAAAACTGTAGAGATTGCATGAGTTCCTGAGACAAATTGTGAACGAACAAGTGCCTTTTCTCCACCAAAAACATCAGCATACACATTATCAAGAGTATCACGACCAACATCATTGTAACCATAGCCACTCATTGTCGAAAAATGATAGTCACTAACTCTATTTTTCTTGAAAGCATCAATTATTTTTTTTGTATTAAATCTACTAATCTTTTCATGATAAGCAAACTTTTCAACTAATTGCTGTTGAATTTTTTCATCTAGAGAATTTATATCCATTTAAATTAATCCTTTTTATAGTTAAAGAACTGTTGCAATACATCTAATGTGCCACCAAGTTTGACTAAAACACCCTGTTCAAGGTAGTCTTTGTGTAAAATTGTTGCTATAGAGTGCATCTTTGCTACAACATCACTTTTATCATACGGTACTAAAAATTCTTCTTCTAAAAATATATGGGCTAGGTTTTCATCAATCAAACAAAGCAATTTATCTAAACCTATACCATTTTTAGCAGAAATTGTTATACTGTTTTCTTGATGTAGCAATCGCTTTACAAAAAGTTCATCGGGTATTCTGTCAACTTTATTAAATACAGTAATGATTTTCTTATCTTTTACGCCAAGTTCATCTAACACTTTATACACAGCATCACTTTGCTCTTGATAAAATTCATGACTTGCATCAATGACATGTAAGAGCAAATCAGCTTGTACAACTTCTTCAAGCGTCGCCCTGAAAGCTGCTACAAGTTGATGAGGTAACTTTCTGATAAAACCGACTGTATCTGTAAGCAAAACCTGCTTTCCTGATGGTAAATAAAGCTTTCTTGTAGTTGGGTCAAGAGTAGCAAAAAGTTTATCTTCTGCGTAAACACTAGCTTTTGTTAATATATTTAAAAGTGTAGATTTACCAGCATTAGTATATCCAATCAACGAAACCAGTGAATTGTTAGCGCTAATTCTATTTTTTAAATGCAACTGTCTTACACTTTTTACTTTTTCTAAGTTTTTTTCTATCTCACTAATACGACTTCTTATGTGACGCCTATCTGATTCTAGCTTGGTTTCACCAGGTCCTCTTGTGCCTATTCCGCCACCTAGCCTTGACAACACAAGCCCTTGACCTGTTAATCTTGGCAATGTGTATTTTAATTGGGCTAATTCTACCTGTAAATTACCTTCATGAGTATTTGCTCTTTGAGCAAAAATATCTAAGATTAAAGCTGTTCTATCGACAATTTTTAAACCAAGTTCACGTTCTAAGTTTCTCTGTTGAGCAGTAGTAAGCTCGTCATCAAAAATGGCTGTTTTAGCTTGAGCTGATTGACATAGCAAAGAAAGTTCTTTTATTCTGCCACTACCCAAATATAAGCTAGTATCGGCTTTAGGACGTTTTTGATAAACACTACCTACGACTTTTGCGCCTGCTGTTTTGGCAAGTTGAGATAGTTCGTTTAATGATTCTTCAACAGGTAATTTTGCATTAGCATCATCAATGGCAACCAAATAAGCTATTTCTTGTTTGTCGGTAGTATTTTTATCTTGATCGTAGTCTTTTATAAGAGTTTGTATATAGTTGATTATTTGATCAAAATTTATACCCAAAAACTCTTTTAATGATAAATAGCTAATCTCTTCATGCAAATATTCACCTTGCTTATTAAAACCACTGATAAAACCAATGCTTATATCAGTTACTTGGTTATTGCTTGTAGCGAGTGCAATCATCAAATCATAGCGATTTTTTTTCAATGATGCAATATCTAGGCTACTAAGAGTGCTGCTACTATCAGGATGGGTGTGCAGACATATTACACCAGAGAGCCTGTTTTGAGCTTTTTTAGCTTCAAATTCAGGCAAACTGACAGTATTTGTATCACCAATATTAACACTTATTATTTTTCCACGCCTATTGATATAGACTGCTATTTCGCGATTTGTTTCATTTGTTAAAAGTGCCAGTTGTTGCAAAAAATACTCATCAGATAAAGGTTTTTTATCAGAGGAAAAGTCGTAAAGAGATTGCAATTTTTCAATAAGACTACTTTTTAACCCTTTTAAATTACCATTTACTTTAAGCATTTTTACTCCTTTTTATTCTCTTGCCTTAGCTGGCTCTACATTTATTTTATGACCTTTTATAGAACCTTTGTGCATTACACTAAGAACTTTTTCAGCTTCTTCTTCTGGTACTTCAACAAAGGTAAATTTATCAAAGATTTTAATTGTACCAATAATTTTGCCGGAAATATCAGCTTCACTTGCTATTGTACGAACAATATCTTCAGGCTTAATTTTTTGCTGTCTACCAACATTTATAAACAATCTTACCATTCCAGATTTTGCACCTGTGTTGCCAAAGTTTGGTTTTTCTTCGACAGCTAATGCTTTGTTACCTTCTTGCATAAGTTTTAATGCTGCAAGAGCAACATCTTCTGCTGTATGTTCTTCTAGCAATTCATCTAAAATAGAACGATAATCATTGAGTTTACCATTTTCTAGTACTGTGAACATACGTGATACAATAGATTCTTTTTGACGTTCTAAAACGCTTAGTGCCGTAGGCAATGTTTTTCTAACAATACGTGTTTTGGCTATTTTTTCAATTAATTTTAGTTGACGAAACTCTCGTGGAGTGATAAAAGTCATTGCTGTACCTTTATTACCGGCACGACCTGTTCTACCTATTCTATGTACGTAACTTTCTGGATCTTGTGGAATATCATAGTTTATAGAATGACTTACATTGTCAATATCCAACCCACGTGCAGCAACGTCTGTTGCGATTAAAATTTCTGCCTTGCCTTCTCTAAATTTTTTCATTACTCTATCACGTTGATTTTGGCTAAGATCGCCATGCAAACCTTCTGATAAATAACCTCTGTTAGATAGCGCTAAAACTAATTCATCAACACCCTTTTTAGTGCGACAAAAAATAATCGTTTTATCAGTATCCTCAAAATCAAGCACACGGCATAAACCGTCCAGCTTATCTGTTGTTTCAAAATAAAATTGATCAATCAACGGTACTGTAAGTTCTTCTTTACTTACAGTAATAACCTTTGGTTTGTTCATATACTTTTCTGCCAAAATCATTATCGGTTTAGGCATTGTAGCTGAAAACAGTAGTGTTTGCTTTTCTTTTGGAATGTTTTCCATAATTGTTTCAATATCGTCAACAAAACCCATATCAAGCATTTCATCTGCTTCATCTAAAATAAGATATTTTATTGTATCTAGTTTAACTGTTCCACGTCTTATGTGATCTAAAAGCCTACCTGGTGTACCAATTATAATTTGTACACCCATTTTTAATGCTCTTATTTGTCTATCTATCGGTTGACCGCCATAAACAGGAAGTACTTTGATTTTTTTCAAACGTCCGATTTTACCTAGCTCTTCAGATACTTGGATTGCAAGCTCTCTTGTTGGTGTCATAATAAGCGCTTGTATTTTACGAGCATCTGTAATATTTTGGATAATCGGAATACCAAAGGCAGCTGTTTTACCTGTTCCAGTTTGTGCCTGTCCTATAACATCTGTACCAGATAAAACAAGCGGTATTGTTTGGCTTTGTATTGGAGACGGTTCTTCAAACCCCATATCCGTTAAAGCGTGTACTATTTTTTTGTCAAGTTCTATACTGCCAAAAAAATCTTTTTGGTTTTGCATATTTTTTAATTCTCCTCTTTTATAGTTTTTAAAAATTTTAAAGTATAATAAAGTGCCATTTTAGCTGACCGCAATTTTATTTGTTTGCGACTACCTGTAAAAAAGCATTTATGTGTTTTGTAGTTATCTTTGTAAAAAGTACTTATATAAACAGTTCCGACAGGTTTTTCGCTGCTCCCACCACCAGGACCTGCTATACCTGTTATGCCGATACCGACATCTGTTTTTAAAAGACTGCTTACCCCTTTTGCCATTTGCATAGCAACTTTATCACTGACAGCTCCTAGAGAATCTATATTGTCTTTATCAACATTTATTATATCAGTTTTGACATCATTGCTATAGCTTACTACCGAGCCGATAAAATAATTTGAACTACCTGCTATATCTGCAATCATACTACTTGCTAAACCACTAGTGCAAGACTCTGCCAAAGAAATAGTCAAATTATTTTTCTGTAAAAAGCTTCCCAAAACTGAAGCAATACTATCATCATCATAACCATAAATATTAGGGATAAGCGCTACTACTTGTTTTTCAACATTAGCAATTAAGCTTTGAGCTTCGCTTTTACTATTAGCTTTTGCGGTCAGGCGAATAATTATTTCGCCATCTCTAGCATAAATTGCTATTGTTGGGTTTGTTTGATTTTTTATTAAATCATATAGTTTTTCTGCAACGGTTGATTCTCCTATGTCTAACAATCTTAAAGTCTTTGAAAATATAACGCCTTGATTACCAAATTTTTCTTTTAAAAGCGGTTCAAGCTCATTTTCAAACATAAGTTCTAATTCTCTTGGTGGTCCAGGTAAATTAATAATTGTACCTTTTTCATGTTGCAAAAAAACTCCTGGAGCTGTTCCATTGTCATTTTGTAAAACAATACAGTTTTCAGGAACTAGAGCTTGTTTATAGTTATTATCAGGCATACATAAATTTCTTTTAGCGAAAAAATCTTGGATTTTTCTTTGTGCCATTTGATCAATTACAAGTTTTCTGCCAAGTAAGCTTGCGCAGACTTCTTTAGTAATATCACCTTGAGTTGGTCCTAGTCCGCCAATTGTAATGACTATATCAGCTCTATTTATCGCTGTTTGAATGACATTTTTCATTCTATCGCAATTGTCACCAACTGTTGTTTCGTATAAAACATCAAACCCTAGTTCATTTAGTTTTTGAGCCAGATACTGAAAATTTGTGTTTATTATTTCACCTAATAACAATTCTGTCCCTGTGCTAACAATTTCTATTTTCATAAAAACACCACATTTTATATTACTTGTGCTAATAAATCATAAGTAAATCCTTGAATAATTTTTGCTTGTACAAAAGTACCAACTTTTACATCATCTGCATTTTCTAAATAAACTATACCATCTATTTCTGGAGCCTCACGATATGTTCGACCACTAACAACTTTTTGATTATCTTCAGTAAAGTCAATATTTTCTATAAGCACTGACATTTGCTTATCTTCAAGCGCTATATTAATATTTTCAGATATTTTAGCTTGGATTGCCATCAGTTCGTGATAGTGCTCTTGCTTGATTTCATCTTCAATTTGCACCATAGTAGCCGCCAAAGTATCTTCTTCTTGAGAGTAGGCAAATACCCCTACCCTATCAAATTGCTCTTTTAAGATAAATTCTTTAAGTTCTTGGTAGTCTTCGCCAGTTTCGCCAGGAAAACCGACAATAAAAGTTGTTCTTATGCAAATATTTGGCACTTTTTGACGCATTTTTTGTAATAATTCTTTTATTTGTTTTTTAGTACTACGTCTATTCATAGCTGAAAGTACATTGTCGCTAATATGTTGCAGTGGAATATCAATATATTTGCAGACTTTGTCATTTGCAGAGATAACATCTAGCAGTTCGTCTGTTACATACTCTGGGTAGGCATACATTATTCTCAGCCATTTTATGCCATCTATTTTGGATAATTCTGTAAGCAAATCTGGCAAAATAAGCTTTCCAGTCAAATCTTCTCCATATCTTGTTACATCTTGTGCAACTAAAACAAGTTCTTTAACACCAGATAAAGCAAGTTGCTTAGCTTCACTTACAATAACATCAAACGCTCTACTGATATAAGGACCTTTTATTCTTGGAATTATACAATAAGAACAAGCATTATCACAACCTTCTGCTATTTTCAAATAAGCAGTACTGTTAGAAGTAGTTAGCTTTCTTGGCAATGACTTATAATCAACAAGCAGTTTTTCTGGTTTGTGAATAAATCTGTCGCCATTCATAGCTTGTTTAATTATCTTTATTATATCAACCCAACCGTTAGTACCAACAATAACATCTACTTCTGGAAGTTGCTCAAACAGTTCCCTAGCGTATCTTTCACCTAAGCATCCTGCCAAAATCAACTTTTTACAGTTAAAATCTTTATATTCAGCCATTTGCAATACTGTTTCAATAGACTCTTCTTTTGCCGATTCGATAAAACCACAAGTATTTACAATTATAACATCAGCATCTTCTGGTTGAGGAGTTATTTCAAAACCATTTTCTCCAATAATTCCGAGCATATTCTCTGAATCAACGAGATTTTTTGGACACCCTAGACTTACTAGTCCTATTTTTATGTTCATTAAATATTTTTGCTCCTTTTTTAGGTTTTATTAAGCATTTTCTATCAAAACCAACTAAATCCATGCGATTTGCTTTTTGTAATGCAGCAAAGACCAAATCATAATTTTTAGGATTTTTATATTGTAATAATGCTCTTTGCATAGCTTTTTCATAAGCTTGCTTTGCAACAAACACTTTTTTTTCTGTAAAAGGATCTATTCCTGAATAGTACATTGCTGTAGCACAACTGCCAGGTGTCGGTATAAAATCTTGCACTTGCTCTGGATAATGACCAGTATCTCTTATAAATTCTGCCAGTTCAATAGCATCTTGCAGTGTTGAACCAGGATGACTTGAGATGTAATAAGGAACAAGATATTGTTTTTTATCTATTTTTTCATTTGCTTTTTGATATTTTTTAGCAAATTCAAGATATTTATCAATTGCAGGTTTACGCATAAGTTGCAAAACTTTTTTGCTGACATGTTCTGGTGCAACTTTTAGTTGACCACTTACGTGATATTGACAAAGTTCTGTCAAAAAATCATTGTTTTTATCTGCAAACATATAATCATAGCGAATACCCGAACGAATAAAAACTTTTTTGACCCCTTTTATATCGCGTAATTTTCTAAGTAGTAGCAAATAGTCTTTATGATCAACGTCAAGATGTGGACATGGGTTAGGAAACAAGCAATGCCTATGTTTACATGTTCCAACTTGCAATTGTTTTTTACAAGCAATATGATGAAAGTTAGCTGTTGGACCACCAACATCGTGAATATAGCCTTTAAATTCTTTCATATTGGTAATTGAAATTGCTTCTTTAACAAGTGAATCATCACTTCTAGCCTGAATTATTCTTCCTTGATGAGAATGAATAGCACAAAAACTACAGCTACCAAAACAACCTCTTTGAGCAATAAGGCTAAACTGCACCTCTTCTATTGCCGGAATTTGACCAAAAGACTCATAAATAGGGTGATATGTTCTTTGATAATCAAGTTCATATATATCATCAATTTCTTGTTGTGTTAGCGGATAAGCTGGTTTATTTTGCACAAAATAAATATTTTCTGATTTTTGAACAAGTACTTTACCTCTTATAGGGTCTTGTTCTTGCTCTATTAATTTAAAAGCCTTAGCAAAGCTTGTTTTATCTTTCAAAAGTTCTTCATAAGAAGGCAAAAGAATATAATCTTTGATATCTTCTAAATCTTTTTGCAAATAAGCTGTACCTGCTATATGCTTTATATCAGATACATTCATACCTCCAGATAGACAACCTGCAATTTCTACTACCTGTTTTTCACCCATACCATATATTAAAAGATCTGCTTTACTATCTTTTAATATCGGTTGACGTAGTTTATCCGACCAGTAATCGTAATGTACAAAGCGTCTGAGGCTCGCTTCAATGCCACCGATAATTATGGGTATTTTTTTCCATATCTCACGTATCTTATTAGAATAAACAATTGTCGCCCGGTCAGGGCGTTTGTCAATTTGCCCACCAGGCGAATATGCATCTTTATCACGCTTTTTTTTAGCTGCGGTATATTTATTTAGCATAGAGTCAAGATTGCCTGCACAAATAAGTACACCTAGTCTTGGTTTGCCTAGTATTTTAAAACTTTTATCATTTTTCCAATCAGGTTGGCTAATAATGCCAACTTTATAACCATTAGATTGCAAAACTCTTGCTATAACAGCAGTAGAAAAAGAAGGATGGTCAACATACGCATCACCACTTATAAACAGAAAGTCTAGTTGTTCCCATCCTCTTTTTTGCATATCTTGTTTACTTATTACTAAAAAACTGTCTAGCATATAAAATCCTTTTTTATTTTGCAATTGTTATGGTAGTTTCCACAACAGGTCCACTATCTGCAATAGTATCTATTATTTGGTCATTAACTTTCATTTTAGCACTAGAAACATTACCAAGTTTAATATATAGGTTTTCCTTTGCTTGCCACGTTTTGCTGCCTTTATTTAATATACCAGAATATAATTCCTTACCATCAGCAACAATTCTTGTCCAGCAACTATTATTAAATTCGATTTCTGCAACTATATCTGTGATAGTATTTCCTTTATCAGGAACAATAGTTATACTACCTTTTTTGTCGTTTACTATTTTAAAATCAATTGTTTTCTTGTCAGAATTATTATTGTTATTTGTCTGTTTAATAGGAGTATTTGCAGTAGAATTGCTAGCAGTAAAAGTATTATTAATAGTATTTTTTTCAGTTTTAGTATTAGCAAAATCAAATGCAATATAAGCACCTAATGCAATAACTATAATAAAGCAACAAACAATTATTATTGGTAAAGTTTTGGTTTTTTTACCAGATTTTTCATTTTGAAAACTTGCTGATGTATCTTTTATGTTTGTTTTTGTATTAGATTCATTTTGCGGTTTTGATAATGTATCTGCTTTATCTTTTAATTCTTGTATTTCTGTCTCTAGTTTATAATTAGAAACAAAATCATCGCCATTTAATCCTAATGCTATAGCGTAGTTACGGATAAATCCTTTTGTATAGACTTCGCCAGGCAACACTGAATAATGACCATTTTCAATGGCCTCTAAATAACGTGGTCTTATACTTGTTATTGCCTCAATATCTTGCAAACTAAGGTTTTGCCGCTTACGTTCTTCTCTTAACTGCTCTCCTACTTTTGACAAAATAACCCTCCTCTACATAACAAGTGGTTATAGTTGTAATTTTTCTAATGCTTGTTCATAAGTTAATAATATGTCACGCGGTTTACTCGTCCCAGTAGCTGGTCCAATAATTCCTTTTTCTTCAAAAACATCAATAAGTCTTCCTGCACGCGAATAGCCTATTTTTAAACGTCGTTGCAAGAATGATGCTGTGGCTTGTCCTGTTTGCATTATTATATCTAATGCTTGTTGTGTCAATTCATCGTGATCTGACGATTGACTTAAAGTATCAGTATTATTAGTTTTACCTTTTTCACTTGGCAAAGAACACTCTGTTACTTCATGAGTGTATTCTACTTTTATTTCTTGATGTTTTATAAAATTAGTAACATTTTTAATATCATCGTCATTAATAAAAGCACCTTGTAATCTAAATGGTTTATTTGTACCAACAGGCGAATAAAGCATGTCGCCTTTGCCTAAGAGTTTCTCTGCTCCACCAGAATCTAAAATAGTTCTAGAATCAACTTGAGATGATACTGCAAAAGCAATCCTTGAAGGGATATTTGCTTTTATTATGCCAGTTATAACATCAACAGATGGTCTTTGAGTAGCTAAAATCAAATGTATTCCTGATGCTCTGGCTTTTTGTGCTAATCTACAAATAGCATCTTCTACATCAGACGGAGCAATCATCATCAAATCTGCAAGTTCATCAATGATAATTACAATGTAAGGCAATTTTTCTTGAGCTTCACCATTATATTTTGTAATTTCACGAACATTACTCTCTGCAAATAACTTATATCTTCTCTCCATCTCTTGTACTGCCCAGAAAAGCGCTGCTGCGGCTTTTTTAGCATCTGTAACAACAGGTACTAGTAAATGTGGTATACCGTTATAAATGCTAAGCTCAACAACTTTAGGATCAATCATAATAAATTTTACATCTTCTGGTGCAGCTTTAAATAATATGCTATTTACTATGGTATTTATACAAACGCTTTTACCAGAGCCTGTAGAACCGGCAACAAGCGTATGTGGCATTTGGCTTATATCGGCAATAACTGTTTTACCTGTTATTTCTTTGCCTAGAGCAACTGTAAGCTTAGATTTTGCATCTTGAAATTCTTTTGAACTTATAACATCATAAAAAGATACAGGCATTGTTTTCTTTTTTGGTACTTCTATACCCATAGCCGATTTACCTGGAATTGATGTTTCTATTCTTATATTGGATACTGCCAAACGCAAACTCAAGTCGTCAACTAAACTTGTAATTTTATTGACTTTTACACCAGGAGCTGGTTCTAGTTCAAATCTTGTAACAGAAGAACCATTGACAACATTTATGATTTTAGCGCTAACCTTAAAGTCTTCTAAAGTTTGCTCTAAAATTTTAGCTTGTTCATTAACTTCACTTAAATCATCATTATTATCAAAATGCTTAGGCTTTGTAAGTAAATTCAAAGGAGGATATACATAGCCATCAACAGTTATTTTGTAATCAGCTAAAGGATTTTTTTCTTCTTGAAATTCCAATATGGGAGCTTGTTTTTCTTCTAAAAAAATTGTTTGCAAAGAATTTTTTGTCTCTGAAATTGGAAACGAAACTTCTTCTAGTATTGGTAATTGTTTTTCTTCTATTTCAACTTCAGCTTTAGAAAAATCTTGTTTTGCTTCAATATATTCAGTCTTATCAAGTTGATTTTGTTCATCGATTTTGCCTAAAAATTTTTCATAATCAAAAAATTTATCTTCTTTTGAATGTTTACTTTTGTTAGATACAATATCCATAGCTTTTACTGTGGTTTTTACAGCTGTTTGCACTGTTTTTTTCATGGATATTTTAAAAGCAAATATTACAAGGCTTATTGTTAGTGCAACTAAAAATACCCAAGTACCATTTAATCCTAAAAATTTTCTTGAAAAGAAAACTATAATACCACTAAACAAACCACCGCCTGTAGTTAAACTCTCTGGCAGTATTTCACTATTTTCTGGCGAAATATAGTTATGATACAACAGTAACAGACTGAAAAAAAAGCAAATTATACTAAAAAATTTAATAGAGAAAATTTTAGTAGTATCTTTAAATATGCACTTAATCCCAATAGCATATAATAGCAAACAAAATAATATTGCACCTTTGCCAAAAGCATAAAGAAGTGGTTTTTCTATTAATGTTTTTAATATACCTATATTATAGCCGATTATAGATAAAAATATCAAACTAGCAATAGCAATAAATGATACGCCGATTATTTCATTATGCAATGTATTTTCGGCTTTTACTTGCCGATGCGACAAAAAAATCACCTCTAAAATATATTATATTCTATAAACCTTAGTAAAAATCCTTTTTTACTAAGGTTTATTTTAAAACATTTTTTATATTTCCATAATTACAGGTAAAATCATAGGACGACGACGTGTTTTTTCGTATAAAAAGCGTCCTAGAGAATCTCTGACAGCTGTTTTTATAGTTGACCATTCAGAAATACCATTTTCTTGACATTTTTCCAATGCCAATTGAACTTTATTTTTAGCTTCTTCCATTAATTGTTCCGATTCTCTTATATATACAAAACCTCGAGAAACAATGTCAGGACCTGCTGCAATTTGAGAATTTTGCTTATCTATTGTAACAACAACAATTAATATACCATCTTGAGATAATTGTCGTCTATCTCTTAAAACAATATTGCCAACATCACCAACTCCAAGTCCGTCAACAAGAATTTTACCAGCTGTTACTTTGCCGTTTATAGCTCCTTTTTCCGGACTTATTTCAATTATCGAGCCATTTTCTGCAACAAAAATGTTTTCTTTTGGCATGCCAAGATCCATTGCTAATTTTTTGTGCTTTATAAGGTGTCTATATTGACCGTGTACTGGTATAAAAAATTTGGGCTTTACTAAATTGTGCATAATCTTTAGTTCTTCTTGGCTACCGTGACCTGAAACGTGTATATCAAAAGAGCGGTCATAGATAACCTCCGCACCTAATTTAAACAACAAGTCAATTGTTCTGGCAACTAATTTTTCATTACCAGGTATTGGTGTTGCAGAAATTATTACAGTATCCGTTGGTTCTATACTGATTTTTTTATGGTCTGCCATTGCCATTCTTGTCAAAGCAGACATCGGTTCTCCTTGACTACCTGTTGTAATAATTATTATCTGTGAGGCTGGGTATCTGTTTGTTTCTTCAATGTCAATTAAAACACCTTCTGGAATTTTAAGATAACCAAGTTCAGTTGCGATATTTACTACATTAACCATACTTCGTCCGATTATTGCTACTTTTCGTTTGTGTGCAAAAGCACTGTCTATGGCTTGCTGTATTCTATGTACATTAGAAGAAAAAGTGGCTATAATTATTCTGTTTTTCGCCATTCGAAATACTTCATCAAAAGTGCTTCCTACAATCTTCTCACTTTGTGTATAACCTGGTCTTTCGGCATTTGTACTATCAGCGAGCATTACTAAAACACCCTTTTTACCAAGTTCAGCAAAGCGGTTAAAATCTGTTATTTGTCCATCGACAGGTGTTTGATCTATTTTAAAATCACCTGTATGTACTACAATACCGACAGGTGTATGTACTGCCACAGCAACAGAGTCAGCAATACTATGGTTTACACGTAAAAATTCTACAGTAAAGCAACCCGCTCTTAATCTATGACCAGCTTCAACTGTTTTTAATTTTGATGATGATACACCATTTTCTTTTAAACGAGTTTGCAATATACCTAAAGTCAGTGGAGTACCGTAAACAGGCACATCTAAATCTTTTAAAATATATGGCAAAGCACCGATATGGTCTTCGTGACCATGTGTTAAAACTATTGCTTTAACTTTTGATTTATTTTCCATAACATAAGTTAAATCTGGTATAACCAAATCTACACCTAGCATGTCATCTTCCGGGAACATTAAGCCAGCATCTATAATTAAAATATTGTCTTCAAACTTTATCAAAGTCATGTTCTTTCCGATTTCCCCTAGTCCTCCTAAGGGAATAATTTGTAATTTTTCTTGTTTAGACAAAAAATATACCTCCATTTTCATTTATTTTTACTCATACAAAAAATTAACACAAAATACCTGGCTTTTTGTAAGCCAGGATAAATTTCACAGCTAAAAAATATAAATCATTCAGTTTTTCACGCCGCTCATAAATCTTATATATATTATATACCCTTTAAACTTATTTTGCAAGAAAATAAATACCCTACATTTTAATGTAGGGTATTGTTCTTACTTCACATTTTCATATGATTTAATTAATTTTTCTTTATCTTCTGAGTTAATCGAAGTAAGTGGCAATCTCAAAGGTCCACAATCAACTTTAGAAACTATTGAAGTGATAGCTTTTATTGGAATAGGGTTTGTCGTTATAAAAATAGTTTTGAAAAAATCCAACAAACTAATGTGAATCTTTCTTGCTTTTACAACATCACCAGCTAAAAATGCTTGCATCATCTCTTGCATTTTTTTACCGACAACATGTCCTGCAACACTTATTATGCCATTTCCACCTACTGCCATTATCGGCAAAGTTAAACTATCATCACCACTATAAATTGTAAAATCTTCTGGTAAAAGTCCTCTAGTCTCTGATATTTGATCAAGGTTACCTGATGACTCTTTCACAGCAACAACGTTTGGGCAATCTTTAGCAACTCTTAAAATAGTTTGCGGCAAAATATTTGATGCTGTTCTGCCAGGTACATTGTAAAGAATTATAGGTAGACTTGTCTGTTTAGCAATAGTAGTAAAGTGTTGATAAAAACCTTCTTGTGTGGGTTTGTTATAATATGGACCGACAAGCATAACTCCATCAACACCGGTTTGCTTAGCAGCTTTTGTTATTTCAATTGATTTTTGAGTATCGTTTGTACCTGTACCAGCTACAACAAAAGCACGTTTATTAATTCTTTTAGCAACAACTTTAAAAAGCTCTAATTTTTCCTCATCAGCCAAAGTCGCAGCCTCACCTGTAGAACCTGCAACAACAAGACCATCAGAACCATTATTTATTAAGTATTCTGCCAAGTCTCCTGCTGCTAAATAATTTATGCTTCTATCAGCATTCATCGGCGTAACCATTGCTGTCAAAAGTCGACCAAAATATGGGTTTTTCATATCAATCACCTCAAAAATCTTTCGTTAAGCCAAATGCTTCGTGTAAAGCAGTCAAAGCTGTTTGCAAGTGCTCTTTATCAACCACTGCAGAAATAGTTATGTTAGAATCTACTGTTTGCAAAATAGAGATACCATTTTTAGACAATGCTCTGACAAAGGTCGCCATAACCCCTGTTGCACCTCTCATACCACCACCAACAACAGATATTTTAGCACACTTTTCTTCAAGAACAAACTTATTAAAACCATTATCTTGTAAAAGTGAAATTGCTTTTTGCAAGTCTTGTTCTTCCACTGTAAAGATAACTTCGCCAGGATGAACATTCAAGCAATCAACACTTATATTATTTTTAGCTAATAAATCAAATATTTTCATGCTAGAATCATCATCGTCGTTATCAATTTGTATTCTTATTTGGCTTATATCGTTAAGATAAGTAACTCCACTTGCAACTTTTGTTGTAATTGGCAGATCCTTAGTATCTTCACCAAAATCATTTGTTATAAGCGTTCCAGGTGCATCACAAAATGTTGATTTTATGAGTAGCGGAATGTTTTTTTGCATAGCTATCTCTACAGCTCTTGGGTGGATGACCTTAGCACCTTGATAAGCAAGTTGACAAATCTCACCATAAGAAATACTGTTTAAAATTTTAGCATCTTTTACTATTCTAGGGTCTGCTGTCATAATTCCTTCTACATCAGTATAAATTTCTACAACGTCAGCATTTAAAGCAGCACCTAAAGCAGCAGCAGTTGTGTCACTACCACCGCGACCTATTGTTGTAATATTTTTTCCGTCTTCTGTTACACCTTGAAAACCACAAACAACAGGTACAATATCATTTTGCAAAAGTTCTAATAGATAGTCTTTTTCGACTTTTAAAATTCTTGCAGATGTATAATTATTGTCAGTTATCATGCCAGCCTGACCGCCTGTTACAGCTCGTGCTTTTATACCAACTGATTGCAAATTTGCTGCAACTACAGCTGTTGCAATATTTTCTCCACAACTAGCCAAAAAGTCAAGTTCATGTTTGTCAACAGACTTATTTTCTGATTTCAATAAATTTATCAATGTGTCTGTTGCATAAGGTTCACCTTTTCTACCCATCGCTGAAACTACAACTACTGGCGAATATCCTTCATCTATAGCGTTTAGTACCTTTTTACGTACAGCTTGTCTTGACTGCTCTGTAGCTACAGATGTTCCACCAAATTTTTGTACTATTATTTTCACATCAATTACCCCTATCTTTAAATTAACTTCATTTCAATCATTTTTTCGGCAATTTGCAAAGTATTTAATGCTGCGCCTTTTCTTATTTGATCACCAACAACCCACATGTTATAAGTATTAACTTGTGATTCGTCGCGTCTTATACGTCCAACATAAACATCATCTAGTTTTGAAGTATATAGTGGCATTGGATAAATCATCTCTTTTGGATTGTCTTGCAAAGTAACGCCTAGAAATTTATCAAGAGCTTGTTTGATAGTTTGCACATCAACATCTTTTTCCAGCTCAATATTTATAGATTCACTGTGACTTCTGTATACGGGTACTCTTATAGTTGTCGCAGTAATAGCCATTTTTTCGTCACCCATAATTTTTCTTGTTTCGTTGACCATTTTCATTTCTTCTTTTGTATAATCGTTATCCAAAAATACATCTATTTGTGGTATCAGGTTAAAAGCAATAGGATAATGTTTATCCAAGCTTGCACTTGGTAAAATATTGGCAACCATCTCTTCACCTTTTATATGTTGAGCTACTTGTTCATCTAGTTCATCAATTGCTTCTTTACCTGCACCAGATACTGCTTGGTATGTAGAAACAACAATACGTTTTATTTTAGCCAAATCATAAATTGGTTTTAATGCCATAACCATTATAATTGTAGAGCAATTAGGATTGGCAATTATTCCTTTATGGTTTTTTAATGCTTCAGGGTTAACTTCGGGCACAACAAGTGGAACATCTTTATCCATGCGAAAAGCGCTAGAATTATCTACAACCACAGCACCTGCTTTTACTGCATGTGGAGCAAGGTCTTTGCTTATTGAACCACCTGCAAACAAAGCAATATCAATTCCTTTAAAAGAATTTTCCGTTGCTTCTTCAATAGTATAAGTTTTGCCAAGATAATCAATTTTTTTACCAGCCGAACGAGAAGATGCTAGCAATCTAAGTTCAGCAAAGGGAAAATTGCGCTCTGCTATCAAATCCAAAAATTCTTGTCCTACTGCACCGGTAGCACCTAATATTGCAACATTATATTTTTTCATATCTACACTCCTTAATTCATTATTTTGTCTAGTCCGTATACTAAACCTTTATGATTTACAATTTCTCTACAAGCATACATAACACCAGGCATATAGCATTCACGAGAAATAGAATCGTGCCTTACAATTAAAGTTTCACCAAAACTGCCAAAAATTACTTCTTGATGGGCAACATAACCTTGAAGTCTCACGCTGTGAACACGAATCCCGTCAATATCTGCACCTCTTGCACCCTTGATTTTTTCTTCTTCATCTGGATGACCTTGCTTTATATAACCACCACGAGCATCAGACAATTTTTGAGCTGTCAATACAGCAGTACCAGAAGGAGCATCCAGTTTGTTATCGTGATGCAATTCAATAATTTCAGCTTTGGGAAAATATTTTATGGCTTCTTGAGATAAACGCATCATCAAATTAGCGCCAAGTGAAAAATTAGGTGCAATAAGTACCGCTACATTGTTTTTGCTTGCCAGTTCATCTAATTCTTTTAAATCTTTTTCACTAAAGCCCGTAGTCCCAACAACCGCATAAGCAGAATTTTTCAAAGTTGTGCGCACATTATCCATTGCAATATCAGGACGAGTAAAATCAACTACAACTTGCGGTTTTATTGAATCTAATGCTTGTTGTAAGTTTGTTTGAATTACAACATCAGTATTTACATTAAGTATTTCACCTATATTTTCTCCGCCTGATACAATATCTACAGCTCCTGCTAAATTAGTGTGTTCATCTTCAATTACTGCTTTTACTACTTCTCGCCCCATGCGACCTAATGCCCCATTAACCAAAACATTTATAGCCAAAAAACTCTCTCCCTTCAAATTAAAAAACCTGTTGGAATTATCCCAACAGGTTAAACCTATAAAATTTAATCTTATGAGATAGCTCTCCACTAAATAGTGACAATCTTACAGTTATTAACCATAAAACCAGCATACAAATGTGCTTTTGCATACTTCGGCGGTCACCCTTTCCTACTGGTTCACAGCTTGCGACTCCCCAGAATACTAATGTTACCCGCTCCTCTACCCTTCTTTATTATGTTATTTTATATAATACAACCAATTTTCAAAAATGTCAATTAAAATCCTTTTGTACTACCAAATCCACCTAGTCTTAATTGTTTAGTAGTAGTACTATCGTCGTCTGTAAGTAAATATTTACAAAAAATTCCTTGTGCTATCCTATCTCCCTTTTTAATTACAAAATCCTTATCACTACTATTTAAAAAGGCAATCATTATATGTCCTTCATTATCCTGATTATTGTAATAATCACAATCAATAATACCTTGACTATTGACAAGACTAAGAGAGTTTTTAATTGATAATCCTGAGCGAATATGCACAGCCAAGTACTCATCATCTAGCATGTAAGCTTTAAGTCCTGTTGGGACAATAGTTACTTTATTGTTTAGCAAAACGGTGTCTTTAGCAGCACAAATATCATAGCCAGCACTCAGATGTGTCTTTCTTTGTGGGAGCTCAATATTTTCCGATAAATATTCACTTACAAGTTCAAATCCACGAATTTTCATCTTTATTACCTTTTAGCTTTATTTTTTAGGTCCAAGTATTAAAATTGACGTTTTTTTATCTTCAAATAAGTCTTTAGCTAATTCTAGAACATCATTTTTTGTTATATTGTTGACTTTTGCAATTATTTCATCTATTGGCAAAATAGGCATATTCATAATGGATAGTCTGCCAATTCTATTCATCCGACCATTAGAGCTCTCAAGCCCCATAAGCAAATTACTTGTTATTTGCTCTTTAGCCTTTTGCAGCTCATTTTCACTTATATCGTCTTTTATTAGCAGCTTAATTTGCTTTGTTAAAGTTGACAAAAATAAATCAACTTTCAAAGGGCTAACACCAGCATTAATACTAAACAATCCAGTATCTGTATAGCTTGCAAGATTTGAATAGATAAAATAAGCTAAAGCTTTATCTTCTCTTATTTGCTGAAACAAACGTGAACTAGCACTAGCACCAAGTATATTATTTAAAATATTTGCTTTATACCATCTTTTATCAGATAGACAAATTCCTGGTACGCCCCAAATTATTTGCACTTGTTCCATTGTTTTATTTATTTTTTTATTAAATTGACTAAACTCAGGAGCTGTTCTCTCAGGTTTTTGCATACTGCCTGTTAACTTTGCAAGATATATTTCTACAAGTTTTGCGACTTCTTCTAATTGGACATTTCCAGCAACAGAAACAACCAAATTATCCGGAGTATAAAGCTTTTGCTTATAGTCAAGCAAAGTTTGCTGGGTAATTTTTTTTATTGTAGAGCGATTGCCAATAATTTTTCTACCCAACGGATGATTTTTCCAAACACTAGAAAAATACTTATCCTGGATATACTCTTCTGGATTATCTTCATACATATCGTGTTCTTGAAGTATTATTTGCTGTTCTTTTTTAATTTCTTTTTTAGAAAAAGTTGAATTTAAGAGCATATCAGATAAAAGCTCAAAAGCCTTTTCTATGTGTCTATCAAGAACTTTCATATAATAACAAGTGTATTCAGAAGAAGTAAAAGCATTCATTTGTCCGCCGATAAAATCAACGTCCAAAGCAAGTTGTTTGGCACTTCTTTTAGAAGTGCCTTTAAACAACATGTGTTCAATAAAATGAGCTCTGCCAGCTATATCTCCATCTTCTCTAGAGCCACAACCAAACCAAAGACCTAAAGTTATTGACCTAACTTGTGGCATTGTATCTACAACAACTCTAATTCCGGTAGATGTTGTCAAATTTTTTATCATTCAGTTTCCTCTGTTGTTGGTTGTTGTTGAGTTTCTTTTAAAACTTCTTTGCGTGACAAATTAACTCTGCCTTGTTTATCAATCTCGGTTACTTTGACAACCACTTCATCACCAACCGATACAACGTCTTCTACTTTGTTTACTCTCTCGAGTGCAAGTTGAGATATGTGAATAAGACCTTCTTTACCAGGTAAAACTTCGGCAAAAGCACCAAAATTCATAATACGTGTAATTTTACCTATATATGTTTTCCCTACTTCTACTTCTGCGACTATTCCTTCAATAATAGCTTTAGCTTTATCACCAGCAACAGGATCTACAGCAGCAATAAACACCTTGCCACTATCCTCAACATCTATTTTAACACCAGTATCTTCAACAATTTTTTTGATTATTTTACCACCAGGTCCAATAATGTCGCGTATTTTGTCAGGATCAACCTGTAGTGTTATAATGCGCGGTGCGTATAAAGACATTTGCACCTTTGGCTCTTTTATAACTTCTAGCATTTTAGATAAAATAAATTCTCTGCCACGTTTAGCTTGAGCTAATGCTTGGGCAAATATCTCTCTGTTAATGCCATCAATTTTAATATCCATTTGAATTGCAGTAATACCTTTTGGCGTTCCCGCAACTTTAAAGTCCATATCCCCAAGTGCATCTTCCAAACCTTGAATATCTGTCAAAATAGTAAAATATTCACCATCTTTTACAAGACCCATAGCAACACCAGATACAGGAGCTTTTATTGGCACACCAGCATCCATTAATGATAATGTGCTACCACAAACACTACCCATTGAAGAAGATCCGTTAGATTCTAAAACCTCTGATACTAATCTTAATGTATAAGGGAATTCTTCAGGACTTGGAATAACAGGAACTAATGCTCTTTCT
>CAZKFG010000008.1:0-45738 GCA_964551985.1 uncultured Acidaminococcales bacterium
GACAATAAAAAAATTGTTTTTTTAGGTTCTGGTATGATGACAGAAGCAATAATAAGTGGGATGCTTGGCAGTGGCTTGTTTAGTCCTGATAACATTTTTGCGATAGATGTATCGATAGATAGATGCAAGCATCTTGTGCAGACATATCATATTAATGCAACAATTGATGCAAAAACCGTTTTGAAAAATGCAGACGTTTTGTTTTTGGCAGTAAAGCCGCAAATGCTAAAAGATGCTTTAAATATTAAAGCACTACCTTTTATAAAAGATAATACTTTGGTTGTTTCTATCGTGGCAGGCAAAACAATTGACCATTTAAAAGGGTTTTTACCAAAACAAGCTATAATAAGAGCTATGCCAAACACCCCTTTGGCAGTTGGTGATGGTATGACTGCTTTGGCTAGAGCGCAAAATGTTAGTGATGAGCAATTGGATTTTGTTGAAAAAATCTTTTTATCGTGCGGTGAAGTTGTAAATATACAAGAACACCTCATGGATGCAGTAACAGGTTTATCTGGTAGTGGTCCAGGGTATATTTTTTTAGTTATTGATGCTATGGCAGACGCCGGTGTTATGGCAGGCTTGCCACGTGATATAGCTATAAAGCTTGCAGCACAAACTGTATGTGGTAGTGGAAAAATGGTTTTGCAAACGCAAAAACACCCGGCCCAACTAAGAGATCAGGTAACATCACCAGGTGGGACGACTATTGCTGGAATTTATGCTTTAGAAAATAAAGGGGTGCGTAGTGGTATAATAGATGCTGTTATGGCTTCTGTTGAGAAATCGCGGAGCTTTAGTAAAGATGACTGAACAAAGAGATAAAATAATTAGATACTATAAAGCAAACAATCAAGAAGATTTAGCGGCAAGGCTAATAGATTTAGCTCAGCTTGCTATAAAAACCAAAAAATATAAAATAAGTGACTTTTTAGATCCATATGGTCTTAGCATCGCCGAAACTATTGTTGCACATTATCCTATATTGCGATTAGAGCAAAATGGTGGCTTTAATACTGCTGAAAGGGTAAAAGTGGCATTTGTTCACCAGGATTATCAAGAAGATGTAATTTATGATATAGATGCAATTAAAACTACTTGGGATAAACGGTTTTATAGTTTATCACACAGAGATGTTTTAGGTGCTTTGCTAGGTTTAGGCTGTGAGCGAGAGGTTATGGGTGATATTGTTTTTGACTCTGATGGCGCACAGTTCGTTGTAAAGCAAAGTATGACAAAGTTTTTTTTGGATAATCTTGTACAAATTGGTGCAGCAAACGTTTCAACAGAACAAATACCTATAAGCGATCTTGTTCAAAAAGAAGAGACTGTTAAAGAAATAAAAGCAACTGTTGCAGCACTAAGGTTAGATGCTGTTGCAGCAGCAGGATATAGTGTATCAAGATCCAAGATGGCAGACGAAATAAAAGCTCAAAGAGTAAAAATTAATTGGCAAGAAGCTAAAAGCCCATCTCAAAGCGTTAATGCCGGGGATATAATATCTTTTAGATCAAGGGGTAGATTAGAGGTTGTGCAGATAAATGGTACTACTAAAAAAGGTAGAATTAGTGTATTTTTGCGTAGGTATATATAAAGGAGGACTTTTAAATGCTAAAACCGTTTGAAATTTTAGGCAAAAAGTTTGACAAAGGTTTTCGTGGCTACGAGCAACAAGAAGTGGATAAGTTTTTGGCTGAAGTCGTAAAAGATTATGAAATTTTATACGAAGAAAACATGCAAATAAAAGAACAGCTAGAAACTATAAAAGAAAAACTTGAACAATACCAACAGCTTGAAAAAACCATGCAAAACACACTTATGATAGCTCAATCTACTGCTGAAGAGATAAAAGCAAACGCTCAAAAAGAAAAAGAATTTATCATCAGTGAAGCAAATACTAAGGCGCAACAAACAATACTTGAATTAGAAGTTAAAGCACAAGATAAAAAGCAACAGCTGCAAGTGGAGATAGACAAGAAAAAACAAGAGCTTGACAACATTAAAAAATTATCAAAAGTAAGCATTGCTAAGATAAGGACACTTTTGGAGACAGAGCTTAAAATTTTAAATGAAGATGAACTTAACGAACAACTAAAACATATACACGATAGCAAATATGATATGCAGCAAGTAGAAGAAGCGGCGGAACAAGAAGAAAATACAGACCAATAATGGAGGCTTTTTGTGATAATCTTAGTTCGGCATGGACAAGCAAACCATCACACGGAGGATTTGACGGGTGGTTGGACTAATTCGGAACTTACTTTAAAAGGTGAAAAACAAATAAAACAAGTAGCTATATATTTGAAAAAAATACTTAAAGAAAATCAGCCAACTATAATAACAAGTGATTTAAAAAGGGCAAGTAGCTCTGCCCAAATCATTGCTCAAACTTTTGATACCACTTGTACGTACTATGAGTTTTTAAGAGAAAAAAACAATGGTCAGTCTGCTAACAAGACAAATGAACAGGCTAAAGAATTTATTTTGCCAAGACAAAACAAAGAACCTGATAACAGAAAATATCTTGGCGGTGAAACAAGGCGAGAATTTTTTGATAGAACTGTGGAGGGTATGAATAAAATTGCTTTTACAGAAAACCCTTTGATTATTGTTTCACATAAAGGCACTTTGCAAAATATTTTGTTTTGGTGGTTAAATTTATCAATTGATGATGTTTGCAATTTGGCTATATCATTTGATGTCCGCCCTGCAAGCGTTAGTATTTTAAAGGTAAATTCGTGGGACGAGCACGAAATATCATTGTTAAATCATCAATTATAAACTAATGTGATTGACTAACTAAAATAAAATAATGTATAATATATAATTATAATATTGTTAAAGTAATGACAAAGACAGTATTTGCAAAAAAACTTCACAGAAAGTCGGATAAGTTGTGAGCCGATAAGTAGTTTGCAAAGAAAATCACTTTGGAACTTTTGATTTGAACTAAAGTAAAATCAAACGATTGCACTCGTTACGTGCTAGAGAGGCTGCTTAGCAGTCATTAGGGTGGTACCACGGGTATTTCTCGTCCCTTGCATTGCAAGGGATTTTTATTTTTTTGGAGGTGTTTTTACTTGGATTACAGTAAAACTTTAAATCTGCCGGTCACGGAATTTCCTATGCGTGCGGCATTACCAGAACATGAGCCGGAAATTTTGCAGTATTGGAACAATGAGAAAATTTATCAAAAAAAGCAAGCTAACAGATTTGGCAAAGAAAAATTCGTTTTGCATGATGGGCCGCCTTATGCCAATGGCAGTATTCATCTTGGTACAGCTTTAAATAAAACTTTAAAAGACATTATCATTAAATATAAATATTTAAGAGGCTTTGACTCACCATATGTTCCTGGTTGGGATACACATGGTATGCCAATTGAACATACGGCAATTAATAATTTAGGTCTAAATCGTAGCGAATTAGATCCACTTGTGCTACGCCAAGAATGCAAAAATTATGCTCTAAAATGGATAGATGCACAAAGAGAAGACTTTAAACGTCTTGGTGTACTTGGAGATTGGGAACATCCATACATAACGCTAACACCTGATTTTGAAGCAGAACAACTACTTGTTTTTGGTGCTATGGCAGAAAAAGGCTATATATATAAAGGTCTTAAAGCTGTTTATTGGTGTCCGCATTGTGAAACTGCTTTAGCTGAAGCGGAGATTGAGTATGGTGAAGAAAAATCACCTGCTATTTATGTAAAATTTGCTTTAAAAGATGATAAAGGTAAACTGCCACCTGGTCTTAAAAACAAAGAAGTTTTTGCTGTTATCTGGACTACTACCCCTTGGACACTGCCGGCAAACGTTGCTTTGGCTGTACATCCTGATTTTGAATATAGCTGGGTAGAGTGTGACGGGGAAATATATATTTTAGGCAACGATTTGCTCCCACAAATACAGGCAGAAACCAATAAAAAATATAATATTTTTTCAAGCACTAAAGGTAGAGAACTAGAAGGACTAGAATTTATCCATCCGTTTATTGACAGAACTTCTGTTGTGGTTTTAGCAGATTACGTAACGGCAGATACTGGTACAGGCATAGTTCACACAGCACCGGGACACGGTCAAGAAGACTTTGAGACTGGAGCTAGATACAACCTTCCTGTTTTATCACCTGTTGACGCATCAGGTAAATTTACCGAGCAAGCAGGTCAATTTGAAGGAATGTTTATATTTGATGCTAACGGACCTATAATTAAAACATTAGTAGAAAAGCAAAGACTACTTGCAAAAGGTAGTATAAGACACCAATACGCACACTGCTGGCGTTGTAAAAACCCTATAATTTATCGCGCTACAAAGCAATGGTTTGCGTCTATTGATGCGTTTAGAGATAAAGCTCTTATGGAAATTGATGAAAAGGTAAAGTGGATTCCTGCTTGGGGACGCGAACGTATTCATAACATGGTAGCAGACCGCAACGATTGGTGTATATCAAGACAAAGAGTTTGGGGTATGCCAATACCAGTATTTTATTGTACTAAGTGTGGTGAACATTTAGTAAACAATGCCACAATCAAACACCTATCAGATATTTTCCGCAAATATGGTTCTGATGTTTGGTGGGAAAAAACTGCAGCCGAACTGCTTCCTGATGGTACAACTTGTCCAAAGTGCGATTGTAAAGATTTTACTAAAGAAACAGATATAATGGATGTTTGGTTTGATAGTGGTTCAAGTCACGCGGCAGTATTAAAAACAAGAAAAGAGCTAATGTGGCCAGCGTCAATGTATCTTGAAGGAAGCGACCAACATCGTGGTTGGTTCCAATCATCACTGCTTACTTCTGTTGCTGCTTTTGGCAAAGCGCCATATGAGGCAGTTTTGACACACGGCTTTGTTGTTGATGGTGAAGGTCGTAAAATGTCTAAATCCATCGGCAATACAATATACCCTCAAGAAGTGATCAAAAAATACGGTGCGGATATTTTGCGTCTTTGGGTGGCGTCTGCCGACTACAAAGCGGATATAAAAATATCTAACGACATTTTAAAACAATTGTCAGAAGTATATAGAAAAATTCGCAATACCTTTCGTTATATTATTGGTAATTTATATGATTTTGAGTCGCAAACAGACTGCATAAGCTATGATGATATGCTAGAGATTGACAAATGGGCACTACTTAAAAATGAACAAGTCAAAGAAAAAGTAACCCAAGCATATGAAAATTATGAATTCCACGTGCTATATCATAGCATACACAATTTTTGTACGATTGATTTGAGTTCGTTTTATTTGGATATTTTAAAAGATAGATTGTATGCCTCAAAAAGCAATAGTTTAGAGCGCCGTTCAGCACAAACAGCAATGTATTATATTCTGATGGACTTGATTGTAATGCTGACACCAGTTTTATCTTTTACAACAGAAGAAACTTGGCGCTATTTGAAAAAAGCGCCTGATATGCCACAAAGCGTACAAATGCTTGATTGGCCAGAAATTAAAAAAGAATATAAAAACGAACAAATTGAGAAAAAATGGTCAGATTTTATAAATCTACGCAGTGATATTACAAAAGTACTAGAAAGTGCCAGACGTGCTAAAAAGATAGGTCACTCACTTGATGCTAAAGTTACTTTATATGCAAAAGACGAAGCGTATGAAGCTCTTTCACAAATGGCAGACCAGCTATCTACTCTTTTGATTGTCTCTCAAGTGAGATTAGTTAAAGGCACTACTACCGAAGGTGAAGTTACAGATAGAGAGGATTTGAGAATATCTGTCGAGCAAGCTGGTGGTGAAAAGTGTGAACGCTGCTGGATTTATAGTCCAACGGTAGGTGATGACCAAAATAAACCAACACTTTGTGAGCGTTGCGCTAAAGTATTGGATTAAATTAATAAATTAACAGACCATTTAGGTCTGTTAATTTGCTTATTAAAGAGATTTTTTGTATAATATTATAAATGTAAATAAAAGGAAAATGCAAAATGAAAATTACGCTACTGATAGTTACAGTATTGCTATTAGACTATCTGAGTAAATATTATATAATAAAAAATATGTTTGAAGGTCAGAGTATACCTGTTGTAAAAACCATTTTTCATATAACATATATTCTAAATTCAGGTGCGGCATTTGGTATGTTAGAAAACCAAAGATTTATTTTTATAGGTGTCGCAGCATTTTTGCTTATAGCTTTTATTTACTATTTTAAGTATATAAAAAGGCAACCACTATTGTTTCAACTGGGGTCAAGCCTTTTGGTAGGTGGTACACTAGGTAATCTTGTCGACAGGATAAAAACTGGAAAAGTGATTGATTTTTTGGATTTTCGCATTTGGCCTGTTTTTAATTTTGCCGATATTGCAATATGTATAGGAGCAGGCTGTATATTATGGGTGATAGCGACAAAACAAGATATTGCATAGAAGACAGTATTATAAAAGTAAGTGCAGATATATTGGATAAAGGTAAAAGAGCAGATGTATATCTTTGCAAACAAATTGGAACAACACGTTCTAATATGCAAAAACTCTTAAAAAACTCTCTTGTCAGTATTGATGAAAAAACTATTAAGCAGAACTACTTGTTAAAAGGAAATGAGACTTTTAACATAGAGTATCAACCTCCAGTACCTATAGATGTTCAAGCAGAGAATATACCACTTGATATTTTGTATCAAGACAAAAATATGATTGTTGTAAATAAAGCTCGCAATATGGTAGTTCATCCTGCGGTAGGCAATTATACCGGGACGCTTGTCAATGCTTTATTGTACTATTGTAATGATTTATCTGGTATAAACGGACAAATACGACCTGGTATAGTACATAGGTTGGATAAAGATACTTCAGGGGTTATGGTTGTTGCTAAAAACGACGATGCGCATGTGGATTTAGCTTTGCAAATACAAAGTAAAAGTGCTATTAGAAAATATCTGGCAATAGTGCACGGTGTTGTGAAAAAAGATCAAGATACTATTAAAACATTAATAGCGCGTGATAGTAAAGATAGACAAAAAATGGCAGTAGTAGAACAAAATGGGCGTGAAGCAATAACTACATATCAAGTATTAGAGCGCTTTAAACAACATACACTATTGTCTTTGCAATTATATACTGGCAGAACTCATCAAATAAGGGTGCATATGAGTCATATTAATCACCCGATAGTTGGCGACACTAAGTATATGCCAAGGAAACATGGGTTTAATATATCAGGACAAGCACTGCATTCTCATACTTTGCAAATAAACAATATGCAAGGTGAAAAAATGCTATTTACAGCAGACTTGCCAGATGATATGCTAAAAATAATCAATAAGTTAAAAAATAATTAAGGAGGCATTTATGGCTACAAATGTTATAGAAAAAAGTATTATTATGGACGAGATGGCTATTAAAAGGGCGCTTGTTCGTATATCTCATGAAATAGCAGAACGCAATAAGGGATTTTCAAAAGTAGTTTTACTTGGTATAAGAAGTAGAGGAGTACCGCTAGCAAATAGGATTGCTAAAGCAATAAAGTCAATAGAGGATATTGACGTTCCAGTAGGTATTTTAGACATTACTTTATATAGAGATGATTTATCAACATTATCTTATCAACCAATAGTGCACGGAACTCAAATTGACTTTGATGTAGATGATAAAATAGTAATTTTAGTTGATGATGTGCTTTATACAGGCAGAACAATCAGAGCGGCAATGGATGCTATTATTGACATTGGTAGACCAAAGGCAGTGCAATTGGCTGTATTGATCGACAGAGGACACAAAGAGCTTCCGATAAGAGCTGATTTTGTCGGCAAGAATGTACCAACAGCTAAAAATGAAATAGTTAGTGTTTGCTTAAACGAAATTGATAAAGGCGACGATAGAGTAGCTATTTGTGAAAAAAACGTATAAAGGAGAACAAGATGCTCGAACAATCAGCAAAATTAGAACAAGAGCTTATTGCGATAAGAAGACAAATTCATCAAAACCCAGAATTGTCAGGAAATGAAAATAACACTAGAAAAATAATATTAGAAAACCTTAAAGGACTGGATTTAGAAATTGTAAGTGCTGAAAAATCCTATGCTGTTGTAGCTTATTTAAAAGGAGCAAAACAAGGCAAGACAATAATGCTAAGAGCAGATATGGATGCACTGCCGATACAAGAACAAAGCGGTGAAGAGTATTGTTCGAAAACTCCAAATATTGCTCACACTTGTGGACACGATATGCACACAACCGCGCTTATTGGTTGTGCTAAATTGCTATGCCAAAATAAAGAAAAATTAAATGGTAATATAGTATTTTTGTTTCAACCGTCAGAAGAAAATTTAAATGGTGCATTAAAAGTAATTGAAGAAAAACTTTTGGATGAATACAATATAGAAGCGGCTTTTTGTCTGCATTCTTGGCCTGATTTGCCTGTTGGGCAAATTGGCGTAAAAAAAGGACCTGTTATGGCAAGTGCGGACTCTTTGGAACTGACAATTTGTGGTCAATCTGGGCACGCAGCTTACCCTGATCGTTCAGTTGATGCGGTGGCAATTGCGGCAAATATAGTTGTAGCTCTACAAACAGTAGTTGCAAGAGAAATAGATCCTGTTGAACCGGCAGTACTTACGTTTGGTACAATCAATGGTGGTGTAGCTCACAATATAATTGCCCAAGAAGTTAATTTGACAGGTACAGCAAGAGCATTTTCACACAAAGTAAGAGAACAAATTCCCCAAGCGGTTGAACGTATTTCCAGTGGTATTGCAAAATCCATGCGCGGTGAAGCTCACTTTGAATATATAAAAGGGACTCCACCACTGATAAATGATGATAATTTAGTAGATGTAGTAATTAAAAGTGCTATTGAAACTATTGGTAAAGATAATGTTATCTCTCTTGCAGCGCCATCTATGGGTGGCGAAGACTTTGCTTTTTATCTTGAAAAAATACCTGGCTGCATGTTTAGAATGGGTACGAGAAATGACAATCCACAATCGCATCTTGCGTTACATAATCCTAAAATTATCTTTGATGACAAGGCTTTGAAAACAGGTGTTGCGGTTATGGTACAAACAGCAATAAATTATTTAAAGTAAAATTAAACTGCTTGAATTTAAAGCAGTTTTTTTCAAAGAGGTGGAAAAATGGCAAACTACGCTAAAGACGACCAAATATTGTATCACATTGAATTAAGTAAAAATATGCTTTGCGGTGCAAAGTATGCACTACTTCCGGGTGACCCCGGTAGGGTAGAGGGCATTGCCAAAAACTTTTCTAACCCACAGAATTTGGCTATGCATAGAGAATATACGAGCTGGTTATGTTATTGTAATAGTATTCCGATTCTAGTTTGTTCTACTGGAATGGGCGGACCTTCTGTTGCTATAGGCATGGAAGAACTAGCCCAAATCGGTATAGAAAACTTTATAAGGGTTGGTACGACAGGTTCAATTCAAAAAAATATTCAAGCAGGCGACGTTATAATAAACGATAGTGCGGTGAGACTAGACGGAACATCAAGCCACTATGCACCAATTAATTACCCTGCTGTAGCCGATTTTGAATTGACACAACTTCTTAAAAGTGCTGCGCAAAAAGTGGCTTTGCCCTATCACTTGGGAACTTCAGCTTCATCAGATACATTTTGGGCAGGGCAGGAAAGATATGATAGTTTTACCGGTTATGTTTTACCAGAATTTCAAGGTTCATTGCAAATGTGGCAACAGCTTGGCGTTTTAAATTATGAAATGGAAACAGCTACATTGTTTGTTGTGGCAAAAACCTTTGGGTTAAAAGCCGCCAGTATTTGCAGCGTTATGGCTACAAGATGCGATGGCGAAAAAGTTTATGGTAAAGATGTTTACGATTTGGGTCAACAACGCATTTACAGTATTTTAAAGGGAATGTTTGAAAATATGTAAAGAAGGTGCAAAATGGCTAGAGCAATTATTTTACTACTGGATTCTTTTGGTATTGGTGGCGCAAAAGATGCTGAAAAGTTTGGCGACAGTGGTGCAGATACTTTTGGACATATATATGAATATTATCAAAGAAAAAATGAAGAATTTGTTTTGCCAAATTTATATAAATTGGGGTTATTAAAAGCGGCACAAAAGAGCACTGGAAAAGATTATCCTGAATATAACGTAAAAGGCACTTATGGCTATGCCAGACCTATAAGTCATGGCAAAGATACTTTAAGTGGACATTGGGAAATAACCGGTGTGCCGGTATTATTTGATTGGGGATATTTTCCTAATGTGCCAAACTGCTTTCCAGATGAACTCATGCAAGAGCTTATAGCACAATGTAATCTACCTGGAATAGTAGGGCAAAAGCATGCCTCAGGCACAGAGATAATTAGAGAATTGGGTGAGGAGCATTGTCAAAGTAAAAAACCAATAATTTATACTTCTGCTGATAGTGTATTGCAAATAGCCGCACACGAGAAGTACTTTGGGCTAGACAGATTGTATGATTTATGTCAAAAAGCTTTTAAACTTGTACAAAAATACAATATAGCAAGAGTTATTGCAAGACCATTTGTAGGTGATAACTCTGATAATTTCATTAGAACTGCTAATCGTCACGATTATGCTGTTCCGCCGCTACAAGACACTCTTTTGGATGTTGCTTTCAAAAATGGTAGACAGGTATTTGCTATTGGTAAAATATACGATATCTTTGCGCAAAGAGGGATAACCAAGCATCAAAAAGGAGCAAATTTGCAAGGGTTATTTGATGCTACATTAGAAAACCTGAAAAACTTACCTGATAGTGGCATACTATTTACAAACTTTGTTGACTTTGATACCAACTTTGGGCACAGACGCGATGTAGAAGGATATGCCAATGCCTTAAAATATTTTGATAACCGTCTGCCAGAAATACTGGCTATGTTAAAAAAAGATGATTTGCTTGTAATAACTGCCGATCACGGTTGCGACACAACTTGGCAAGGATCAGACCATACAAGAGAGAACATACCAATATTGCTATATTCTGCCAACATGCCATCACATTTTATCGGTGGTAGAGAAACTTTTAGTGATATAGGTCAAACAATCGCTAAACATCTTGATTTGCCAAAATTAAATAATGGGACAAGTTTTATATAAAAAACGGCTACAATTAATTGTAGCCGTTTTCTTGTTGAGTTTTCTCACACCAAATCTTATATTTATCTACATCTTTACTAATTGCATTTATTACAAACCCTAGAACAGTTATATCATCTAGGTATCCTATACCAAAAATAAAATCAGGCAATATGTCAAAAGGGTTTAGAAAATATAAAAAACCAGCAATTACAATAACAATTGAATATAAAGAAATGTTTTTGTAGTTGCCTTTAAAGTAATCTTGTAGCATATTTAGCAAAAGACGAAAATCCTTTATAGCTTCGCCTAGATTTACATTTTTAAGTTTTACAAGTATTTTTTGGATGAGAAAAAATGCTCTTTGTTTATCTGAGGCGATGCCTAATGCTCTTTTGGAATAATTTTCTAAAATTCGTTTTATTTGCTTTTTATCCATAAGAACTCCTTATATTGTTTTATTCAACAAGTAACAGGGCAAAGGTATTTTGCAAATCGTCTTTTGATTTTAATACGTTAATTTCATAGCCATTATTTCTAACAGTTGCAAATACATCAATTCCACAAGCCTCCATAGATGGAATAGTTTTGCCAGGAAAATTACAATTTACAGTATTGCATTTTGCGCAAAGCATACAAGTTCCACTACCAAAGGCAATAGTTTTGTAATAGCCATCTAAAAATAATTCTTTTACAAGTGTTACAGCTATTTTATTTGTTTTAGCCATACCATCACAACGAAAAAGAATAGCTGTTTTGTATGAATTAATAATTTCTTGAGTTTGTTTATAACCGGGAGCTTTTGGTGGGCAACAATGGCTGTTGCCATATCTTGAACAACCAAATTGACACTTATAAACTGTCCACGGAGCAGTTACAATTGTTGAAGTATCAATTTCTTTTGCAGAGTTACTGCCTAGGCTGAGTAATTGTTCAATATATTGTTGCATGTATTTTCTCTTTTCTTTTTAAATTAGTTAAATAGGTAGCTTAATTAAAACTATTTATATTGCTATGATACAGTTGTTTTCAAAGTTTTGCAACTCATTCATCAAGAAATCAAGGCTTAGATTAGTAATATATTTGAATTACATCGTATTTTATATTTTTTAAAAGTATAAATCTTTTCTGTTTTAAGATAGTTTCATATATAAAATAGGATAAGGATTTTTTTGCTCATCTAAGTCTGACCTTTTGTAAACTTGAAACCCCATATGTTCATAAAAACCTTTGGCTTTGGGATTTTGCTCATTTACAACAAGTTCTTTTACTTTGAATTTTTCAATAGCATACTTTAAAAGTTGTTTGCCAACGCCTTTTCCTAATTCTTCTGGTGAAACAAATAAAACTTCTACTTTTTGTTCGACAATGCCCATAAATGCAATAGGCACAGAGTTTTTATTAGCGATTATCAAGCGTGGAATATTTATTAAGGCATCTGGCATATATTTTGCTATTTTTTCAATTTCGCTATCTATTAAAAATGTATGAGTTGCTTTAACAGATTTTTTCCAAATGTTAAATAAGCTATCTATTAGTTGTTTATCTCTATTTTCAACAAGAATTATTTGCATAATTAACCTCGTGAAATTTATATTTTTTGGTTGGGGCGACAGGATTTGAACCTGCCTGCGACCTCTTAGTCCCGAACCAAGCGCGCTACCAAACTGCGCTACGCCCCGAATATAGTTATTTTATCCGAATTTTTTGTTTTTGTCAAAAAGCATTTAATGACAAAAAACTATTAGTGATTTACTTTTATTAAGTTTTGTGGTAAAATATTGTAAAATATTATACATTAAAAATTGAAAGGCTGGTTTTTAATGAAAATTTATCGTTATATTGTATTTTTTGTATTTGCATTAGTTTTTTTATTTAATTCTAATGTTTTAGCAAATGGTAAGAATATTCCTTTGCCAGACGCTAAACCGGCATTAAAGATGGGTGCTAAAGGTGATTTGGTAGCTAATTTGCAAAAACGCTTGCAAGAGTTAGGTTATTATCCTAGCAGTGTTGACGGTCAATTTGGTAGCGGCACTTTTAATGCTGTATATAACTTTCAACAAAGCAATGGACTTTTTGCTGATGGTGTTGTTGGTAGTCAAACCATCGCAATGCTTAATTTACCTAATGATAAGATAAAACTTTTTAACAAAGATGAAGTATCAAGGGGAGCGTCAAGACGTGGCTTGGCTTTGGTTAATTTTGCCAAACAGTTTTTAAATACAAATTATGTTTGGGGTGGTAATAAACCGGGAGGGTTTGATTGCTCAGGTTTTATTTATTATGTTATAAGTCAATATGGCATAAATTTACCACGTATGGCAGATGAACAGTTTTATGTTGGTCAGCATGTAGAAAAATCTGCTTTGCAAGCTGGAGATTTGGTGTTTTTTACAACTTACGAACCGGGTCCATCTCATGTTGGTATTTATATGGGGGACGGGAACTTTATTCATGCAAGCTCTGCGGCAGGTGAGGTTACAATTACTTCTTTATCAAAACAATATTATGTAGATAGGTATTTAGGAGCAAGACGATTACCGCTAAGATAATAAAAACAGCCTTTAAGGCTGTTTTTTAATGTAACCAACTTTTGTAGCGATATCTACTTGTATTTCAAATGTTCTCTCCCACGGCAAAGAAATTTTAGTTTTTAAGTCTGTTAGAAAGTAAAAATTCTCTTTATCGCTATAAAATGGATAGATAGCAAGATTCTTGTAAAATAGACTCTCTTGTCTTCTTGTTATAGAATAAGATATTTGCTCTTGTGTTAAATAGTGTTTTTGACCTAGCTTATAAGGATTTACATCCTGCCATAAAAGCTTTTTGTTGGTGAAATCTTGGACATCTTTTTGATATAACCAGTCATCTATCACTCTTGCTATTGTAAATTCAAAGTTTTTTTGATATATATAAGGATGGTATTCTTGGGCTAATGTTTTTAAGTTACCTAAAAAAATTGAGCTTTGTGCTAATGCTGTACCAATAGAGTTGCTTGTTGTATTCCAACCAGCATAAGATATAAGAGAAGCTACAGGAATATTTTGTTTTAAAAATTCACCTAAAATAGTTTCGCTTTGACGAAAATTATAGCTTAAGTCAACTAAAGCTAAAGGTTTTTTCGAGCTAAGCTCTTTTATAAGTGTAACACTCTGTTTAAGTTGATTGCTGGTTATATCTTGGTCTGCGCAGTGGACAAACAAAAAAAAGTCAACGTTTTCGCCTTCTGATACTTGTGCACCTATGGCTTTTATTTTCTCTAGTACTGTTTGCTCAACTGATACAGGCATATAAGGCATTATCAAGTCTTTTGTATTTGGGGTAGAATAGACAACTTTTACTTTTGGTATAAAGTTTCTTTTAGTATTTAGATAATAGGCAAATTGTAATGTCGCTAATTCATCTGCACCGTAGGCAGTGTGTGCTTTTTGTTCAATGTTTAATTGTCTTATATAGCTATCCATATGATGTTTATTAGCGTTCGGTCTGCCAAAAGGCTGTCCGTCATCTTGTCCGATTGTCAATTTGTTCAAAAAATCTTGTTTAGCAAATATTGCCAATTGGTGGTTAATTAAGTTATTGTTATGGTATAATATATTGAATTTTTCAATAAGTTCTGGCGGTATTCTGTTTAGCATCTCTTGCATACGCTCAAAATCTTGCGGATTGCCAAAAGTATCATACATATCTTTTTTGGTAGCATATATCATCATGTGATATTGCCAAAGCTTTGTATTTTCGTCTTCGGGGATTAACAATCTCGGAATAATTGAAAAAGCATAAATTTGTTGATTGTTATTGTGTTTTAATGTTTTTATAAATTCTAAAGTTTTGTCTACCTGTTGCATATCAACCGTAGGATTTCTTGAGGCGATAAGTCCGCCATGTAATAGCATATCAATAGATATTATGCTGAAATTAGCATTTTTAGTTGTTTTCAAAAGCCAATTTTTTAAAAGCTGGGTATTGGCTTTTGCATAATAGTTATCAAGGATATTTTCAGGTGGTGTTACTATATTTACATTGGCAATGTCTCCTAAAACCCGCACGAACTGCAGACAAGGTGGGCGGCTATCTAATGGAAGTAGAACAATGTCATCATTTTTAGGTGGCTGCTTTAGTATTGTTTCAGTTGCTTTTGGTGCTTGAAAATAAAAAATTGTCTTATCAAAAAGATAAGAAAAATGAATTAGTATTGGTACTGCAAAAAGAAAAATAATTACTGTAAAAAATTTTTTCATTGATATTAATCCTCTATAGGAGTTTTTATGCGGATAATAACAGGTAAAATAAAGGGATTAAAACTTACTTCGCCTAAAGGGATGGATGTAAGACCAACATCTGATAGGGTAAAAGAGTCGGTGTTCAATATTTTGGGCGATAAGGTTATAGATTCAACTGTACTTGATTTGTTCTCTGGTACTGGTAATTTGGCGTTAGAGTGCTTTAGTCGTGGCGCACAGCAAGTATTTTGCATAGATAATAGTGAGACAAGTTGTAAAATTATATCGAACAATATTGCAAAAGCTAAAGCGTTTGATTATGTAAAAATATATCGTAATGATGCTTTCAAGTCAATTGATTATTTTTATAATAAAGATTTTTTGTTTGATTTAATTTTTTGTGACCCACCTTATGATAAAAATTTTATAAAATTAATCTTTAGTAAAATAAAAAAATTTAATATTTTGCAAAAAAGTGGTACAATAATAATTGAATATTCTAAATACGAAAAATTTGATTTGCCAGAAGAGTTTGTTTGTGTTCGAAAAGAAAAATATGGACAGACAATGGTTGATTTTATAAGATTTAAAGAATACAATGAATTGTAGGAGGAAAGTGTGAGAAAGATTATTTGTCCTGGTAGCTTTGACCCTGTAACTAACGGTCATCTTGATATTTTTATGCGTGCCTCAAAAATGTTTGATGAGGTTATTGTAGCAGTATTTCACAACCCTATAAAACAAAAATCTATGTTTACAATGCAAGAGAGAGTAAAAATGCTAGAGGAATGTACAAGCCATATACCGAATATAAAAGTGGATAGTTTTTCTGGTTTATTGCATGAATATGCTGCAGCACAAAATTGTAATATGATTTTACGTGGACTTAGAGCCCTTACAGATTTTGAATATGAATTTCAAAGAGCTTTGATGATAAAAAAGTTAGCTCCGGATATAGAGACTATTTTTATGATGACTAGTAACGAGCATTCCTACTTGAGCTCTACTGGAGTTAGAGAATTACTGGCTTTTGGTGCTTGTGTAAAAGAACTCGTGCCAGAGGCTATAGAAAAACATATAAAAGAGAAAATGAAGTAAAAGTAAATGGAGGATAAATAAATGGACTTAGAACGCATATTAGAGGATTTAGAGAATATGATACTAGATGCTCCACGTGTTCCTTTGACAAATAAAAGCATTATAGATACAGAACAATTAGGGCAGGTCCTAGATGCTGTAAGAACAACAATGCCACTTGAAATAAAGCAGGCAAGACAACTATTAAATGATCGCGATAGGCGTATTAGCGAAGCTATGGAAGAAAAACAAAAAATAATTGATCAAGCACAAGTTATGGCTGAAAAACTTATCAGTGAGCAAGAAGTTTATAGGCAAGCTAAAGAAAGTGCGCAGCAAATGATTCAAAAAGCAAATGAAGAATCGACTGAGATTAGGTATGATGCTCAAGAGTATTCACAAAAATTGCGCGCTGAGGCTGTGGATTTTGCCAATAAGATACATGAAGAAACGATGGACTATGTAAAAGAAATTTTTGATTATCTAGAAATTACTTTGGGTAAAACAACAGATGCGTTAAGGCATAGCAGAGAGACTATTGCCAAAAGAACTCAAGGAGAATAGTTATAAGTATGCAGGCTTTTGGAGAAAATCCATACCTGCATTATTTTTTTCTAAAAGTAGCTGGTAGGTATCTGTAGCATTTATATCTATATCTAGAGATTGTTTGATATCTAAATTTTTATTGCTTTTATAAAAATCCGGAAAATTATTTATTAAAGCACTTGGGCTTACAGCAGCTATTTTTTTAATTAAGTGCCTACCGGTATCATTAAAAGCAAGTATTCGCATATAAGGATATAAGTTGTGTTTTGCTATAGGACTGTTGATGACTAATAGCTGAGATAGAATTCTTAAAATTCTCGTTTTAACATAGCGCTTACTTACTATAGCATCAATTAACTCTTGTAAGTTAGAGGTTTTTAATGCTGATTCTTTTATCTTGTTTTCTAATCCTTCGCTTATATCAGCAAAATTTTTTATTTGTTCATTTGATAGTTGCCGCAGACGGTAAAAAATTATTTTTTCATAAATATTGTCATTGAGGTATATCTCATTTTGCTCTAAAGAGCTTTGTATTATGGAAAAGCTTGTTTTTGGTACAGCTTGTTGGATTGTTTGAACACTGTTTTGTTGTATATGTACTCTTATAGCGCTAGCACTTGCAATATTGCTCGTTATTTCTTTTTCCAGGTGCTGAGCTTTGTAACGTTTAACTAGTAAAGGCTGCATTTTACTATTGGTTTTTATCAGAGCCTTGATATATTCTATAGCTAAAATGCTATTAGGTGAATGTATTTGATTGCAAGCATAAGGGAAAAATTCTTTAATAACCATTTCTGTTGCTTTAGCATAAGTTTTTCCTTGCTGAAGCTGGTTTTTTATAGCTAAAGAAAAATCTGCATCATAGGTTTTTTTTGCAATCTTTGTCAAGGTGTCTAGGTTATCGTATTCTGAGCCAAAACACAAATGGGATACAATATTTGTAGAATCTAAAATTTGTATTGCTCCCATAGCAAATAATTCGGCACTTTTACAGGCTGATAAAAAAGGTAGTTCTAACACTAAGTCTACTCCACCTTGTACTGCCATTTTAGCTCTTTGCCACTTATTTAATATTGAAGGTGTGCCACGTTGAGTAAAGTTGCCGCTCATTATGGCGATAACAGGCGAAGCTCCAAGAGCCTTTTTTGCTGTATTAATTTGCCAAAGGTGTCCATTGTGAAAAGGATTGTACTCGGCAATTATGCCTATAATTTTGTTCATAGAAACCTCACATTGTTTAAAATTGTAAAGATATTTATAATAATTCCCATTTAAAAAAAAATTAAAATAAGTTAAAATAAAAATATTGTACTATATAAAACTATTTTAATGAGGAGGACTAGGATGAAAATATTAGTCGTTAACTGTGGTAGCTCTTCTATTAAGTATCAAGTTATTGATATGCAAGATGAGCGGGTTATTGCCAAAGGTCTTGTGGAAAGAATCGGGATGACTGGTTCTATTTTAACACATAAACCAGAAGGTAAAGATAATATTGTTTTAGAAAAAATACTGGAAAATCATTCTGATGCTATAAAACTAGTGCTAGATACATTAGTTGATAAGGAAAATGGTGTTTTAGAAGATCTTGCCCAAATAGATGCAATAGGGCACAGAGTTGTACACGGTGGTGAACGGTTTATTGACTCTGTTTTGATTACAGACGCAGTTATTGATGGGATTGAAGCTTGTTCGGAGTTGGCACCACTTCACAATCCACCTAATATAAAAGGAATAAATGCCTGTAGAGACTTGATGCCTAAAACTCCTCAAGTAGCAGTTTTTGATACAGCTTTTCATCAGACTTTACCTAAATGGGCATATATATATGGTCTTCCATATGAACTTTATTTAAAATATGGCATAAGAAGATATGGTTTTCACGGTACTTCGCATAAATTTGTTGCACAAGAAGCGGCAAAGATGATGGGTGAAGATATGTCTGATTTGCGCATAATAACCTGCCATTTGGGTAATGGTGCTAGTTTAGCTGCGATAAAATATGGCAAGTCAGTTGATACAAGTATGGGCTTTACCCCACTTGAAGGGCTTGTTATGGGAACAAGATCTGGTGAGCTTGACCCTGCAATTTTACCATTTATTATGGAAAAAGAAAATATGACTGCTAAAGAGCTTGATGAATATTTGAATAAAAAATCTGGGATATTAGGAATATCTGGTATGTCAAGCGATTTTCGTGATTTAGAGGCGGCAGCTAGAGATGGAGATGAAAGGTCGGCTTTAGCAATTGAAATATTTGCTTATAAAGTAAAAAAATATATTGGTGGCTATGTTGCTGCTATGGGCGGTGTTGATGCAATTGTATTTACAGCAGGACTTGGTGAAAATTCAGCTTCCATGCGTGATAAAATTTGTAATGGACTAGAATACTTAGGTACAATGATTGACCAAGAGCGTAACCAAATTCATGGTATTGCAAGAGAAGTGAGCGTAAGACGTTCAGCGGTTAAAATTTTTGCAATTCCGACAAATGAAGAGCTTGTTATAGCCAGAGATACTGTTAAAATTTGTCGACCGATATTAAATCGTAGGTAAAAAATGCTATGCTTGACAAAACAATCTCATATATATATAATTATTTAGGTTGGTGAAAAATATGAAAATAGATATTCGCTTACTTAAAAAAAGTTATGGTGAAAAGATTGAATTTAATTTTTGTCAAAAAGCACAGGACTTTTTTCAAGAAGAAGCATTTTTTGATGATATTATAATTGAAGGAGTAGCTTCTAACATTGGTAAAGCTATTTTAGTTAAAGGCATTGCGAAAACTCAGTTAAAAGATGTTTGTGCAAGGTGTTTAAAAGAAATAGTAGTAAATATAAAAGCTGATTTTACTGAAGAATTTCTATTAGAAGCACAACAGCACGAAGACATTTATTTTTGTCGAGATGATATAATTGACCTTAGTGATTTATTGCAAGAAACATTAATTATGGCAAAGCCGTTGAAAAATCTTTGTGATAAAAATTGCCGAGGATTATGTCCTAAATGCGGCGAAAATTTAAATGATATGGATTGCGGTTGCAATAGAGAGTCAATAGACCCTAGACTTTTAGTTTTTAAAAAATATATTCAATAGTAGAACTTAATGTTCTTAATCTTTCGAGGAGGTGTAACAACAAATGGCTGTTCCAAAAAGAAAAATGTCCAAGGCTCGTCGTGACAAACGTCGTGCTAATTGGAAACTTACTGCTCCAGGACTTGTAGAATGTCCACAATGTCATGAACCTAAAATGCCACATAGAGTGTGCCCAGATTGCGGTTATTACAAAGCAAAAGAAGTTGTTGCTAAAGCTCAATAAAAAAACAAGCCTGACAAATAAAGTTAGGCTTGTTTTTTTATTGTTGACATTTTTTTAAAATATAGTATAATTACTTAAGTATTAATACCAAGTACTAAAAACAGGTGATTGCTATGGCTCAAACAAAAAAACAACAACGACATAAATTGCTAAATGAGAAGTTGGGTAAAAATCCATTTTACACCGACGAACAGCTCGCGGGCGAATTGGATGTAAGTGTACAAACAATCAGGCTCGACAGAGCGCAGTTGGCTATTCCAGAACTACGACAACGCATAAAAACAATGGCGGTATCCGCACAAATGAAATTGCGTTCTATTGATAGTCATGACGTTGTAGGAGATATTATTGATATTGAGCTTGGCAAAACAGCTATATCTGTAATGGAAATAACTCAAGATATGGTGCTCAAAAGAACTGGTATAGCAAGAGGTTTTTACCTGTTTGCTCAAGCAAATACGTTAGCACTATCGTTAGTTGACGCGCCGGCGGCACTTACAGGTGTTGCTAATATCAAATACATAGTACCTGTTTACCAAGGTGATAGACTTATTGCCAAAGCACGATTAGTGCGGCAAAGAGCAAATAAGTGTTTTGTCTGGGTTAGGATAAAAAATGATAAACAAGATGTTTTTAAAGCTAAATTTATTGTGGTATCTTTAGCTACTGGAGAGGGAAAATAGATGAAAATAGCCGTTGATGTTATGGGGACAGATTATGGTCCTTATGAAATTGTCTCTGGAGCTGTTATGGCGGTAGAACAATTTGATTGCCAGATAGTTTTGGTTGGCGATAAAGAACAGATAGAAAAAATTCTTCAAGAGAAAAAACTCAGTCAAGCTATAGATGATAAAATTACTATAAATCACGCAAGTGAAGTTATAAATATGGATGAACAGCCAAGTACCGCAGTGCGCAAAAAGAAGGATTCTTCAATTGTTTTGGCAACAAAACTACTAAAAGAAAACGCTTGTCAAGCGGTTGTATCGCCAGGTTCTACAGGTGCGGCGGTGGCGACAGCACTACTATTTTTGGGAAGAATTTCAGGCATTGAAAGACCATCTATAGCAACGCCAATTCCTAATAAAACAGGTACAACTGTGGTGCTTGATTCTGGTGCTAATGTTGATAGTAAACCTCAACATATGGTACAAGCAGCAATGATGGGCTCTCTTTACGCAAAGCATGTTTTACACGTTCCAAACCCTAGAGTTGGACTTTTAAATATAGGCGAAGAAGAAAGCAAGGGTAATGAGCAGGTTTTAGCTACATATCCTTTGTTAAAGCAATTAACCAATATAAATTTTGTTGGCAATGCTGAAGGTAGAGATATTACAAATGGAAAAATAGATGTTGTTGTCTGTGATGGTTTTGTTGGCAATGTTATTTTAAAATTTGCTGAGGGTTTGGCAGTTGTCATTATGCAACTTATAAAAGATGCTATAAAAAGCAGTGGCTTTTTGGCTAAAATTGCAGCAATGTTTTTGCTACCAACATTTAAAAATTTGAAACGAAAGTTAGATGCCGCTGAATATGGTGGAGCGCCACTTTTAGGAGTGGATGGGACTTTTATAATATGTCATGGCAGCTCTAAAGCTAGAGATATTAAAAATGCTATAGGTGTCGCGATAAATTTTAACAAAAATAATCTTATTGAGCATATAAAAAATGCTGTAAAAGAAGAAAAGGAAGGTTAAAGTATGGTTAAATTAAAACCAGCAGGTATACTTGGTGTTGGCTATTATGTTCCAGAGAAGATACTTACAAATTTTGACCTTGAAAAAATTGTTGATACAAGCGATGAATGGATAACAGAACGTACGGGAATTAAACAAAGGCATATAGCAAGTGAAGAACAAGCAACATCAGATTTGTCAACAAATGCTGCTAAAATTGCTTTAGATAGAGCAGGGGTCAAGCCAGAAGAGCTTGATTTGATAATAGTTTGTACTTTAACACCGGACATGTTTTTCCCTTCAACATCTTGCATAGTGCAAAAAAATCTTGGCGCAGTAAATGCTGGAGCATTTGACTTGTCGGCAGGTTGTTCGGGCTTTGTTTATGGATTATCTGTAGCAATGCAAATGGTATCTACAGGTATACACAAAAAAGTACTTGTTATTGGAGCGGAAACGTTATCAAGAATAACCAACTGGGATGATAGAAACACTTGCGTTATTTTTGCTGATGGTGCTGGTGCGGCTGTTGTTGGACAAGTTCCAGAAAAATACGGTTTTATAAATAGCGTTTTGGGTGCTGATGGTAGTGGCGGTGAATATATTATTATGCCTGCCGGTGGCTCTAGAATGCCACCTAGTCACGAAACTGTTGAGAGTAAATTACAAACAATTCATATGGATGGTAGTGAAGTGTTTAAATTTGCTTCTAAAATAGTGCCAAAAGCTGCACAAGAAGTGTTAGAAGGAACAGGGGTTAATATAAGTGATATTGACATCGTTATACCACATCAGGCAAATGTAAGAATAATAAACTCGGCTGCTAAAAGATTAGGTTTGCCAGTAGAGAAATTTTTTGTTAATATTGAAAAGTATGGTAATACTTCGGCCGGTTCTGTTGCAATAGCACTTGCTGAAGCTTGGGAAAAAGGACTTATAAAAAAAGATGATCATGTAATGTTAATTGGCTTTGGTACAGGACTTACATGGGCATCTTGTGTTGTTAAGTGGTTTTAGAAGGAAGGAAGAACAATTTTGCAAGAAAATCGTATTTGTGAACTTTTTAAAATAAAATATCCGATATTGCAAGGTGGTATGGCATGGGTGGCGACAAGCGAGCTGGCTGCTGCGGTTTCAAATGCTGGAGGGCTGGGTATCATTGGCGCAGGTCATATGCCGGCAGAGCTTTTGCAAAAAGAGATCAGAAAAACAAAGCAGATGACAAATAAACCTTTTGGTGTTAATATAATGCTTCGTTCTCCGTTTGTTAAAGATGTTATGCAACTTGTCATTGATGAAAGAGTAAAGGTTATAACTACAGGCGCAGGTAATCCAGCTGAATATGTGCCTGCATTAAAAGAAGTTGGCACAAAAGTAGTACCTGTTGTGGCCTCTGTAGCTTTGGCTTTAAGGTTGGCGCGCTCGGGTGCTGATGCACTTATTGCAGAAGGAAATGAAAGTGGTGGACATATCGGCACTGTAAACACTATGTGTCTTTTGCCGCAAGTTGTTGATGCGGTTGATATACCAGTAATTGCAGCAGGCGGTGTTTGTGATGCCAGAGGTGTCGCAGCATCATTGTGTTTGGGAGCCGAAGGTGTTCAGATAGGTACTAGATTTGTGGTAACACACGAATGTATTGCTCACGAAAATTATAAAAATGCTATAATAAAAGCTAAAGATAGAACAGCTGTAGTAACGGGTCTTAGCACCGGTCATCCTGTAAGAGTATTAGAAAATATGATGACTAAAAAGTTTGAAGAATTGGAAAAAGATGGTGCTAGTCCAGAAGAATTAGATGCTTTTGGAGCAGGTAAACTAAAACTTGCAGCCTGTGATGGTGATGTGAAAATGGGTTCTGTTATGGCAGGTCAATCTGCAGGACTTATAAAAGAAATAAAAAGTGTTGAACAAATAATTCAAGAGATGGTAAAAGATTTGCCAAAAGTTATAAAATTAGTTGAAAAGTTTAGATTTTAAAGGAGAGAGAAAATGAACACAGCGTTTATTTTTCCTGGACAAGGTGCTCAGTATATTGGTATGGGTAAGGATATTTATGATAATTTTCCTGTTGCCAAACGTATATTTGAGCAGGCAGATGAGGCTCTTGGTTTTTCAATAACAGAGCTTTGTTTTAATGGTAATGAAGAAGAATTAAAACTAACATTTAATACACAGCCAGCTATTTTGACAGTGAGCATAGCACTTGCAGAAGTTTTAAAAGAAAAAGGTATAACTCCTACTATGGCGGCTGGGCATAGTCTTGGAGAATATTCAGCCTTAGTTGCGGCAGAAGCTATGACATTTACAGACGCAGTCAAAATTGTCCGTCAGCGCGGAAGGTTTATGCAAGAGGCAGTGCCTGTAGGACAAGGGGCTATGGCAGCTGTAATGGGTATGGATGATGAAAGAATTGTTGTTATTTGTAAACAAGTAGAAGCTGAAGGTGATACTGTTCAGGCTGTTAACTTTAATTGTCCAGGACAAGTGGTTATTGCAGGGACGACATCAGGCGTTGAAAAAGCAATTGCAAAGCTTAAAGAAAATGGTGCGAAAAGAGCAGTATTACTGCCAGTAAGTGCGCCTTTCCACAGCACACTTTTAATTCCAGCAGCTCAAAAACTAGAAGCTTATTTAAACCAAGTACAATTTAAAGATGCTAAAATACCGGTATATTCAAATGTAACAGCACAGCCTGTAACTGATGCTGGAAAAATAAAAGAACTTTTGATAAAACAAGCTGCAAGTCCTGTTCTTTGGACAAAATTGGCCGAAAAAATGGCTGAAGATGGCGCAAATGTGTTTGTTGAAGTGGGGCCTGGCAAGACATTATGTGGTTTTGCAAAGAAAATAACTCCACAAGTTTCTGCATTTAATGTTTCTGATGTGGAAAGTTTAAATAATACTATTGCAAATTTAAAGGAGTTGGGATAATGTTATTACAAGGAAAAGTTGCACTTGTTACAGGTGGTTCGAGAGGCATTGGTAGGGCAACATGTTTATTGCTTGCCCAAAATGGTGCTGACATAGCAATAAACTATGCCGGAAACCAAAAAGCAGCTCAAGAAGTATATGACGCTGTGGTGGCAATGGGCAGAAAAGCTTTACTTGTGCAAGCAGATGTTTCAGATGGTCAAAAAGTTCAAGAAATGATAGAAAAAACAATAAATGAGCTTGGACGACTAGATATATTGGTAAACAATGCAGGTATAACTAAGGATAATCTTTTAATGCGTATGAAAGATGAAGATTGGGATATAGTTATTGCAACAAACTTAAAAGGCGTTTATAATTGTACTAAGGCTGTGACAAAACAGATGATGAAACAAAAATCAGGTAGCATTATCAATATGAGTTCAGTCGTTGGTGTAAATGGAAACGCAGGTCAAGCAAACTATGCTGCTGCAAAAGCCGGAATTATTGGTTTCACAAAGGCTATAGCAAAAGAACTTGCTTCAAGAAATATAACCGTAAATGCGATAGCACCAGGTTTTATTGATACAGATATGACTGTAGAGTTACCAGAAAAAGTAAAAGAAGAGATGTTAAAGTCAATACCACTTTCAAGGCTTGGCCAAGCTAGTGATGTTGCTCAAGCAGTATTGTTTTTAGCTAGTGATGGAGCAAAATATATTACTGGTCAAACAATAAATGTTGATGGTGGAATGGTTATGTAGTAAATTTTTGTGTATAATGTTTTTTGGAAGGGGGTGATTGTAGTGAGCACTTTTGAAAAAGTAAAAGAAATTACTGTTGAACAACTTAGTGTTGAAGCTGCAGAAGTAACTATGGACTCTACTTTTATTGATGACCTTGGCGCTGATTCTTTGGATATAGTTGAGTTAATCATGGCATTTGAGGAAGAATTTAATATTGAAATTCCAGACGAAACAGCAGAAAAAATTCGTACAGTACGTGATGCTGTTGAATTGATTGACAAAGAAAAACAAGCATAATTTGTTATTTTATTTTTCAGTGATAAACTTTTTCAAGAAAGCCTTCGGGCTTTCTTGAAAATAAGTTTTTGAATGGAGGAGTGTTTGTTGAAACTTCCAGTGCTCAAAATTGGTAAGCTTGTAGCACAGGTTCCAATAGTTCAAGGTGGTATGGCTATACGGCTGTCTACAGCAAAGTTAGCAGCTGCCGTTGCAAACGAGGGTGGAATAGGACTGATTGCTGCTTCGGGCATGGCTTTTGACGAACTGAGAAAAGAGATCCGCTTGGCGCGTAAATTGACAGGCGGTAAAGGAATAATAGGGATAAATGCGATGGTAGCCGCTAGAGAGTTTCTAGGGCTTTTACATACATCTGTTGAAGAAGGCATTGACTTAATAGTTGCAGGAGCGGGGTTTTCTAGGGATATGTTTGCTATAGGCAAAGAGTCTGGAACACCAATAGTTCCTATTGTCTCAACAGCTAAACTGGCAAAAATTGCACAAAATCTAGGTGCAGCTGCAGTTATTGTAGAAGGGAAAGAAGCAGGCGGTCATTTGGGTACAGATTTATCTATGCGTGAACTTGTACCACAAGTGAAACAAACTGTTAGCATTCCTGTTATTGCAGCGGGCGGAGTTATTACAGGCAAAGATATTGTCGACACTCTGCGCTTAGGTGCTGATGCAGTTCAAATGGGCAGTAGATTTGCTGCAAGTATTGAAGCAAACGGAGCCCCGGCTTTGAAAGAATTTTATCTTAAGGTTAAACCAGAAGATGTTACACTTATAGATAGTCCAGTTGGATATCCAGGACGAGCGGTTAGAAACCCTTTTGCAATAGAGGTTTTAGATAACAACCCGCCACGCCCTGAGGTTTGTGATTCATGTCTTAAGACATGTACAAGAAGTTTTTGTATAATCAGAGCTTTAATGAGAGCTCAACAAGGCGATGTTGATACAGGGTTAGTATTCACTGGCGAGAGAATGTCTGAAATTAAAGAAATCTTACCTGTCAGTGAGATATTTTCACGCCTTATTAAAGAAGTCGAATCTGTTAATGTGTGAGGTGCTTTTTTTGAAAAGACGAGTTGTTATTACAGGATTAGGTGCAGTAACTCCAATAGGCATAGGGAAAGAAAATTTTTGGAATTCTCTTGTTGAGGGTAAAAGTGGTATTGATAAAATTACATTTTTTGATGCTAGTACAATCAATTGTCATATAGCAGGCGAAGTAAAAGGCTTTGTTCCTGAGGATTATATTGACAAAAAAGAAGCTAAAAGAATGGATAGGTTTACCCATTTTGCTGTAGCTGCTGCTAAATTAGCACTAGAAGATAGTAAAATTGATTTGGAAAAAGAAGATAAAGAGAGAATAGGTACTTGTATTGGAACAGGCATTGGCGGTGTAGATACATTACACAACCAATTTAAAGTATTATTTGAAAAAGGTCCTGATAGAATAAGCCCGTTTTTTGTTCCAATGATGATAGGTAATATTGCCGCAGGTCAAGTCTCTATTACTTTCGGACTAAAAGGTGTAAATACTTGTGTAGTTACAGCTTGTGCTACAGGTACAAATGCTGTTGGTGATTCATTTAGAATCATAGCTAGAGGTGATGCTGACGTTATGCTGGCAGGTGGAACAGAAGCTGCTATATCACCTATTTCTGTTGGTGGTTTTGCTTCTATGAAAGCACTGTCTACAAGAAATGACCAGCCACAAAAAGCATCAAGACCGTTTGATCGTGATCGCGATGGCTTTGTAATGGGCGAAGGATCAGGAGTACTTGTTTTAGAAGAACTAGAACACGCTTTAAAACGTGGAGCAACAATATATGCTGAAGTTGTAGGTTATGGCTATAATGCTGATGCTTATCATGTGACAGCACCAGCTCCAGAAGGTATTCAAGCCACAAAATGTATGCAGCACGCATTAGACGATGCTGGTATAAAACCAGAACAAATAGATTATATTAATGCTCACGGTACTTCTACACCTATGAATGATTTAAATGAAACAAAAGCTATAAAAAGACTTTTTGGTGATCATGCAAAAAATCTTGCTGTAAGTTCAATTAAATCTATGACAGGTCATTTGCTTGGAGCTGCTGGTGGAGTTGAAGCTATAGCTACAGCGCTTACGATTAAAAACGATCTTATACCACCTACAATAAACTTTGAAAATGCTGATGAAGAGATGGATCTGGATTATGTTCCAAATACAGCACGTAAAAAAGTAGTTAACTATGCTTTGTCAAATTCATTTGGTTTTGGTGGACACAACGCAACATTACTTTTAAAAAAATATGAATAAGAGTTTTTAGATGGCATATAACGCACAAAGAGAATTATTATTAAATGAATTTTGCAAAAAACTAAATATAGAATTTAATGATAAACAACTGCTTAACCTAGCTTTTATACATACTTCATTTTCTTATGAACGAAAGAAAAACGTCAGAAGAGCAAATAACGAACGTTTAGAGTTTTTGGGCGATGCCGTTTTAAGTATGGCTGTTTGTGATTATATTTATAAAAAATTTCCTGATATGAGTGAAGGGGATATGACAAAACTTCGAGCAAGCGTTGTTTGCGAACAAGCTTTGGTAAAATATGCCAATAAAATATCACTAGGTGATTATTTGCTTTTAGGCAAAGGTGAACTTGCTTCTGGAGGTAAAAAACGAAACTCTATATTAGCTGATGCGCTAGAGGCTGTTTTGGGAGCATATTATCTAGATAAAGGTTTTGATGAAGCCAAGAAACTGTCGCTATTTTTTCTAAAAGAAGAAATAAAGGCATTTGCAGCTACTAATGGTACTTATGATTACAAAACAAAACTTCAAGAAATAGTGCAAAAAGATAGCATATCTAGTGTAAGCTATGAAATGCTAAAAGAAACAGGTCCTGATCATAATAAAACTTTTGAGATGGCTGTTTTGATAAACGATAAAACTATAGCTGTTGGAAGAGGAAGTTCGAAAAAAGAAGCAGAACAATTAGCTGCTAAACAGGCTATAAAACTATTTGAAAACTAACGCTTGAAGCGTTAGTTTTTTTACTTGCTGCAAAAAAGGGTATATAATATAAATATATATTTTATTGAAAAAGGATTTATATGAAAAAAATTATTCCTGTGTTTATCAACTATGCAGGCTGTCCACATAGATGTGCCTTTTGTAATCAAAAAGCTATTAATAGGCAGTCAGAATTTAATATAAGTACTGTAAAAAAACAGATAAACATATACCTTAACTACTTTAAAAACCAAGAAAAACACTTGGCTTTTTATGGTGGTTCTTTTACGGCATTAGAAGAAAATACTCAAGATACTTTATTAACTTTAGCTGATAATATGCGACAACAAGGTTTAATTAGTGGTATTCGTATGTCAACAAGACCGGATTGTATTGACAAATCAGTAGTAGAAAGACTGGTTCACTACAAAGTAGATTTAGTAGAATTAGGTGTACAATCTTTAGATGACGAAGTTTTAAAGGTTGCCAATCGTGGGCATGATTCTGCTTGTGTTTCTAATGCAATAGATTTGCTAAAAAAAGCAAACATCCAAACAGGGATACAGCTTATGATAGGACTGCCAAAGCAATCTTGGCAGAGTATAATTTTGACTGTTAGGCAAGTTTGTAATTTAAAACCAGATGTAGCCAGAATTTATCCATTGGTGATTTTTGCTGATACCTTATTTGCCGATATGCACAAAAAAGGCAAGCTAAAACTTATACATTTAGATTTAGCTGTTGCTCAGGCAGCATACATTGTTGATGAATTTGAAAAATATGCTATAAATACCATTAGGGTAGGTTTGCAAGATGATGATGGATTAAGAGAACAGGGAGCCGTCTTAGCAGGAATTTATCATCCAGCTTTTGGTGAGCTTGTGCAAGCTTATCGTTATAAAATACGTCTTAACTCAGTGCTAGATAAGACGCAAAGTAACAACATTGATGTCTTAGTTGATAAAACAAAGGTGTCAAAAATTTTAGGGCATAAAAAAGCAAATATGATTTATTGGCAAGAAAATTATGCTGATAGTGCTATTTCTGTTAGGCAGATAAACAAAAATCAAATTTTTATTAAATGAGTTGATATAATGCAAAAAAAATTATTGCAAATAAAAGACTTTAGGTTGCTCTTGTTTGGACAAACTGTATGTGTATTTGGTGATTGGTTTGGTATAATTTCGATAATTGCCTTAATAGGCTTTCGCTGGCAGGTTATGCCTTGGCAAATGAGTCTTGCGATTTTTTCCTTAGCAGCACCGATATTTTTTTTCGGCCCTATTGGTGGTGTTATTGCAGATCGAGTAGAACGTGGACGAATGCTAGCTTTTTTGGGTGTTATTAGAGCTATAGTTTTATTTTTTGTTGCAAGTAGCACAAACTATTATTTTTTGATTGGACTACTTTTGCTACTTGGTACTTTTGATGCTTGCTTTTTGCCTGCTAAAAATGCCAAACTGAAAGAATGTGTGCCAGAAGAAATGGTGGCTGATGCTACAATTTATAGTAGTTTTATTGACCAAGGTTCAAAAATATTGGGTCCTTTACTCAGTGGAGTTTTTCTATCAGTATTTAGCATTGAATTTGCTATATATCTCAATGCTTTTGCATATGCTTTGAGTTCAATAGCTTTTTTGTTTTTTGATAAAACTGTTAAATTAAAATCAGAAGACAAAGAAAAAACCAGTATAAAAAAAGAGTTTATTGATGGTTTAAAACTTATAAATGATATGCCGCTTGTAATGTATGGAGCTTTGGTACAGGTTTTTGTCATAATTGTCTTGCAAATAGTAGACTCACAGTTTGTCATTTTGTTGCGCACAATAGAGGGAGCAACAGAGTCGTGGGTTGGTTATTGTCTTATGACATCAGGTGTTGGTGCGGTTTTTACAACTTATTTTTATCTTAAAAAACACAAAAGTGATAGTATGCCTAAAAGTATGTTTCTAGGTACATTAATTTATAGTATATCTGTAATTGGTCTTGGTTTTTGGGGAATGTTAGGGCATAGTCCTTGGGGGTTTTTGCCATTCTTTTTTTTGTGGGGAGCAAGTGGCGCACTTATTTTTGTCAAATATGTAACTTATGTGCAAACAACAATACCAACCGATTTTTCCGGACGAACTTTTGGCTCACTTGGTAGTATGCTTAGTGCGGCAAGCATTGTAGGACTTATTTCAGGAGGACTATTGGTTTCATTTTTTGGTGTCATCAATACTTTTTTATTTGCAGGTGTGATGATGTTTTTAGGTAGCGTTTTGATAAGGACGAAAATGTATAGATAGCCTAATTGTTATATTTATGCTAAAATATTAATGTTGTTTAAGTAAAAAAATGGTTGGTGAATTTTTTGAGACTGCGAGCTATTGAAGCTGTTGGCTTCAAATCTTTTGCAAATAAAATAGAGCTTAATTTTTCAGATGGGATAACAGCTATTGTCGGACCCAACGGGAGCGGCAAGAGTAATGTTTCCGATGCCATTCGTTGGGTACTTGGTGAACAGAGTATTCGTACTTTGCGTGGCAGTTCTATGGAAGATGTTATTTTCTCTGGTAGTGGTAAGCGAAAAGCGCTAAATATTGCAGAAGTTACATTGTTTTTTACTAATACAGAAGGTGTTTTGCCTGTCGATTTTCAAGAAGTGAGCATTTGCCGCAGATTATTTAGATCTGGTGACAGTGCTTATTTTATAAATAAAACCTCATGTCGTCTAAAAGATATACATGACTTATTTGCTGATACAGGTCTTGGTAAAGGTTCATTATCTATTATTGGTCAAAACAAAGTTGATGAGATTTTAAATTGCAGACCAGAAGATAGGCGTGCTCTATTTGAAGAGGCTGCAGGTATTACGCGCTATAAAATCCGCAAAAAAGAAGCTATGCGTAGACTTGAAGAGACTGACAATAATCTTATTCGCTTAAATGATATAAAATCTGAGATAACAGATAGATTAGAACCTATGCAAGAGAGTGCTGAGAAAACAAGGCAGCACAATTTACTGCAAGAGATGCTTAAAAAATGTAGTATTACTTTATCTGTGCAAAAAATAGATGCTGCTCGTAAAATACTTTTAACTGCCAAAGAGCAGACAAGGCAATTGGAACAAGAAGAAATAGATCTTGTTACTAAAGCTAATGTACATGAAAACAATGTGTTTTTCCTAAATCAGCAGATAGAGCAAACAACAGCCGATTTGAACAAAGTTCAACAGGAAATAAGTTCTATCGAGGCACTAACTGAAAAATTATCAGGTCAAAAAGATGTTTTGTCAGAACGTATTTTACAAACAAATGATCGATTGGCAAGCTTAAAACAAGATTTATCCTTAGTTCAAGATAAACTATTGCAGATAAATGATAAAATACAAAATTTTGCTAAAAGGTTGCAGGAGCAAGACGAAAAAGAAAAATCTGCTTTTTTAGAGACAAAAGATTTAAGTGAAAAGATTTCTGATATACAAAGCCAAATAAAAGATATAGAAACAAATCAGCAAATAGAACAAAGCGAGATATTAGAGCGTAAACGTAATATTTTGCAAATAAGTAATGACATAAAACAAATACAAGCGACAATTTTTAGTAACCAGCGTAAGCAGGAAAAAATATTAAAAGAAAAGGCAGCACTCGAAGAACAGCAAATCTTGTTTTTAGGTCAAGTTAAGGACATTCAAGATAAAATATCTTCTTTAACAGATGAAAAAAAGATTTTTATTGATAAGATAGAAAGCATTAGATTGCAAAGTATAGATAAAAAAAATACTTTAAATCAAATGCAAGAACAGGAAAAAAAATTGCACGAGCAGGCTGTAGCTTTAAACACTAGAATACATATATTACAAAAGTTAGAGGATAACTATGAAGGTTTTAGTTATAGTGTCAAAAAATTACTTACAGTTAATACTACTTGGCGAGAAAAACTTTTAGGGACAGTCAGTCAATTAATTACTCTTAAATCTGAATTTGTACAAGCTATTGAAATTGCTTTAGGTAATTTTATGCAACATATAGTTTGTGTTGATGAAAATACTGCTAAAGATGCTATAGCATTTTTAAAAGAGCAAAAAGCAGGTAGAGCAACATTTTTGCCTTTAAATACTTTAAGAGTTAATAATTTAAGCAAACAAGAGCTTGATTTTGCCAACATAAAAGGTGTTGTAGGTTTTGCTGATAAACTTGTACAGTGTGATGATAAAGTTAGACTAGCAATAGCATTTTTGCTCGGGCGAACTTTGATTGTAGATAATTTAGATACTGCTTTGGTAATAAACAAAAAAGGTAATACTCGTTTGAGGATTGTTACTTTGCAAGGTGATGTTTTGCACTCTACCGGTATGATGAGCGGTGGTAGCAGAACAAACAAAGAAAGTAGCTTTTTGTCAAGAAAACAAGAAATTAGTACAAATACCCAAGAGCATCAAGTGTTAAAAGAAAAACTGACTAATCTAGCTGAGAAAAAACATTGTATAAAAGAAGAAATAACTGCTTTAGATTATGAAATAAATCATTTGAATAATGAACTGACAAACTTTGACTTGGAGCTTACAAAAAATAATTTGAATAGAAATCAGACTGAAAAAGAGCTTGATCAATTAAAAATAGGTTTTAACACACTTGATTTTGAATACAATCAGCTACAAGAAGAAAATGTACAGTTACAAAACCAGATAGAGCAACTATCACAGCAAAAAGAGACTGCTCAACAAGATGATATAAATAAAAATGAGCAAGCGGACAAAGATAAATTATTGTTGGAAAAGCTAAAAGAGCAGGATAAAAGTGTATCTGAAGTTTATAACGAAGCCAAGACTCGTTATGAATTGGCTCAAAACACAACAATGCTTTTAAAAGAGCAAGACAACGCAATGCAAGAAGAGTGCCTGCAGATAAACAAAGAAGTGCAAAAGTTTAAAAACGATGAAAATACTTTTGAACAAACGATAGATGAATGTTTAAAACAAAAACAAATTGTTGAGCAAAAAATACTAGAGCAGGGCAAAGAACTAGATGTAAAGTCAAAGCAGCGTGATGATTTAGTGCAAAAACAACTAGAACTTTTTCCCGAGCAAAAACAGCTAGAAAAACAAGGTAAAGAGCTAAAAACCAATTTAGGTAGTGTGCAAAATAGACTGCGCAATGCTCAAAACATTTTTGTAAGACATGAGACAGAACTTGAATTATCGGTTCAACAGCTAAAAGACACTTATCAACTTGATGTGGAACAAGCGCGTGAATTTTGCTATGACCAGCAGACTGAAAGTTATTTAAACAGTCAAATATCCTCTTTGCAAGAGAAATTACAACAAATCGGACCTGTCAATCCAAGTGCTATTGAAGAATACCAAGAAATAAAAGAGCGGTATGATTTTTTAACAAGTCAATATAGTGATTTGATTGAAGCTAAAGAGGATTTAAATAAACTTATTTATGACATTGACCGTACAATGATTAGTCGCTTTAGAGAAGCTTTTAATAAAATTAACGCGCATTTTGAAACTTGTTTTACAAAACTGTTTGGTGGTGGTTCGGCAAGTTTAAAGTTGATTGATTTAACAGATATTTTATCTAGTGGCATCGAGATAATTGTGCAACCACCAGGTAAAAAATTACAAGTTTTAACATTGTTATCAGGCGGTGAGAGGGCGCTTACGGTTATTGCTTTGCTGTTTGCATTGCTATCATACCGTCCAGCACCATTTTGCGTACTAGATGAGCTTGATGCGGCACTAGATGAGATAAATGTAGAGCGGTTTACAAACTTTATTGTAGATTATGCTAAAGACACACAGTTTCTTGTTATCACGCACAGAAAAGCTACAATGCAGGCAGCAAATTTGTTGCACGGTATAACAATGGAAGAATCGGGTGTTTCTAAATTAGTATCAATAAAAATGTTAGAGAGAAATGAGGCAGATAGATGAGTTTTTTTGAACGATTAAAATCAGGACTTAGTAAGACAAGACAAGGATTTACCCAGCAATTAAACAAAATGATAGGTAATTATACCAAGATAGATGATGAGTTTTTAGAAGAATTAGAAGCACTTTTGATAACTGCTGATGTTGGAATGAATACAACAGGGCAGCTTATCGAGGCATTGAAAAAAGCAGCAGCTAGTGGAAAAATAGCTGATATATCTAAGGTAGAAGAGTTCTTACAAGAACAAATAAGCGAGATTTTAGCCAAAGATATGGTTGGCACAAGAATTACAGGGAATCCAACAGTTATTTTGGTTGTTGGCGTGAATGGTGTTGGAAAAACTACTACTATTGGTAAATTAGGTAATTACTACAATCTTTTAGGTTATAAAGTAATGTTTGCCGCTGCCGATACCTTTCGTGCCGCAGCCAGCGAACAATTAGAAATTTGGGGCGAGCGTGGCAATGCAGCTGTCGTAAAACATGCCGAAGGAGCAGACCCAGCAGCAGTTGTTTTTGACGCTTTGCAATCGGCTAAAGCTCGCAATATAGACATTTTATTTATAGACACGGCAGGGCGTTTGCACAATAAAGCTAACCTAATGCAAGAGTTAGAAAAAATTTACAAAGTGATAAAAAGAGAACTGCCAGAAGCTCCGCAAGAAACATTTTTAGTACTTGATGCCACAACAGGACAAAATGCTATAACTCAAGCAAAAGTTTTTATGCAAGTGGCAAATGTTACTGGTGCAGTGCTTACAAAGCTTGACGGTACTGCTAAAGGCGGGGTTGTTGTGGCTGTTAAAAATGATTTAAATATCCCTGTAAAATGGATTGGTGTTGGCGAAGGACAAATGGATTTTCGCCCCTTTGACCCTAAAGAATTTGCAAAAGCTTTGTTTGATAAATAGGGATATGGAAACAAAATTTAAATGCCTACTATTAGATAGAGAAATTGATGATAGTGAATGCTATGATATTCAGATGGTAATTGAAAAATTAATCAAAGCAGAAATTTTAAAAAATGAAATTGATATAGTACAAGCAGAAACACTTTGCTCTAAATGTGAATTTAATCAATTGCCAAGAGGTTTTGAAAATAAGTAGGATAAATGAAAGTAGTTTTTGTACTAGTTTAATCTTAAAAATAACTTGACACAAAGCAGCAATAGGTCTATAATTTTGCTGTAAAGTAAAAAAGCTTGTCAGGCGTGATGAAGAAAATGATTACACAAACAATAGAAGTTACTATGTTATATGATGTTTATGGTGGACTTTTGACACAAAGACAACAAAAATGCATTCAAATGCACTATTTAGATGATTTGTCTTTGGCGGAAGTTGCACAATTACTTGATGTTTCAAGGCAAGCTGTACATGATAATTTGAAAAGAGCTATAAGCAGTATGCAAGAACTTGAAAGTAAACTTTGTCTGCTTGAGCGCTATCAACAACAAAATATACAATTGCGTGAGATAGATAAATTGCTTACAAAAGCAGTGAAAAAGACTGATGCAAAGATAGAAGAAATTAATTTAGCCAGCCAAAAGATAAAAAAATGGCTAAAAAAAGGAGGTGTTTAGATGGCTTTTGAAGGATTATCAGATCGGTTACAAAATGTATTTAAAAAACTTCGCGGCAAAGGTAAACTTACAGAACAAGAAGTAACAGAGGCTTTACGTGAAGTGCGTATGGCACTGCTCGAGGCGGATGTTAACTTTAAAGTAGTTAAAGACTTTGTTGCTAAGATAAGAGAACGTGCTATTGGTCAAGAAGTACTAGAGAGTCTAACACCTGTTCAACAAGTTATAAAGATAGTTGATGATGAATTAAGAGAACTTTTAGGTTCTACTCAAAGCAAGATTGCCATCTCCTCACGCCCACCTACAGTTATTATGCTAGTTGGGCTTCAAGGTTCTGGTAAAACAACTTCAGCAGGTAAACTAGCTAAATTTTTAGCTAATGATGGCAAAAAGCCGCTTTTAGTTGCAGCAGATATTTATAGACCAGCGGCGATAAAGCAATTACAAGTTTTGGGTGAACAGCTAAACATTCCAGTTTTTGCTATGGGTCAAGATATAAGCCCTGTACAAATTGCTAAAACAGGTGTGGAACAGGCGCTTTTAACTGGTAGAGATGTTGTGATTTTAGATACGGCAGGACGTTTGCACATTGATGAGCAACTAATGCAAGAGCTAAAAGATGTAAAAGCAAATGCTAAACCTCACGAAATACTGCTTGTTGTAGATGCTATGACAGGTCAAGATGCGGTAACGGTCGCTGAATCATTTAATCAGCAACTTGGCGTGGATGGCATTATCTTGACAAAACTTGACGGTGATGCTCGCGGTGGTGCTGCTTTATCTGTAAAAGCAGTTACGGGTAGACCGATAAAATTTGTTGGTATGGGCGAAAAATTAGAAGCCTTAGAGGCATTTTACCCAGACCGTATGGCGTCGAGAATTTTAGGTATGGGTGATATGCTCAGCCTTATTGAAAAAATTCAGACAACTGTTGATTTAGAAAAAGCTCAAGAACTGGAAAAAAAGCTAAGAAAAGAAGATTTTACTTTAGAGCAATTTTTGCAGCAAATGCAGCAAATTAAAAAATTAGGTTCATTTAAATCACTTTTGGCAATGATTCCTGGTGTTCCAAGCCAAATAAAAGATGCTGATATTGACGAGAGAGAATTTGTCCGCATAGAGGCGATTATTCAATCGATGACGAAAAAGGAAAGACAATCTCCTTCTATTATTAACGGTAGCCGCAGAAAACGTATTGCTACAGGTAGCGGTACAAGAGTACAAGATGTCAACAAGCTTCTTAAAAAGTTTGAAGAAGCAAGAAAAATGATGAAAAAACTTCAAGGTTCTGGAATGAATAAGCTTTCTAAAGGTTTTTTAGATAAATTACCTTTTATGAAATAAATAATTATTAATTTAAGGAGGTGAAAAAATGGCAGTAAAAATCAGATTAAAAAGAATTGGTGCTAAAAAAGCTCCTTTTTATCGTATTGTTGTAGCAGATGCTCGTGCTCCACGTGATGGACGTTTTATAGAAAGCATTGGTTATTATGATTCTACAAAACAACCTGCTGTAGTTAAAGTTGATGACGAGAGAGTTATTGACTGGCTGAAAAAAGGTGCACAACCAACAGATACTGTAAAATCAATTTTAAGTAAAGAAGGCATTTTAGCTAAATGGCACGAGCTTAAAAACGCGAAAAAAGGAGAATGAAATTTATGCTTAAACAAATAGTAGAATCTATTGCTAAGTCTTTGGTTTCATATCCTCAAGAAGTACAAGTTCAAGAAAGTGTTGAAGGAACAGTTGTTACTTTGACTTTGACAGTAGCACCAGATGATATGGGAAAGGTTATTGGCAAACAAGGTAGGACAGCAAAAGCTATCCGTACTGTTGTCAAAGCAGCTGCTGCAAGAGAGAATGTAAAAGTTATAGTGGAGATAGTTTAGTATGCAAGAGATGACAATTCATTTACCTGTTAATGTAAAGGCAATTTTGACAAGTAATTTGAAAGAACAGTTGAAAAAGGAAATGCAAGAAACATTAACAAATGTTGATCTTGAATTACAACAGCTAGAGTTTCAAGCAAAAAGAATGATTGCTGAACAGGTAAAAGTAAATCCACAAGAATTACCTAATTTACACGCTCACATTGATAGTGAAAAATTAAAACGCTTAGAATTGCAAAAATATACGAGTGAACAACTAGAGCACTTAGAAAAATTAGATATTGGTGCAGAAATACCACGCGGAACAATAGATAGAGTGCTTACAGTGAAAATTGGCGATAATTTGCACGATTATGTTGGTGCAGAAATTTTGCTTGAAGATGGCAAAATAGTCGCTTTTCGGATGTGATAAAATGCAAGCTAAATATGTTCAAATAGGTAAAATAGTAGCCCCGCACGGTGTGCGGGGTGAAGTTCGCGTTGTTCAATTATCTGAATTTATTGATCAGATGTTTAATGCTAAAGAGTTTTATATCAAAGATAAAGGCTGGCTAAAAGTAGATAGTATAAGAGAACACAAGCAGTTTTTGTTAGTAAAATTTACTGGCATTGACAATATGGATTTTGCTCAAACTTTAAGAAATAAAGATTTATTTTTAACTAGAGAGCAAATAGGACAGCTGCCTGATGGAAGATACTATATTGAAGATATGCTTGGCATAAAGGTTTTTGACTTAGAGGATAATTTTCTAGGTATTTTAAGTGAAGTTTTTCAAACAGGTAGCAATGATGTTTATGTAGTTAAGCGTGAAGGGAAAAAAGATTTGCTCATTCCTGCTTTAAAAACAGTAGTTAAAGAAACTAACATATTAGAGCAAATAATGATTGTCAATCCGCCTGTTTGGGAGGATGACAATTGAAAATATTGTTTATTACTTTATTTCCAGATTTTGTCAAAGAAAATTTTAATTACAGTATTTTAAAAAGAGCAGTAAAAACAAATCTTGTAGAACTTTTTTATATTAATCCACGTGATTTTACTGATGATAAACACAGTACTGTAGATGATTATCCTTTTGGCGGCGGCAATGGGATGGTGCTCAAAGCCGAGCCATTTGTTTTTTCTATTATGCACGCAAAACACTTGTTACCAGATGCTAAAGTGATAATTTTATCACCTGATGGGCAACTGTTTTCTCAAGCAAAAGCAAAAGATTTTTCCAAACTTCAAGAAATTATTTTTGTTTGTGGGCATTATGAAGGTTTTGACGAGCGAATAAAAAATTATGTTGATGCAAGCATTTGCATAGGTGATTATATTTTGACTGGTGGAGAGCTTGCAGCAATGGTGATAGCCGATGCTGTTTGTAGGCTGCTACCTGGGGTTTTAGGCAAGATTGAAAGTACATACCATGAATCGTTTAGTGATGGACTATTAGAGTATCCACAGTACACAAGACCGCAAAAAGCTTTTTTTGGCGATGTACCTGACGTTTTGGTATCGGGTAATCATGCCAAAATAAATTTGTGGCGCAGAGAAAAAATGTTAGAAAAAACTTACAACAATAGACCAGACTTGCTAGATAGGGTTAGCTTGGATAAAACTGACCAAAAGTTACTAAAAAAAATTATAGACGAACGGTTAGATGAGAAAAAATGACAGATATTTACTTAGGACTTGTGCATTATCCTGTTTATAATAAAAATATGCAGGTTGTTACAACAGCAGTAACAAATTTTGATATACACGATATTGCAAGAAGTTGTAAGACTTATGATGTGAAAAAATATTATATTATTCATCCAGCATCAACACAAAAACAAATAATTGACAAAATACTATACTACTGGCAACAGGGCTACGGTCAAATTTATAATCCAGATCGTAACCAAGCATTAAAAACAGTAGCATTGTTTGAAGATATTAAAAGTGCTATAGCTGATGTCACAAAACAAACAGGCAAACAGCCTCTTGTTGTTACTACAGATGCTAGAGAGTATGAAAATACAGTTTCTTATCTAAACTTAAGAAGAATAGCGGTAGAGCAAGATAGACCGATATTGTTGCTCTTTGGTACAGGTTGGGGAATTGAACAAGATGTTATGAAACAGTTTGATTATATATTAAAGCCTATAATCGGCAAGGGAGAATACAACCATTTATGTGTGCGTTCTGCTGTTGCAATAATCTTAGATAGACTTGCTGGTGAAAATTGGTGGGAAGAAATTTAAAATTTACTATTGAAGATACTGTTTTTTTGTGGTAAAATCTATAAGGTATAAAACGGACGGTCCTCTTGTTTAAAATTAAATTACGAACGTCTATGAAATTAGGAGGATATAAATGAACATTATTGAAGTATTGGAAAAAGAGCAACTAAAAAGTGACATTCCTGCATTTCGTGCTGGAGACACAGTGCGTGTACACGTTAAAGTTGTTGAAGGAACTCGTGAACGTATTCAAGTATTTGAAGGTGTAGTCATAGCTCGTTCAGGTGGTTCAGTAAGAGAGACCTTTACTGTAAGACGTATTTCTTACAATATAGGTGTAGAGAGAATTTTCCCACTTCATTCACCACGTATTGACAAAATAGAAGTAATGCGTCGTGGTATAGTTCGCAGAGCTAAACTTTACTATTTAAGAGAATTAACCGGTAAAGCTGCACGTATTCGTGAAAGAAGATAATAACATTCAGAGGGGACTGATTACAGTCCTCTCTTTTTGTAAATCCGCTGCTTTTAGGAGATGAATTTTTGTTGAAAAAAATAAACTGGAAAAATGAAATAAAAGATTGGATAGTATCTATTGCAATTGCAGCTGTACTAGCATTTGCAATAAGAACATTCATAGTTGAGCCTTATATGGTCGAAGGACCATCAATGATGCCAACACTGCAAAGCCACGAACGTCTTTTGGTAAATAAATTTATATATATGGTCACAGAACCTAAAAAAGGTGAGGTCATCGTTTTTAAATATCCAAGTGACCAGAGCCGTGATTTCATCAAAAGAGTTATTGCTACAGGTGGCGATACAATTGAAATAAGAAGTGGTCGAGTATATGTAAATGGCGAACTTAAAAAAGAAGACTATATTTTAGAAAAACAACGTGGTTCATATAATAAAGTAATAGTGCCACAAGGGCACGTATTTGTTATGGGCGATAATAGGAACAACTCAGAAGACAGTCGTTTCCCTGATGTAGGTTTTGTTTCTTTTAAACTGATAAAAGGCAAAGCGTCAATGGTTTTTTGGCCGGTGGATTCTTTGCGTACAATGCCTTAGGTGATGTATGGAGCGTAAATTAGCAGTTCAATGGTTTCCAGGGCATATGACTAAAGCCAAAAGAATGATAGAGGCAGAGCTTAAAATAATTGACGTTGTTGTAGAAATGCTTGACGCTCGCGCGCCATATGCGAGCTCTAACCCTCTTTTGCTTGAAACATTAGGCAATAAAACAAAAATTATTATATTAAATAAGATTGATTTGGCAGACCCTAAAACTACAAGTGATTGGATTAAATTTTTTGCTGAAAAAGGATTTTTGGTCGTACAACTTGACGCAAATCAAGGTAAAGGCATAAAAAATCTTATAGATGCCTTGAAAAAGGCGGCACTACCTATGACACAAAAATGGTTAGCAAAAGGAGTAAAAAATAAAAGTATTCGCACAATGATTGCAGGCATTCCAAATGTTGGTAAATCATCTTTAATCAACCGTCTTTTAAAAAGTGCCAAAGTAAAAACTGCCGATACTCCAGGTGTTACACGTGGTAAACAGTGGCTTAGCATTGGTAACGGATTAGAAATCTTAGATACTCCTGGTATATTATGGCCTAAATTTGAAGACCAGTGGGTGTGCTTTGCGTTAGCTGTTACAGGCGCGATCAAAGATGAAATTTTTGATATGCAACAAGCAGCCTTGATGTTACTTGATTTTTTAAAAGAAAACTATCTAGAGAATATACAGCAGCGCTATAATATAACTTTAACTCAACTAGACAGTGCAGAAGATATGCTAATGGCGATTGCCAAAAATAGGGGTTGCTTATTGACTGGCGGCTTGTATGATACAAAAAAGGTAAGCCAAATACTATTAAAAGATTTTAGAGCAGGTTTACTTGGCAAAATATCTTTAGATAAGCCATAAACTTTGAGGTAAATACTATGAAAATAGAACAAATAAAAAAACTTTTAGCAGATAACCCAACTTTTGAGACGTTATCTGCTATTTCTTTGGACGAAAGAGCAAGTGTACAAAAACTACTTGCAGGCTATTATAAAAACATACAACAACAAGAAAACGAAAAACAAAGATTGCTTGCTATGCAAGAACATGAAAACAAACTTTTTAAACAAGGTCTACAATTGATTGCAGGAGTTGATGAAGCAGGCAGAGGACCACTAGCTGGACCACTAGTTGTAGCGGCAGTAATTTTACCTAAAGATGAATTTTTTTATGGACTGGACGATTCCAAAAAACTATCAAGCAAAAAACGAGAAGCACTTTTTGAGCAAATATCTAATAAAGCAATAGCTTCAAGCATACAAATAATTTCTACCCAAGTAATTGATGAACTAAACATATATCAAGCTACTATCTATGGTATGAAAAAAGCTTTAAATTCTTTAAAATTTTCACCTCAAGCAGCATTAATTGATGCAATGCCCTTAACTGATATGCCATTTTTAACGATACCATTAATACATGGAGATAGTTTAAGTGTATCTATCGCAGGTGCGTCAATTTTGGCAAAAGTTACAAGAGACAAAATAATGCAAGAACTTGACAAAACGTATCCACAATATGGTTTTGCCAAACACAAAGGATACGGCACAAAAGAACATATACAAGCCATTGCACAGTACGGTGCTACGCCTGAACATAGAAAATCATTTGAACCTATAAAAAGTATGTTTTTGAGGTGAAATATGAATATCCAGAACTTACTGCCACAACAAGTAAATAGCGTTGACCTTAACAAACCAGTCATAACAGAGCAACAAACAAACAAGCCATCTGTGCAACCAGAACAAAATTCGCAAGCATTAGCCAAATCAAGCGAAATGTCCTTTCCGGATCAAGAAAATATTAATGAACTGTTAAAACAACTAACAGAAAAAATAGCCTTATCACAAAAAGTAATCAATAATATGCCTGCGGCTATAAAATCTGAAATTAGGGCTATGCTTGCACAAAATGCTACACTACAAAACTTAAATAGCGGTCTTAGTGAGATGCTGCAAGGACAAAAAGAAATATTTAAAGAATTGACAAATCTATCAGATATTTTAAACGACATCGCCAAATTAATCAACCAAGCAGAGCAAAGTCAAGAGCAAATAACTTTGCCAAAACTATCAGATCTAACTACCCAAGAAAAACAAATGCTTTTACAAAAACAAAATTTACAACTATTGCAACAGCTACTTGATAGCATAGACGACCCCAAAGTTCAAGAGTTTTTAAAAAAGATAATTGACAACAACTCTCAAATGCCACAAAATAAACAACTGGCAGAACAACCCCAGATAAGCAAACAACCAATACCAACAAACAGCCAAGAAAATATAAACAATCAGCAAGCAAAACCACAAGAACAACAACTAAAAGAACTTATAAAAACTTTTATCGACCAACAAAATGAAGTTTTCAAAATGACTTCAAAACCACAGCAACAAGAAAGATTTTGGCAAGAGGCAGAAAAACAGCCTGTGGAGCCCAAAACTGCAATGCAACGACCAGCGTCAGAAAAATCTGAACAGACAACGCAAATGACAAAAAAACTAGAAAATATAACAAATAAAGATGTCTTAAAAGAAATAATCAACAAACTAAAAACAATCAATCAAACAATTGATAAAACAATTAACCGCCCACAACAAGAATTAGTACGCGATATCGTCAAACAAGAAATTATAAATATGACTAAAAATCCAATATTGGTAGAACAAAAAATAATGGATAGCCAAATACCAGTGAAAGAAAATATTTTGCTTGATGCTGCCAAACAATCTTTACCAGCAGATAAACAAGTTGTGCAGGAACAGATAAAACCGCAAGACATTTTAAATTTGGTGAAAAACTTGCAAACTGTTCAGTCTAGCCTAGAAGAGTTAGCAAGCAAAGACCAAAATCTTTTTAAAGCACTACAAACAATGACAAAAAACATAGATGCACTATCACCTGAACAAAAAGAGTTGTTAAAAGAAGTGATAGCACAAACCATTAAACAAACATTTAAAGACAATACCGAACTATCTACCTTGCAAAAAGCTTTGCAAAGCACTGTAGGTAAGGAAAATCTGCATTTAGATAAGCAAACAGCGGATCTTAAAAACTTTGAAACACTACTTAAAACCTACGAAAGCTTACAATTTCAAAGCAAACAAATCCAACAATGGTCAACAGCTCTTCGAGACCTTGCCTCTGATATGCTAAAGACGACAAACATGCCTACAGAGCGCACTGCACAACACATGCAAACATCATTTATTTTTAACATAACCCCGCAAGGCGAAGAAAAACCAAATCCAGTTTATATCAATATATACCACGATAAAGGAAAAAACACCAACAACGGCTACGAAAAGTACCCAGAAACTTGGCTGAAAATCAACCTAAACCCAGAATATCTAGGCGAAGTTACAGCGATTTTTCATCTGTATCAAGAAAATCTACTAGACGTCAAAGTCATTTTCAAAAACCCCGAAGCAATGGACGAATTTAGTCGCTTCATCCCAGATATTCAAGATTCTATGTCAGATAGCAATATGCAACTAAATAGCATTTTAGTTGTATAAAATCCTGCTAAAAAGGAATTGATTTAATGATAAACGAAAAAAAAGAACTACCACAAGCAGTTGCTCTGACATATGACGATAAATCCGTCAATGCTCCGAGAATAGTCGCTAAAGGCAGAGGAATAGTCGCTGAAAATATCCTAAACGCCGCAAAAACAAGTGCCGTTCCAATCTATCAAAACAAATCACTCACCCAAATGTTAATGGCGCTAGAAATAGATAACGAAATTCCAACAGAACTATACCAAGCAGTTGCTGAAATACTAGCCTACGTGTACAGAGCAGACAAACTAATGCAAATGACCAAAAACCTAAATCCAAATGGCAAATGAAGTTATCAATCCGCTTTGTTTTTTAATTGCAAAATTTGCATCACAATAAAATACTAACAGCCAGCGTCAGTTGGCTGTTTTTCTTATCTCTACTTCATTGTCAAAACGTTTAAAAACCATCTTTCGCCCTCATACTGATGCATAAAAATTTGCTTTGCGAAAGAAAAGATAAATGCAGTGGCGCTAAGTTGCCGTTTAAAAGCAAATTTATAGCTAAAACAAGTACATAATATTACAAACACAAGCGGCAAACAACAAAAAAAGCTGCTTGCACTTTTTGCTTGTTTTGAAGCTATATATAATGTATAAACAATTATTGTATACAATTTAAATAAGCAAAAACCTCTTGGTAAAAAT
>CAZKFG010000009.1:0-43985 GCA_964551985.1 uncultured Acidaminococcales bacterium
AGGTCTTAAGTTTGGCAAGAAATTGACATATGCAAAGTGCAACGGCAATTTATTGACAAACAAAAAATCTGGTGACGATAGCTAAGGGGTTCCACCTGTTCCCATCCCGAACACAGTAGTTAAGCCCTTATACGCCGATGGTACTTGGCTGGAAACGGCCTGGGAAATTAGGGAGTTGCCGGTTTTTTAAAAGCTAAAATTGAGAAGTTTTGGTTTATTTTTATTTCTAAAGGAGTTGAAGTTTTGAAAAGGAAAGTTATATTATTGTTAATTGTTTCTTTTTGTTTTATGTCTAGTGTTTTTGCTAGAAATTATTCCTTTAATATTGGTATGGCAAATGGCGATTCTTCTTCAAAGGTATATACTGTTGGTGCAAGAAAATATTTTGTTCCTCTAAGTATTTCAAATGCGTTTTCTATAGATCCATACTTAGAATTTCAAGGCTATAGTATTGACCCTAAACATTATGGTAGTTCTAGTGGCATTGCCGTAGTTGGTGGTTTAGAGTTTAATTTACCACGGGCGAAGACTTATTTATCTGTATCTACTGGTCCTTCTTATTTATCAAATAGGGTTGTTGGTAACAGGGACTTAGGTGGTCATTTTAATTTTGCTTCTTCGGCGGCTCTTGGTTATAGATTTTCTGGTTCTCATAGTTTAGAAGCTTTTGTTACACATTTTTCTCATGCTGGTTTAAATGGTAGTCAGAATTCTGGTTTTTCTTTGTATGGGTTATCATATAGACTTACATTTTAATATTTGTTTTTAGTTAGCCAATCTTAAATTTAGATTGGCTTTTTTGTTTTTGTAGGTTAAAATGTATTTAGCTGTTTAATTAATTATTTTTTTGATGATGGGGTTGTCGGTGTGTTTGCTTATAATGCTGGTTTAGGTAATTGGATAAAGAGTTTGTTTATGCTGCTCGTGCCTTTTGTGGTGTTTGTTGTTTGTAGGTCTTTGTCTGTCGATGAGAAGACCACTTTTTATATAGTTGTTACAAGCGGTGCTATTTACTGCTGGATGTTTAATGTTATGACAGCGGCGATAGTTGCTATTATTGTGCCAATTCTTTATTTACTGCTGGATGTTGCGGATATAAAGGTTGTTTTCTCGCCGTGGGCAAGTCCTATGCCGTGGCTTTGCTTTGGTGGTATGTTAATTGGTCAAATGATGTCAAAGAGTGGTTTGGCGACTAGAATTGCTTATAAGTGCATGCTTTTCTCTGGCAATAGTCTTTTAAATATTTTGATTGGTTTTATGATAGCAGGTTTTTTGATTGCACCTTTAGTTCCAACAGCACTTGGTAAAATGGCAATTTTTTTGATTTTAGCTAGTAGTATTTGCCGGGTACTTGATTTGCATAGTGATTCCAAGGAGTCAGCAATAATTTTTTTGACTTCTTTTTTTGCAGTAGCAGGTCCAGCATATGGTTTTTTGACTGGTTGTGTACAAGTACCAGCGGCTGTTGGGCTTATGGTGAGTGCTAGTGGGATTGAGGTCAGTTGGCTTGATTATGCATATCATAATTTTATTATAGCCGTTTTTTATAGTGTCTTGTGTTTTTTGGCAGTGTTTATTGTTTTGCATTCTAGTAGGGTAGATGGTATAGGAGAGGTTGTTCGAGATAGATATAGTGCTTTGGGGAAAATGAGTTTTGATGAGAAAAAATCTGTTGCTATTTTACTTTTTGCATTGCTACTTCTTATGACGGAATCTTTTCATAAAATTAATTCTGCTTGGTGCATGATGGGGGTAGCATTTTTGTGTTTTACTCCAGCAGTTGGTCTTTTGGATAGTGAAGATTTGGACAAGATTAATTTTTCTATGCTTTATTTTATTGCTGGTGCTATATCTATTGGGGCTGTTGCTTCTGATATTGGCTTGGCAACTAAAATAGCGGATTTCTGTGCAAGTTTTTTGACTGGTGTGAGTGCAGCTGTTTATATAATTGCAAGTTTTTTCTTAGGTGTTTGTTCTGTTATGTTTTTGTCTCCTGTTACAGGTGTTACAACGCTTGGTGTGCCATTGACGGAGCTTGCATTAAAAGTTGGTGTGGATCCTAGACCAATGGTGTATAGTTTGTTTTTTGGTATGGATATGTATTTTTTGCCATATCAATATGGTTTGTTATTGTTTTTGGCTTCTTGCAAATGTGTGCGATTCAAATTTATGTTATCTGTTTTGGTTGTTAAATTTCTTTTAAGCATTATCTTTCTGTTGCCTTTTATGCTGGTTTACTGGCATTTAATAGGGTTGTGGTAAATTTAATTTAGGGGGAATTGTCATGTTAGAGGTTATTGCAAACAGGAGAAGTTGTAGAAGTTTTAAAGCTGATTTGGTATCTAAAGAAAAGTTAGAGAAGGTTTTACAGGCAGGGCTTTATGCTCCGTCGCCTGTAAATAAGCAGCCTTGGGAGTTTTTGATTGTAACAAATGTAGATGTGAAAGAAAAATTTAAGCAAGCTGCACAAAATACTTTGCCAAAACTGCGCGAAAAGAGCGGTTGGGCATGGCTTGATAGCTATAAGGTTGATTTTTTAACTGAAGCACCTTTATATATTGTAGTTATTGGTGACCCAACTAAAAATGGCGCTGAGCAATTTTTATCAGAACCGGGGCATGGATATATAGAAGCTTGTAGTGCGTGCATTCAAAATATGCTACTTGCGGCGACGAATCTTGGGATTGCGAGTTTATGGTATTCTTTGTTTGAAAAGGCTGATGCCAGAGGAATTTTTGCAATTTCTGAAGATAAAGACCCATTAGCAGTTATTTGTCTTGGTGTTGCAAGTAGTTTAGGAAGTATGCCAAGGCGCAAGAGCTTAGAAGATAAGGTAAGTTATTTGGATTGATTTTTTAAGCCGGTAAAAAAATGCCGGCTTTTTTATTTTTCAAACAAGTGCTATTTACTATATTTTTATAATGTGTTAAAATTACTTGTATTATCGAAAGTGGATATTTGTCCTTTCCAGTTATACAAATAAGAGGTGATTAATGTTGAGCGTATGGTTGCAAGATATGAGTTGGCAGGAACTGGAAGCTGCACGCATAAAGGCAAAAAATGTAGCTATTGTACCTGTGGGAAGTACAGAGCAACACGGGTTTCATTTGCCGCTTGGCACTGATACGATGGTTGCGATGACTCTTGCTGAAGATTTGGCACAAAAGACGGATATTGTGGTTTGTCCTCCTCTGTGGTTTGGTTGGAGTCCTCATCATATGGTTTTGCCTGGTACAATTACAATAAGACCAGAGATTTTGACAGAGGTTTTATATGATGTTTTTAAGTCTTTGCATGAACATGGATTTGAAAAGATAATCGCTTTAAATGGACACAGGATAGTTAATATTTCTTGGATGCAAATTGCGGCTGAACGTGCGCAAAGAGAACTTAAACTAAAAGTTGTGATTGTTGATCCGGCTTATTTGTCTAAAGAGATAATTGCAAAATTGGACTATGGTCCTGTTGGGCATGCTGAAGAGATAGAGTCTTCGCATATGCTTTATAGACATCCAGAGCTGGTGCATTTAGAGCTTGCCAAGGATAATCCTATTGTAGCAAACAACCTTTATAGTGTTGATCCGATGTACACTAAAGATACTATGTGTTATGTGCCAAGCACTATTGAACACATGAAAGTATCTGCTGATGTTGCTGGTGGTACGACAGGCTGTCCAAGCAAGTCAGATAAACAAAAGGGTAAGATTTATCACGAACATATTGTTGATAATTTAATTTGTATAGTAAAAAAATTACAGGAAAGTTGATGAGGTGGAGTAATGAAAAAAAGATATGTATTAGGCGTTTTGGCTATTTTCACAGTACTTACAATGATTTTAACCGGTTGTGGTGGATCTGATAAAAAAGCTAGTGACGGTAAAAAAGTGCTGAAAATTGGTGTTGTCGGACCAGAATCCGGTGGAGCTGCTCAACTTGGGCAAGGTCAACATAAGGCTGTACAAATGGCTGTTGATGAAATTAACAGTAAAAAATTAGCCGGTGATTGGAAGATAGAAGTTTTCTTTGAAGATGATGAAGGTAATCCTACAAAATCAGCTAATGCAACAAATAAGCTTTTGCAACAATCTGGTGCTAATGTTATTATAGGCGCAATACATAGTTCTGCTACTTTAGCTGATATGGTTATAACATCTCGTGCAGGTGTACCGCAAATTACTGCAGGTTCTACAGGTTCATCAATAACAGAACAAGGCAACAAATTTATTTTCCGTACAGCGGTTAACGATGAGTTCCAAGCTGACGCATTGATTAAATATGCTAAAGAAGTTTTAAAAATAACAAAAGTAGCAACTTTGACTGCTGCTGATGATTATGGTCAATCAGGTGCTAAACTATTGGCTGCAGCTGCAAAAAAATATAATGTAGAGCTTGTAAGTGCTCAAGTTTATAATAATGGTGACAAGGATTTTAAACCACAACTTTTGGCGATTAAAGATGCTGGAGCGCAAGGTATTTTCATGTGGGGTTTATATACTGAAGCCGCACTTATTTCTAAACAAGCAAGACAACTGGGTATTGATGCTCAATTGTTTGGCGCATCAGGGATGGCAGCACAAAAATTAATTGAATTAAGTGGTGCAGAAGGTCAAGGTTTGATTTTGACTCAATCGTTTTTACCAGTGTCTGAAAACCCAACAGTAAAAACATTTGTAGCAAACTATAAAGAAAAATATAAAGAAGACCCAATTCCACACGGTGCTCAAGCTTATGATTCGGTATACATTATAGCTGACGCAGTAAAACGTGCTGGAAAAACTGATCCTGCGGCGCTTCGTGATGCGATTTTAAAAACTACTGGTTTAAAATTAGTTACAAGTGATGTTAAATTTAATGACCGTGGCGACGATATTGGTAAATATTTGTTGATTACAAAAATAAATGGTGATAAATTTGAACTAATTACTACAGTTAAAACTAACTAATTAATTAGTTTTGTAGCTAAAATACCGGTTCATATGAGCCGGTATTTTTTTGAGTAGAGGAGGTACATTCTTGCAATATTTTATCAACGGCTTTCCTATAGGAGCTATTTATGCTCTTGTTGCCCTAAGTTATAGTCTTATTTACACAACGTCTGGTGTTCTTAACTGGTCGCAAGGTGATATGGTTATGCTGGGCGCTTATTTAGGATTTATTTTGTTTAGTACGTTTCACATAGGTTATGGAACGAGTTTACTTTTTGTAATGGTATTTGTGGCTATTGTTGGTGTTGGAGTGCAGTTTTTTATTTTACGTCCTTTGCAACAAAGGCAAGCACCTGCTATTAATGTTGTTATTGCTACATTAGGTGTGGCAATCATTTTACGTAATGTGGCGCTTGCTCTATGGGGTGCAGATGCCCAAGTTCTACCTTCGCCAGTTATTTCCGATAGGATTACTATTGGCTCTTTAAATATCACAGGTCAAGATGTATTAATTGTTGTTGTAGCGATTGTTTTGATGCTTATTTTACAATACGTATTGAAAAAAACAAAAGAGGGTACAGCACTTCGGGCTGTTGCTCAAGATAGATATGCTGCAGCGATTATGGGTATAGATACTAAAAAAAGTGATGCTATAGCTTTTGCCCTTAGTGCAGCTATGGGTGCGGCGGCAGGACTACTCATAGCACCTGTATTTTTTGTTACTTTTAATATGGGCTCTGGAATTGGCTTAAAAGGTTTTGTGGCAGCAGTTATCGGGGGTCTTGGCAGTATTCCAGGTGCGATTGTTGGCGGATTTTTCCTTGGCATTGTCGAATCACTTGCTGGTGGTCAGATAAGCTCTGGCTATCGTGATGCGATTACTTTTACACTTTTGATACTTGTTTTGTGGCTAAGACCATCAGGTTTGTTTATCAAGAAAACCAAACAAAAGGTTTAGGAGGTGCAATATGAAAAAGATATTTTGGTTCGTTATTTTGCTTGTTGCACTGATTTTACCGCTTGTTGTGACAAACAATTATTATATGCATGTGATAAATTTAGCTGGTATTTATACATTGATTACTTTAGGACTTAATCTATTATCAGGCTACACAGGTCAGGTATCTATGGGGCAAGCCGGTTTTTTTGCTATAGGTACTTACGTTTCGGCTCTTTTATCACTGAATTTTGACTTTCCGTTTTTGCTATCTGCTTTAATCGGGCTATTTGCTGCAGGTGTTTTTGGCTTGATTATTGCTATACCGGCAATGAAGCTATCAGGTGCGTATCTTGTTTTGGCAACGGTTGGTTTTGGTGAGATTGTACGCCTTGTAATTTTAAATTGGACACCCGTAACTAAAGGCGCGGCGGGACTTACTGGTATTCCTGCGGCAAGTTTTTTTGGCGTTAAAATTTTAAGTGAGCAAGATTATTATTATCTTATCCTAGCTGCGGTAGTGCTTGGTTTTTATATAGCTTATCAGCTGGCTCACTCTAAAATTGGCAGAACATATTGTGCTATTCGTGAAGATGAGTTGGCTGCTCAAGCGATGGGTATACCGGTCAACCGCTATAAAATATCAGCTTTTATTATAAGTGCTTTTTATGCAGGTCTTGCTGGGGCTATTTACGGAGTATTCTCAGGTGTTGCGAGTCCTGATAACTTTACCTTTGATGATTCTGTCGCTTTTTTGTGTATGGCTGTAATAGGTGGAAATAGGACGATTGCAGGGGCGTTTATCGGTGCTTTTGCTTTGACAATATTATCAGAAGGGCTAAGAGCGCTTCAAACATATCGTTTGATACTTTATGGAGCGATTTTAATTTATACAGTTATCTATATGCCACAAGGTCTTGTAGGTATTTATGAACAAATAAAAGGTAAGTTTTTCAAATCCTCTTCTAACGGAGGTGTGGCATAGTATGCTCAAAATAGACAATATCAGTAAAAAATTTGGTGGACTGCAAGCCTTAGATGACATTTGTATTAATGTAGAAAAAAATACCATACATGGCATTATCGGTCCAAACGGTGCGGGCAAAACGACTTTATTTAACATTATTACAGGAATGTTTGAATCTGATACAGGAAAAGTTACTATCGAAGATAAGTTGCTACCACAAGGAAAACCTCACATGCTTGTGCCAATGGGGATTGCCAGAACCTTTCAAAACATTCGTTTATTTAATAATTTATCTGTACTTGATAATGTTATGATAGGTCAACATGTACATACTAAAACAGATGTTTTGTCAATACTTCTTAAAGGCAAATCTGCTAAAGAAAATGAGCAAAAAGCTAAAGATGTAGCAAGTAAAGCATTGGATTTTGTCGGACTTAGCGACAAGAGTCTTGAAATAGTGAAAAATTTATCTTACGGGCAACAGCGTTTGGTAGAATTTGCCAGAGCTATGGCAGCTCAGCCTAAAGTCATATTACTTGATGAGCCTGCAGCAGGGATGAATCCAACCGAAAAAATACATTTGATTAATTTGATTAGTAAGCTCAAAGAGGAAAAATACACAATTGTACTTATTGAACATGATATGAAGCTTGTGATGAATTTGTGTGATAAAATCAGTGTTTTAGATCATGGTACGAAAATTGCCGAAGGTGAACCCGAATATGTGCGCAAGCAGCCACAGGTTATAGAGGCGTATCTTGGAAAGGGGGCACATTAATGCTAAAAGTTGAAAATATTGTCTGTGGCTATGGTCCGACAAAGGTTTTGCATGGACTATCCTTTGAAGCTCCTCAAGGCGAGATAACAACTCTTATCGGTACAAATGGTGCTGGAAAGACTACAACCTTAAATACGATTATGGGCATGGTAAAACTGCAAGAGGGCAGTATAAGCTGGTCGGGTAAACAGATAAGCGGACTTAAAACAACGCAAATAGTACGCTCAGGTATTGCGCTTGTGCCTGAAGGCAGGCATGTGTTTGCGCAGATGAGCATTTTAGAAAATTTGTCTATGGGTGCTTATACAAGGTCAGATAAACAAGAAATCCAAAAGGATTTTGATTGGGTGATGCAGCTATTTCCAAGACTTAAAGACAGGCTCACTCAGCAAGCGGGGACACTCTCTGGCGGTGAGCAGCAAATGCTTGCTCTAGGCAGAGCGATAATGGCAAACCCTGAACTTATTTTGATGGATGAGCCGTCAATGGGTTTAGCACCTGTTATAGTGGAAGAAGTTTTTGAGATAATAGGTGAGATTTGTCGTCAGGGCAAGACAATTTTGCTTGTCGAACAAAATGCTTTTTTATCTTTGAAAATTGCTAAACGTGCTTATGTAATCGATTTAGGTCAAGTGGTGCTGGAAGGTGCAGGTCATGAGCTTTTAAAAAATCCGCAGGTGGAAAAGGCATATCTAGGTTTATAGTTTTATAGTAGTGTAGGTTAATAAAAAAAGTTGCTTTAGCAACTTTTTTATTGTGTTTACATAACTTAATTATTTGTGATAAAATATAATATAGTTTATTTATAAGGTGGTTTTATAATGTCAGGTCATTCAAAATGGGCAAATATTAAGCACAGAAAAGGTAAAATGGATGCTATTCGCGGCAAGCAAACGACAAAAATCGGTCGTGAGATTACTATTGCTGTAAAGATGGGCGGCTCTGACCCTGTTGGTAATACTCGCTTAAAATTAGCTTTGCAAAAGGCTAAAGCAAATAATATTCCAAAAGATAATATCCAAAGAGCGATTCAAAAAGGTCAAGGGGCTTTGGACGGTTCAAACTACGAAGAAATTACTTACGAAGGCTACGGTCCAAGTGGCGTCGCTGTTATGGTGACAACTCTGACAGACAACCGTAATCGTACAGCGGCAGATGTAAGGCATTTGTTTTCAAAATATGGCGGCAATTTAGGTGAGACAGGTTGCGTTGGCTGGATGTTCAAAAGACGTGGTCTTTTGGTTGTAGAGGCGATAGATAAGATAAATGAAGATGATTTGATGATGATGGTTTTAGAAGCTGGTGGCGAAGATTTAAAGCTTCAAGGAGATGTTTTTGAAATTTTCTCTGAGCCTGAATATTTTGAGGCAGTTGAAAAAGCTTTGACTGACGCTGGAATTGAAATAGCATCGGCAGAAATTGCTATGATTGCAGATAATGACATTAATTTAAGCGCAGATGATGCCGTTCGTATGCAAAAAATGCTAGATGCTTTGGAAGATTTAGATGATGTGCAAGATGTTTTTTCTAATGCTAATCTTCCTGACGACGGAGAGGAAGACTAATTTTCAAGCAGGCACATTTAGCCTGCTTTGTTAGTTTTATAGAATAGGAGATACTATGCTGGCACTTGGAATTGATCCCGGTACTGCTATTTGTGGTTTTGGGCTTGTGCAGATGACAAATTGCCGCTTGCAGCCCGTGCATTTTGGCGCTGTTTTGACGAGTAAAGATTTACCTATGCACGAGCGGCTGGCAGTTATTTATGCTGAACTAGATAAAGTTATAAAAGAGTATAAGCCAGAAGTTTTGGCAGTAGAGCAGTTATTTTTCAATCGTAACGTTACAACAGCATTGACTGTTGGACAGGCACGTGGAATTATTTTACTTTTGGCGGCGCACCACAAACTAAGATTTGCTGAATTTACACCACTACAGGTAAAACAGGCAGTTACTGGCTATGGTAGGGCTGACAAAGAACAGGTAACATTTATGGTGCAAAAACTTTTAAATATAAAGACCAAGCCAAAACCAGACGACGTAGCGGATGCTTTGGCTGTTGGTATATGTGCTTTAAATTCTTTATCAAGTAGTTGCTGGCAGGAGCTAAAATTATGATAGGTTATATAAAAGGCAAAGTTGCTTTTATTACAAATGAATATTGCATCCTTCAAACAGGCGGGGTGGGCTATAGAGTATTTATGCCAGCATCCAATCTGGCAAAACTGGATAAAGAAGCTGATTTAGCTTTATTTATTTATACAAGTGTCCGTGAGGATGCTATTTTGCTCTACGGATTTGTTGAGCAAGCTCAGTATGATTTATTTTTAAAATTAATTACAGTAAGTGGTATCGGTCCTAAAGTTGCAGTAGGCATTTTGGGTTTTGCTTCGCCTGATGATTTTGCACTGGCTATTTTAAATCAAGATATTAAAATGCTGACAAAATTTCCCGGTGTTGGAAAAAAGACTGCCGAGAGAATGCTTTTAGAACTTAAAGATAAGCTAGGGTTCTCCAGCTCTAAAAGTAGTTCTGTTGCAACTGATTTTGTTTTGCCTCAAGTTAACCAAACGCCTTATGACGAGGCTTTGCAAGCGCTTTTATCCTTAGGTTATAATAGCGGTGAAGTAATGCCTCTTTTAAAAGAAGCAGCAACAAAAGAAACTGAGATCCAAGCGATGATAAAATATGTTCTTAAAGGCTTTGCTAGGAGGTAGCTATGGAAAAAATCGATAGAATAATAGCGCAAGATGAGCAGGGCGATGACGTTTGGCAATACAGTTTAAGACCTAAAAAACTTAGTGAATATATTGGTCAAGACCAAGTTAAAGATAATTTGTCAATTTTTATTCAAGCGGCGAAAAATAGGCAAGAAGCGCTAGATCATGTGCTTTTGTTTGGACCACCTGGGCTTGGTAAAACGACGCTCGCTAGCATTATAGCAAATGAAATGAATGTCAATTTGCGTATAACTTCAGGGCCTGCTATCGAGCGGCAAGGAGATTTAGCAGCACTACTAACAAACCTTGGTGAAAATGATGTTTTGTTTATAGATGAAATACATAGATTATCTAAGACTGTTGAAGAGGTTTTGTATTCTGCTATGGAGGATTTTGCTTTAGATATAATTATCGGCAAAGGACCTAGCGCAAGATCAATTAGACTGGATTTACCTAAATTTACTTTGATAGGTGCAACAACTCGGGCGGGAGCTTTGGCAGGACCTTTAAGAGATAGATTTGGCGTTATTTTTCGCTTAGAATATTACACAACAGAACAATTACAAATAATAATTGAACGCTCGGCTAAAGTTTTGGGCGTTGGTATAGAAGCTGACGGCGCTAGAGAGATAGCTATGCGCTCACGTGGCACACCGAGAATTGCCAATAGGCTACTCAAAAGAGTGCGTGATTTTGCTGAAGTTTTCAACAAAGAGTGCATAACTAAAGATTTGGCTGATGATGCTTTAAATAGGCTTGAAGTGGACAAGTTTGGTTTGGATAGAAATGATAAAAGACTGCTCACAACAATAGTGAAAAATTTTTCTGGTGGACCTGTCGGTATAGATACTCTGGCAACATCCATAAGCGAAGAAGTAGAGACAGTGGAAGATGTTTATGAACCATATCTGATGCAGCTTGGTTTTTTGCAAAGAACTTCTCGTGGACGTATGGCAACACCTAGAGCTTATGAATATTTAGGTGTATCTTATCAGGGCAATTTGCTATGAGTAAAATTTTATTACATGCCTGTTGCGGGCCTTGTAGCATTTATCCAACAAAAGTTTTTCGTGATAAAAAGCTGGATTTTAAAGTTTATTTTTACAATCCTAACATTCATCCTTATAAAGAATTTAAACAACGGCTTAGAACATTAAGAGAATATTGTCAGAGCGAAAAACTAAAACTAATAGTAGATAAAAGCTACCCTTTGGAAGAATTTTTACAAAATCAGCTTGCCGCAAATAATAGGTGCGATTATTGTTATCAAGCAAGAATGCAACAAACAGCACAGTTTGCTAAAGAAAATGCTTTTAGCAGCTTTACGACAACACTTTTGATAAGCCCTTATCAAGATCATGAAAAGATTGTTTACTATTGTAAAAAAGCAAGTGAACAGTATAATATAGATTTTTTATATGAAGATTTTAGACCGGGCTTTACAAAAGCTCAAGAGATGGCTAAAGATATGCAGATGTATAGACAAGGCTATTGTGGCTGCATTTTTAGTGAACGTGACCGTTATCAAAAGGTGCGTGATTAAATGGGCAAGATGTTTATAATTATAGGGATTGTTTTTATTATTGTTGGCGTTATTTGGCATTTTGGTGGTAGTTTTTTTAATTTTGGCAATTTGCCAGGTGATATAAAATTTCAAAAAGAAAATTTTACTTTTTCCTTTCCGATAGTCAGTAGTATTATTATAAGTATAGTTTTGACGATTATTTTAAATATCTTTAGATAAAAGGTAGGTGTCTCTATGGTCAAAAAAATCATATTGACAATTTTGTTAATGTGCGCTACTTTGCCCGCAGCGGCACAACAAGAGCATATACGAGTCAAAATAGTAGACAATCAAAATGCTGTAAGTATAAGGCTAAATAAAGGCGAACTTTTGTTGCCCGGTGGACAAAAACTTACAGATAGTCCCATGTATATTAGCTTTAAAGACGGCAGTTTGACAATAAATTCTCAGCCGATAAAAGAGAATAAGTTAACCTTTGCTCAACCTTTAGAGGTAAATAAGCGCATATATCAAGGGAAAATAGAAATAGGTATAAATAAAAGCGGTAGCGGCATAAGTGTTATAAATACTTTAGCGCTAGAGGATTTTTTGTATAATACTTTAAATAACCAAGTGCCACCATTGTGGCCCAAAGAGGCGATAGCCGCTCAAGCGGTGGTGCAGCGCAGTTTGGCAATGTACCATAAAGAACAAAATACAAACGAAGATTTTGATATACTTGCGGTAACAGAGCAGTTTTATACTGGTTTAGATATTGTGCGTGATGAAGTGAAGACGGCTGTTGAAAGTACTTTAGGGCAGATAATTTTATGGAAGAATAAACCTATTTATGCAGCTTTTCATCAAAGTAGCGGTGGGGTTACAGATAGCATGGACGGTTTTGACTACTTGTCATCTGTAGTAGACCATGACCAAGATAGCCCGACATTTTCTTGGACAAAAAGTTTTTCTGCTGAGTCTTTTGACAATGCTTTTAAATATGCAGGTTATGACAATGTTGGTAAAATTCAGGCGATAGAGCTATCTCCAATGGATTTTACTCATGCCAAACAAACTGATAACCGCACTACATCAGGTAGGCTAAAAACGGTGAAAATAGTCGGCGATAGAGGTTTTGCCGTTGTTTCTGGCAATGATTTTGCCAAGATTTTGCAACTGCCAAGCAGTGCTTTTGATATAGTTGTTGCAAATGTAATTCCAAGAGAGGTGGAGGTGGCGATAACAGATATTTATGGCAATGTTGTTGGCAGCAAAAAGATACCTATAGAGCTAGAAGCAAAACCACTTTTTAATTTAAACAGACCGCTATTACAGAGGATAAACTGGTCGGAAAATGAACAGATAATTATAAAAGGCGCAGGTTCTGGCACAGGATATGGTTTTAGTCAATGGGGTTCAAGAGCGCTTGCTTTATCAGGTAAGGATTATAAGGCTATCTTGCATTATTATTATAAAAACGTTGCTATAGAAAAAATATATTAAAAAGGATAAACAAATGTTAGTTAAAGATTTTGATTATCAGCTTCCTGCTGAAAAAATCGCTCAAAAACCGGTAGAACCACGCGACAGCTCAAAGCTGCTTGTTCTTGATAAACAAAAAAACGCCTTAGAACACAGGCGTTTTTACGATATAATAGACTACTTAAGCCCAAAAGACCTTTTGGTATTTAACGATAGCAAGGTAATCCCAGCAAGGCTGATTGGGAAAAAATCAACTGGTGCGACAATAGAAGTTTTTTTGTTGCATCAAGAAAATTCAACCGATTGGCAAGTGCTTGTAAAGCCTGGAAGAAAGGTTCAAATTGGTACAAAGATTATTTTTGATGAGGATTTTTTCTGCACGATAAAAGAAAAAACACCATTTGGCGGACGGATAGCAAGTTTTAATTATCAAGGAGATTTTTTAGAGAGAATTTCTAAAGTAGGTCAAGTGCCACTACCGCCTTATATCCACGAAAAACTAGAAGATTTTAATCGCTATCAGACTGTTTATGCTCAAAATAATGGCTCTGTTGCAGCGCCTACGGCCGGTCTTCATTTTACAGACGAACTTTTAGAAAAAATAAGAGCCAAAGGAACTAAAACGGCTTTTTTAACGCTGCACGTAGGTATAGGAACTTTTCGCCCTGTTACTGCAAATGCAGTAGATGAGCATGTTATGCATAGCGAGTACTACAATTTGGATGAAACTGTTGCCGATTTGATAAATCAAACAAAGAAAAATGGTGGTCGAGTAATTTGTGTTGGTACAACGGCAGTTAGGGTACTAGAGAGTGTTGCCAAAGCTGATGGTAGTATTATTGCTAAAAATTCTCAAACGAATATTTTTATTTATCCAGGTTATAAATTTAAAGTTGTAGATGCTCTGATAACTAATTTTCATCTGCCGCAAAGTACGCTGCTTATGCTTGTAAGCGCTTTTTCTTCTCGAGAAGGCATTTTGCATGCCTATGAAACGGCGCTTGGGCGAGATTATCTTTTCTTTAGTTTTGGTGATGCTATGTTTATAAAATAAAAAAGACAGGTTTTCCTGTCTTTTTTATTTTAAGCTAAGAAGTAATTGACATAAATCAAGCAGTTTTTTGCTGTTTGATGAATTGTATATTTGTACAGAACCCTTGTCTTTGTTTGTATTTAAAAGTGTGAATTTTTCCAATTGGTTTGCTAGATGGATACAAGTACCATAACTTCCATCGATAATCATTGTTTTGTCAGAAAAAAGTTTTTGTAAGTGTGGTTTTATAAATGGATAGTGTGTACAACCTAGTACGATAGCAGATATATCTTCATTTATATAGTCTTTTAAAATATTTTTAAGATAAACATCAACCTTATCGTTTTGTAAAAAATCGCCTTCTTCTATCAGTTCGACAAGTCCAGGGCAAGCAATAGGAATGATTTTATTACTACCAGCATATTCTGCGGCTAATTTGGCAAATTTTTCGCCCTTTAAGGTCATTACTGTAGCCATAACTATTATTTTGCTATTTTGATAAAGTTTGGCAGCTGGCTTTAAAGCAGGTTCAATACCAATTATAGGAATAGAGTAACTTTCTCTTAGTTCTTTTATGGCAAAACTTGTTGCGGTATTGCAGGCAATGACAACAGCTTTGGCATTGTTTTTTAATAAAAATTCAACAACATTTTGCGTAAGCGCTAAAATTTCTTCTTTTGGTCTAGTGCCATAAGGCGCATTTGCCGAATCGCCATAATATATAAAATTTTCATTTGGCAACAGTTTTACTGCTTCACGTAGTACACTTATTCCACCAACGCCAGAGTCCATAAAACCTATAGGGTTTGTAGCAGACATTGTGTTCACCTCTTTTTTAGGGTACATGCTTTTTAAAAATTGTAGCACTTAAAAGTGTAAAAAACAAGGCTGGTAGCATTTAAAAAACTAATAAAAATAATAACTATTTTATACTGTATTTATGCGGTATAATTTCTTGAAAATTTGCAAACTTTATGATATATTTATACGACAGTACATTTAATATATTGTTAATTTTAATTTGTTTAGTTTAGAGCATACACGCAAACATGAGGAGGAGTAAAAATGGCTTTGAAAATTTACCTTGAAAGATGCAAAGGTTGCGGTATTTGTGTGGAATTTTGCCCCAAAAAAGTACTTGCAATAAGTGAGATAGAAAAAGTTGAGGTTGTCTCACCTGATGCGTGTATTAGTTGTGGTTTTTGTGAGATGCGTTGTCCGGATTTTGCAATAATGGTTCAAAAGTAATTAAAAGGAGTTGACTTAAATTGTCTAAAACAGTACATCTTATTCAAGGCAACCAAGCAGTAGCCGAAGGTGCTATCGCAGCTGGAGTGACATTTTTTGGCGGTTATCCGATTACTCCTTCTACAGAAATTGCTGAACTTTTATCTAAGTCTTTGCCAGCTAATGGCGGTAAATTTATTCAAATGGAAGACGAAATAGCAGGCATGGGTGTTGTTTTGGGTGCTTCTTTAACAGGCGCTAAAGTTATGACAGCAACTAGTGGTCCTGGTTTTTCTTTAAAACAAGAGCTTATTGGCTATGCAGCTATTGCACAAATTCCTGTTGTAATTGTCAATGTTCAACGTGTTGGTCCTTCTACAGGTCAGCCAACATCTCCTGCTCAAGGTGATGTTATGCAGGCTCGCTGGGGTACTCACGGCGATCATCCAATAATTGCACTTACTCCTTCTAGTGTTCCAGAGTGTTTTGATTTGACTATTAAAGCATACGAATTATCCGAAAAATATAGAACACCTGTAATTTTATTGCTTGATGAAGTTATAGGTCACATGCGTGAGAAAATTGAACTGCCTGATGATTATAGTGCTATTGAAAAGCCACAAAGAAAAATCCCAACTTGTGCTAAGGAAAATTACAAAGCCTATGCTGTTGAAGAAGATTTTGTGCCGTCGATAGCTCCGTTTGGTATGGGTTATCGTTATCATGTTACAGGGTTGATATATGATGAATATGGTTTCCCGAACGGTTCACCTCGTGGCAGCAAAGATTTGATAGATAGGCTTCATGCTAAAATTTACAATCACTTAGATGATATAGTTTTATATGAAAACTACAAAATGCAAGACGCCAAATTTGCTATAGTAGCATATGGTGGGACTGCTCGTACGGCAATGGCAGCGGTTGATATGGCTAGAGAAAAAGGTATAAAAGTCGGATTATTTAGACCGATTACCTTGTGGCCTTCGCCAGAGGCTCAAATAAAAGAATTAGCTCAAAAAGTTGATGGCATTTTAGTTGCCGAGATGAATTTTGGTCAGTATGTTAATGAAGTTGAGCGTATTGTCGCAGGTAAATGTTCTGTTATATTGCAGGCTAAATACAACAACGAGACGATAACTCCAATAGAGATGCTCGCACAAATAGAAAAAATGGCTAAAAAGTAGGCGTAGGGAGGAAACTTATAATGGCAATGGAACAGATTATAGAAAAATATTTTCGTCCAGGAAGACTCCCGCACATCTGGTGTCCAGGTTGTGGTAACGGTATTGTGCTTGGAGCGATTGTCAAAGCGATTGATAAAGTTGGTTTGGATAAAGATAATACGTCTGTAGTTTCAGGTATCGGCTGCTCAAGTCGCGCTTCAGGTTATCTTGATTTTAATACAGTGCACACAGCACATGGTCGGGCATTGGCATTTGCCACAGGTATAAAGCTCGCTAAACCTGAGATGGATGTACTTGTTTGCACAGGTGACGGTGATGCGATGGCGATTGGTGGAAATCACTTTATTCATGCGGCTCGAAGAAATATTAATCTTACAGTTATTTTATTCAATAACAATATCTACGGTATGACAGGTGGGCAATATTCACCGCTTACGCCAACACATGAGAAGGCGACTACTGCGCCTTATGGTACTGTTGAACGTGCTTTTGATGCTTGTGAACTGGCTAAAGCTGCAGGTGCTACATTTGTGGCGCGTGGTACTACTTATCATACACAAGCACTTATTGACACTATCGCCAAAGGAATTGAACATAATGGATTTTCTCTAATTGAAGTTATAACTTCTTGCCCGATTTCTTATGGTCGTCAAAATAAAAAAGGCGATGCGCCAAAGATGATGCTCCTACAAAAAGAATTGGGCGTTATGAAAGCGGCTTTTGATAAGATGAGTAAAGAAGATCAAAAAGGAAAACTTCCAATAGGCGTGCTTTATCAAGATACCGAAACTGTAGAATACACTGCTGCATATGATAAATTGATTGAAGCTGCAGGAGGTAAAAAGAAATGAAATCACTTAGATTATCAGGTACAGGTGGACAAGGACTAATCTTAGCAGGGATTATCCTAGCTGAAGCAGCGCTTTTAGATGGCAAAGAGGCAATTCAGTCACAATCGTATGGACCAGAAGCTCGTGGTGGTTCTAGTAAATCAGAAGTAATTATTTCCAATAGTCCTATCTATTATCCTAAAATACAAGTGCCTGACTTAGTGCTTGCAATGAGCCAAGAGTCTTGCAAAAAATATGTCAGTGACCTGCCTAAAGAAGGTATTTTAATAACGGATAGCTTGTTTGTAACGCAACTGCCAAAGGAATTTACAGGTAAAATTTATCAACTGCCAATAACACAAAGGTCTAAAGAAGAACTTGGAAAATCCTTGTTTTCAAACATTGTTGCATTAGGTGCGGTTGTGAAAATAACTGGTGTAGTAAGTAAACAAGCTTTAATAAAAGCGGTTCTTGCTAGAGTACCGCGCGGGACAGAACAGGTAAATGAAAAAGCAATAGAACTTGGTATGTCTTTGGTTGAATAGATTGCACTTTGTAAATAATATTTAAGACTTGTTGCTTATGAAAATGGGTAGCAAGTCTTTGAACTTTATTGCATTTCTAGCTATATTTTAAAGTTTGACACAAATAAGGCTGACCTGTTATAATTTTGTGATAGATAATGCCAAAAAATACTAAGGATGGTTTAATTTGTTAAAGTTGGAAATAATAAAACAATGTCCGACAACAGGAGCTAGGGCAGGATTTTTGCATACTCCGCATGGTAGTTTTCCAACCCCTATGTTTATGCCAGTCGGAACACAAGCTACAGTAAAGACTTTATCTCCTGAAGAGTTAAAGGAGATGGGTGCGGGGATAATTTTATCTAATACCTATCATTTGTTTTTGCGTCCTGGTCATGAACTAGTACAAAGAGCAGGTGGCTTGCATAAGTTTATGAACTGGGATAAAGGCATTTTGACAGATAGTGGCGGCTTTCAGGTTTTTAGTCTTGGCGCGATGCGCAAAATTACCGAAGAAGGCGTGGAGTTTAGGTCACACATTGACGGTGCGAGAAAAAAGCTGACTCCGGAGATTGCAACTCTGGTGCAAGAGGCACTTGGTGCTGATATAATAATGGCTTTTGATGAATGTATTGCTTATCCAGTAGAGTATAAATATGCTAAAGAGTCAACAGAACGCACAACCCGCTGGGCAAAGCGTTGCAAAGATGTTCAGACAAATATCAATCAAGCGTTATTTGGTATAGTGCAAGGATCGATGTTTAAAGACCTGAGAAAGCTAAGTGCAGATCAGCTGACTCAGCTTGATTTTCCTGGTTATTCTATAGGTGGTCTTAGTGTTGGCGAGCCTAAAGACATGATGTATGAGATGCTAGACGCTACAACAATTCATCTGCCTAAAGAAAAACCTCGTTATCTTATGGGCGTTGGAACGCCTGATTGTTTGGTTGAAGGTGTAGGGTTTGGCATTGATATGTTTGATTGTGTATTTCCTACAAGAGTTGCAAGAAATGGCACAGCAATGACAAGAACGGGTAGGCTGGTTGTTAAAAATGCTGAATTTGCCGAAGACTTTTTGCCGATAGAAGAAGGTTGTAATTGTTATGCTTGTAAAAATTACTCTAGAGCTTACATAAGGCATCTGCTAAAGGCACAAGAAATTTTTGGACTTAGACTCTTATCTATACATAATTTGTATTTTTTAATTAACTTTATGAACGATATGAGAGAGGCTATTTTACAGGATAATTTTGTTGATTTCAAGAAAAATTTTTTACAAAATTACAGTTTTTAACAGGTATTTTTAAATACTTGTCGAATATAATAAAGATACTTATTTATTTGAGTGAGGAGCTAAAATTATGGATTTTTTTGCTAAAGACCCTGCGCTTTATACCAATCTTGGTATAATGCTATTTATGTGTTTGTTTTTTTATTTTTTGATTATACGTCCTCAAAAAAAAGCAGACCAAAAACGTGAGACATTCCAAACTAGTCTAAAAAAAGGCGATAAAGTAGTAACTGCTGGTGGTATTTATGGTACTGTTATTACACTTGGTGAAGAAAAGGTTTCTTTGCAAGTTGCCGATAAAGTGGTTGTAGAATTTTCCCGTGCTTCGATACTGCGTTTTCAAGACAGCGCTAAGCAAGAATTGTTTGACAAAGAAGCAGATGGGAAAAAATAATTAATGAATCAAGATAAGCCATATATAAGGCGACAAATTCAACAGATAAAAAAAGGATACTCGCCTCAGTGGCTTTTAGCTAAAAGCAAAAGTGTGTGTGACAATATATTAACTTGGTCTGTATTTAAAAGGTCAACAAACATATTTGCTTATTTGGCAATGCCTGATGAAATAAATCTTGATTGTCTTATTCTGGCAGCTATAAATCAAGGTAAAAACATTTTTGTGCCACACATAGTTTCAAAAGAAAAGCGGCATATGCAGCCAGTTAGACTTACAAATATTGATTGCATCAAAATTGGTGAACATAATATAAGAACAGCAAAATGCACACAGCAAACTATACATCCAAATGAGCTTGATTTAGTGCTTGTACCGGGTCTTGGATTTAGTAAATGTGGAGTGCGTATTGGCGTTGGCGGTGGGTATTATGATAGATTTTTACCGCAAGCTAATCAAGCTGTTTTCGCTGGTATTGTTCTTAAAAAACAGATTTTTGCTAATTTACCGTATCAAAAGCATGATGTTTTTATGGATTATATAGTTAGTGAATTTGAAATAGCAGATTGTTTAAAGATGCAAAAAAGGAATTGGAGGCGGATTTGATTGCGCTTTGGTGATAAGTTGAAATTTTTAGTTACAGCAACAGCAATTATTGCTGTTTTCGCTTTGTTTATTGGACCTTTATCTCAGTCTATAAAACAAGGTCTTGATCTGCAAGGTGGTACGCATGTGGTATTAGAAGCGGTTGATACTCCTAATGCGCCTGTAACAGATGATGCTGTGAATCGTGTTTTGAAAATAATTGAACGTCGTGTAAATGAATTAGGACTTACTGAGCCTATTATTCAAAGACAAGGCACAAAACGTATAATAGTAGAACTACCGGGTATTAAAGATCCTGACTCTGCTATTGCAATGCTTGGCAAAACAGCAATGCTGGAATTTAAAGACCCACAAGGAAAAACTGTTTTGACAGGTAGTGATTTGAAAAACTCTCAAACACAAGTAGATCAAGGACAAAATGCTCTTGTCGGGCTTGAATTTACTGAAGAGGGTGGCAATAAATTTTTTGAACTTACAACAGCAAATGTTGGTCAACAAATAGCTATTTTACTAGACGGTCAAGTGCTTACAGCGCCTGTTGTAAATGAACCGATAAAAGGCGGTAGAGCAGTTATTTCAGGTAACAGAAGTGTTCAAGAAGCGGAACATTTAGCGATACTTTTAAGAAGTGGTTCACTTCCTGTTAAAATGGAGATTATTGAAAACCGTACCGTAGGACCTACTTTAGGACAGGATTCTAAAGATAAAAGCACACAAGCTTTTATTATAGGTATATCAGGTATAATTATTTTTATGCTATTGTATTATCGCTTGTCAGGCTTGGTTGCCACCATCGCATTGTTGCTTTATGTAGTACTTTTGATGAGTGCAATGAAAGTTTTAAATGCAACACTTACGCTGCCTGGTATTGCTGGTATTATTTTGAGTGTTGGTATGGCGGTTGATGCCAATGTGCTTATCTTTGAACGGTTTAAAGAAGAACTTAGAGCAGGAAAGACACTGCGCTCGGCTATCGACTCAGGATTTCAAAGGGCGTTTTCAACAATATTAGATTCTAATGTTACAACACTTTTTGTTGCAGTAGTACTTTTTTATATGGGTACAGGGCCTGTCCGTGGTTTTGCTGTTACTTTGGCACTCGGTATTATCATCAGCATGTTTACAGCGATTACCGTAACTAAATTTATGCTAAAATCACTTATTAGCAGTGGAATTGCCAAAAACAGTAAGTTTTTTGGGGCATGAGAAAGGCAGGCACAAGTTTAAATGAAGAATTTTGCAATAACAAAAAACCGTAGACTGTGGTTTGTCATCTCGGCGGTTATTATCTTAGTAGGCATGTTTTCTATGTTTACAAGAGGTTTTAATCTAGGCATTGATTTTACTGGCGGTACACTTTTAGAGCTTAAATTTTCTAAACCTGTTACAGTAGAGAATGTACGCGATGTTTTGCGCAATCACAACTTAGAAAACAGTATAATTCAAATGACAAAATCTAACCCCGATTCCACTGTTGAAGACACAGTTTTAATTCGTACTATCATATTAGATGATAATGCAAGAAAAATCGTTACAGATAATATTACTGAAAAAATTGGTAACTTTGAAATATTAAGAATAGAAAAAGTAGGTGCAGTTGTTGGCGGCGAAATAACCAAGCAGGCAATCTGGGCGATAATTGCATCATGGATATTAATGATTATTTATATCACTTGGCGTTTTGAGTTTAAATTTGCTATATCGGCAATACTTGCGTTAATTCAAGATGTTTTAGTAGTTTTAGGTGTATTTTCTATTTTCCAAATAGAAATTGATGCAACTTTTGTTGCGGCACTGCTTACAATAGTTGGTTTTTCTATCAATGATACAATAGTTGTATTTGACCGAATAAGAGAAAACTTGCGTAGTTACAAACGTTCAGATTTATTAACTGATTTAGTAGATAAAAGTATTTGGCAGACAATGGCAAGGTCGTTATACACAGTACTAACGGTTTTATTTGTTACAGCATCATTATACGTTTTTGGTGGCGATACAACCAAAAACTTTACACTTGCTTTGTTGGTTGGTTTTACCTTTGGTTGCTGGACATCGATTTTTTGTGCTGGTTCGTTTTGGGTTGAACTTAGTTTGATGAAAGCTAAAGCAGTAGCAAAATAAAAACACTTTGAGGCAACATCTTTTGATGTTGCCTTGTCTGTTATAAAGGAGAAAGTAAAATGCCTCTTATAATTTTTACAATGTTTTTATCTATAGTAGTTGCAGTATTTGCTTTGCAAAATGCTACAGTTGTACCAATTAAATTTTTCTTTTACCAACAAGAAGCATCATTAGTACTCGTCATACTTGGCGGTGCATTTTTGGGACTTTTGATTGGTGCCTCTTTTGTCATGTATATAAAACTAAAAGGATTTTTGCAAATAAGAAAGAAAAATGACGAAATTGAGCAGTTAAAAGAAGAAAATTTACTTTTGAGCCAAAAAATATCTTCACTTGAAAAGTGTTTGCAAGACACTCAAAATAATAATACTAACAATCAAGAGCCTAATATAGAGCAAGATAAGGAATAATATGTTTGATGAAAAAAAGTGGCTGATAAAAGAGGTGGATAAGTCTTTAGCGGTTAAGATTGCTCAAGATACTAATGTCAGCGAGCTTACAGCAAGGCTTTTATTAGCCAGAAAAATGACTGATACAGGTCAGATAAAAGAATTTCTCTATGGCAAAACATTTCCTTTTTACCAACCTAATCTATTAAAGGATATGGACATTTCCACTGAGAGGATACTTTTAGCAATTGAAAATAAAGAAAAAATTACCATTTACGGCGATTATGATGTAGATGGTATTACCTCTATTTCTCTTTTGCATAGCTTTTTTGATCAGATTAATTACCATGTTGATTACTACATTCCACAGCGACAATCTGAAGGCTATGGTCTCAATAGTGCTTCAATAAATCAAATATTTGAAAATGGTACAACTCTTATTATTACAGTAGATTGTGGTATAAGCGGTGTTAATGAGGTTGAAAATGCACCAGATGGTCTTGATATTATAATAACAGACCATCATAATCCACCCGAAGTATTACCAAAAGCTTATGCGATAATCAATCCTAAACAAATAGACTGTAACTATCCTTTTAAGCATTTGGCAGGTGTTGGAGTTGCATTTAAACTTTGCCAAGGATTGTGGCAAAAGCTTTATAAAACTGAAGAATTTTGGCAAAATGATATGGATTTAGTGGCACTTGGAACTGTTGCCGATGTTGTTTCTTTGACAGACGAAAATAGAGAGATTGTAAAACTTGGTTTGCAAAAAATGCAAAAAACTAAAAATATTGGACTAAATGAGCTTATGAAAACGGCTCGTGTCCAAGTAAATAGGCTAACTACAGCTACTGTTGGTTTTATGATTGCGCCACGCCTTAATGCTGCAGGTAGATTAGATGACGCGCAGCTTGCAGTAAAACTATTGACAACCCGTGATAAAAATAAGGCAAGTGAGCTTGCAGATTTTTTAGAGCAAGAAAATGCTAGACGGCAACAAATAGAAAAAGAAATATTAGCACAAGCACAAGAGGTAATGGCAAAACAAGGCGGAGTTAAAAAAGTGCTTGTTTTAGCAGCTGAAAATTGGCATATTGGTGTTATAGGTATTGTTGCCTCTCGTCTTGTGGATAAATATAATGTCCCTGTGATAATGATAAGTATAGCAGATGGTGTGGGCAAAGGTTCTTGCCGAAGTATAGATGCTTTTGATATGTATGGAGCACTAAACAATCTAAAAGATTATCTGTTAAAATACGGCGGGCATCATCAAGCAGCAGGTTTTTCCATTAACCAAGAAAATATAGAAGCTTTTTCTGATGCGATTGTCAATTATGCCAAGGAAAATTTACAGGAAGATGACTATATCCCTGTGCAGAATATTGATTTGCAAATAGATGATTTTTCAAAATTAGATTTTAATTTTTTAGAGCAACTGCAAGCATTTGCTCCTCACGGTATGGGTAATCCTGTGCCGATAATTTCAGTAGCTGACGTTGTTGTGAAAAAAATAATGACTATAGGTATACAAAAAGAACACTTGAAAATAAGTATAAGTAAAAATGATTGTGCTTTTGATGCACTGTTATGGCGCAAAGCTATTTATAGGCATTTTTTATACAATGATTTGAAAATAGATTTGACTTTTATACCACAAATAAATTATTGGCAAGAGCAAAAACAGATTAATTTGCATGCTTTAAATGTTAAAACAAAAACTGCCTTATATGATTTTAGAGGCGAGAGTAATGAAGAGTTGAATAAGGTGCTTGCAGAGATTATAAATTTTGGCAAGAAATTACATGTTTATAGCAAAGATAAAAGTTTTTTTGCACAAAATGATAATATTGTACTTATTGATAATATGACAACTAAGATGGAATATTTAGTTTTTTGGGATGCACCACACGAACTGTTTTTAAAAGAATTTTTACCAGTACAGGATAATTTTGCAATATTAAAAAAAGTTTTTTTGTTATATAATAAAAATAGTGTTGCAAAACAACTGCAAACCGTCTTACAAGATTTTGTCGATAGCGATAAATTAAGATGTTTATATAAAGATATTATGCAAAATCGTTTGAATTCTTATAGCCTGCTTTCAAAGCACTATAGCGAGAAATTTTTACATAATGCTTTGACTGTTTTGCAGCAAATAGGGGCTATAGCTGTTGACAAAGATGAAATTTATTTGATTGATTTACCAAAAGGAACGAAGCTTGATTTGGAGAAATCTGCTTTATATAACGAATTTCTAAGTAAGCAAGAATGTATAACTAAGGCATTTGACAAAAGCCTTTTGTTATCACGAGAAGAATTTTTAGACGTACTTACTATGGGGGCAAGTAATGTATAACATAGAGATAACCGAAAGTGGTATGATGTATTCGCTCTTATTTGAGCGACTTTCAGGATACTTACCAAAAGACCAACTGGATTTTGTGCAAACTGCATATGAAGTTGCCAAAACAGCACACAAAGACCAAAAACGTGTCTCTGGTGACGAATATATAATACATCCATTAAAAGTAGCTTATATAATAGCTGAACTTAGAATGGATGCTGATAGCATTGCTGCAGCGCTACTTCACGATGTAGTTGAAGATACTCAAGTTACAACTGAGCAGATAAAAGAAAAGTTTGGCGTAAATGTTGCTATGCTTGTAGATGGTTTGACAAAACTTGGCAAAATAGAGTATTTGTCTAAAGAAGACCAGCAAATAGAAAATTATCGCAAAATGTTTTTGTCGATGGCAAAAGACATTCGCGTTGTTATGATAAAACTAGCAGATAGACTGCATAATATGCGTACTCTAAAGTATATGCAAAAAGATAAACAGCGCTCTATTTCCAAAGAAACGCTAGAATTATTTGCACCACTTGCTCATAGACTTGGTATTTATAAGATTAAAGGCGAATTAGAAGACCTTGCCTTTAGATATTTAGACCCAAGCGTTTATATTGATCTTGTAGAGAGTGTTAAACAACACCGCTATGATTTGGAAAATATTATTGAAAAGGCTATTCAAGAGCTTAGTTTTGAGCTTGACAATGTCCATATAGAGCACCAAATACATGGTCGTGCGAAAAACTATCATAGCATTTATAAAAAAATGCAGCGTGATAAAAAAGAAATCAATGAGATATATGATATTTTGGCTGTAAGAGTGCTTGTAAGTAGTGTCAAAGATTGCTATGGTGTACTAGGTATAGTGCACACTCTCTGGAAACCTATGCCTGGCAGATTTAAAGATTATGTTGCGATGCCAAAATCAAACATGTATCAATCACTTCACACAACGGTTATGACAAACCAAGGTCAGCCGCTGGAAATTCAAATAAGAACTTTTGAGATGCATCGTATATCAGAGTTTGGTATAGCAGCACATTGGCGTTATAAAGAAGGTGGCAAAGCACCAAATAGTTATTTTGAAGAAAAATTATCTTGGCTTAGACAAATGCTCGAGTGGCATCAAGAGGTTCGTGATACTAAAGAATTTGTTGATGCAGTAAAAACAGACGTATTTACGGAAGATGAAGTATTTGTTTTTACACCACAAGGGGATGTTATTGACCTTCCTTTAAACTCGGTGCCGATAGATTTTGCCTATAGAATTCACACAGATGTTGGTAATAGATGCATCGGTGCCAAAGTAAACGGTAGGATAGTGCCGCTTGACTATAGGCTGAAAAATGGTGATATAGTTGAGATAATAACGTCTAAACAAGCAAGTGGTCCAAGTCGCGATTGGTTAAACTTGGTCGCTTCGTCTGAGAGTAAAAATAAAATTCGTTCCTGGTTTAAAAAGCAAAATCGAGAAGGTGACATATTAAAAGGCAAGGAACTGTTAGAGCGTGAAAGTAAACGACTGGGTTATGATATTAAAGTGTTTTTAAAGCCGGAGCGCTTAAAGAGTGTTGTTACAAAACTTAACACTGCAACAGAGGAAAATCTTTACGCTTCAATAGGTTATGGCGATATAGCTATAAATACAGTAATTACAAAGCTATCTGAGCTTGATAAAACTGAGATGAAAAAAACAGCGCCTCAAGATATAACTCAAGTTGCCCTTGATATAAAGCCTAAAGTAACAAAAGCCAAAAACTCTCAAGGGATATTAGTTAAGGGCGAGGGCGGACTTTTGGTAGTTTTGGCGAAATGTTGTAATCCAATACCTGGCGATAAAATAACAGGCTATATAACAAGAGGTCGTGGTGTTTCAATTCACAAATCAGACTGTATAAATGTACTTAAAAATAGTAATGAAATAGAGCGAATAATCGAAGTTAGTTGGGATACAGGTACTCAAGGGACTTATAAAGTACCTCTACAGGCTAAAGTTATGGATAAACCAGGTGTTCTTGCTGAGATAATAGGTATTACGAGTGATGCCAAAATAAATATAAGCTCTTTGAATGTCAAGCCTAATGACAATGATAAAACTGCGGATATTTTTATGGAAATTGAGCTTCATAACTTAACTCAGCTAGAAGAGATATTAAATAAAATTCGCCGCTTGAAAAATGTAATGACGGTAGAGCGTTACACTTCAAAAGGAGATTGATATGCGAGCAGTTTTACAACGTGTAACCAGTGCCAGTGTTACTGTAGCCAAAGAGCAAGTTGCCAGTATTGAAAGAGGCTTGGTGGTATTGTTGGGAGTTGAGAAAAACGATACTGCAAAAGATGCCGAATATTTAGCCCAAAAGATTGTTGATCTTAGAATTTTTGAAGATGAGCAAGAAAAAATGAATTTGTCAGTCAAAGATATTTGTGGTAGCATTATAATAGTATCGCAATTTACTTTAATGGCTGATTGTAAAAAAGGTAAACGTCCAAGTTTTGATTTGGCGGCAAGCCCAAATGAGGCAAATGAGTTATATGAATATTTTGCTAAACTTTGCCAGAATCATGTGCCTGTACAGACAGGTTGCTTTGGGCAAGAGATGTTTGTTACACTTACAAATCACGGTCCGGTGACGATTTTATTAGATAGTAAAAAAGTATTTTAAAGGAGGAGTAATCTTGAAAATATTACTTTTAGAAGTTGGAGCGCTAGGCACAAATTGCTATATTGCTGTAAATGAAGCTGACAACAGAGCTGTTATCATTGACCCAGGCGCAGATGCCGCCTCAATCCTTGATGTTGTGAAAAAACATAATTTGACAGTAGATGCTATATTACTTACACATGGTCATTCTGACCATATTGGCGCTTTAGAGAAAGTGGCAAAAGAATTAAACGTTCCTGTAATGATAGGTGCGAATGATGCTAAAATGCTCACAGATGCAAGGGTTAATTTATCTACATTCATTGGTGATGGTATAACTTGCAATAGTGCTGATAGATTGTTAAATGATGGCGATATTATTGAGGTGGCAGGGCTTAAGTTTGAAGTTTTGACAACACCTGGTCATACACCAGGCGGCTGTTGTTTTAAATGTGAAGATTATGTATTTTGCGGTGATACAATTTTTGCTGAATCCATAGGAAGGACGGATTTTCCAGGTGGTTCTTATAAACAACTTTTAAGCTCTATTAAAGATAAGATACTAACATTGCCAGATGATACAAAGCTTTTACCGGGACACGGTCCAGCTACTGATGTTGGCTGGGAGAGAAAAATGAATCCGTTTTTACAATAGACAATGAAAAAAGATTTCATCATCGTTGGCGAATATGCTTTGAAAATCAGCTTAATATTTGGTATTTTGTATCTTATTTATGATGTTTTTGCAGTTTTTATGCCAATTACCATATCAATTGTAATCGCACTTGTACTGAGCCCTTTTGTTGATTATCTTGTAAGTAAAAAAATGCCCCAGACTTTGGCTATAGTATTGTCAATTGTATCAGTATTTTTTGTATTAGGATTTTTTGTAGTGTTTTTGGTTGCGCCACTGATTAATGAAGTGGATATTTTGCTAAAGACATTGCCACAGATGGCTGTTACGTTAAAAAATGTCAGTATAGTTTGGCTTGATAAAATAACTTTTTTGGATATATCAAACAATGTCAATGCTTTGTTTGAAAAAGCACTAGAGGCTATGAGTAACTATGTTTTGAGCTTACTGCAAAATATATTTCAATCGACATTGTCTATTGCGTCTAACATACTAGGCTTTATAGTTTTGCCAATTCTTGTTTTTTACTTTTTGAAAGATGGCAGAAGATTTTCTTCTACGACGGTTATCTTACTTCCATCTGTATGGCAGACAAAAGCACAAATAATTTTTGTGCAATGTAGTACTATGATTAGTAACTATGTAAGAGGAATAATGATTGTCGGTTGTATCGCAGGTTTTGTAATAGGTACAGGAACATTTTTTATAGGGCTTGATTATCCGATTGTTTTTGCACTTCTTGCCGTTTTAGGTGAAGCTGTTCCTATGGTTGGACCTATATTTAGCACTATTCCGGCGCTTTTATTTGCCGCGGTCAAAGGACCGAACACCCTTGTTTTAGTTGCGGTTTTTTACTTTATTTACTATCAGATAGAAGCTTACGTTATTGCGCCACGCATAACGGGTAAACTTTTGGATATACATCCTGTTTTTATAATCATAAGCATTTTAATTGGTGGCAAGCTCGCTGGAGCTATAGGAATGATTGTCGCTGTACCAAGCTTTGCACTCATTCGCATTTTGATGAACAACATTATAGAACAAAGATTGCACAATAAAGAATAAAAGGTTTACCTTAAAAAGGTAAACCTTTTTAAATTTTCATTGAATAAGATTAATAGTATGTGGTAAAATATATAATTAGTTAATGCAGAGGGGGAAGATGCAATGCTCACAGGTGCACCTCGTGGGACAAAAGATATATTACCGCAAACGGTAGGCTATTGGCAATATTTGGAAAGCTCTATACGAAAACTTTGTCAGTGTTATGGCTATCTTGAAATAAGAACACCTATTTTTGAACATACAGAACTTTTTTTGCGTGGTATTGGTGATACTACTGATATTGTGCAAAAAGAAATGTATACATTTAAAGATAGAGGGGACAGAAGCCTTACTTTAAGACCGGAAAATACGGCGGCTGTAGTTAGATCATATATTGAAAACAAGCTTTATGTTGATAGTGAACTTACAAAGTTATTTTACATAGGACCAATGTTTCGCTATGATAGACCACAAGCAGGACGATATAGACAGTTTCATCAGTTTGGCGTTGAGGCAATAGGTGGTAAAGGACCTGATGTTGATGCCGAGATAATTGCGCTCGCTGTAGATTTTTTCCACTCGATCGGACTCAAAGACTTAAAAGTACTTATCAATTCTGTCGGCTGCCCTAACTGTAGACCAATTTACAAAGATAAGTTAAAAGAGTTTTTAAAAGACAATTTGCCAAATCTTTGTGCTGATTGTCAGGGAAGATTTGAAAAAAATCCACTTCGGATTTTGGATTGTAAAAATCATGACTGTCAGCAGATAGTAAAAAATGTTCCTTTGCTAAAAGATAGCTTGTGTGATGAGTGTAGTGAACACTTTGACGGTTTGAAAAGTTTATTGACCAGTATTAATATAGATTATCAAATAGATGACAAGCTTGTTCGTGGTCTTGACTACTATACAAAAACTGCTTTTGAAATTCAATATTCGCCACTTGGTGCGCAAAGTGCAGTTTGTGGTGGTGGACGATATGACGGACTTATACAAGAGTGTGGTGGAAATCCAACACCGGGAATTGGTTTTGCTGTAGGACTCGAGCGGGTATTGCTAGCCCTTGAAAAACAAGGATTGTTGGCTAAACCAAATATGCAAATAGATGCTTACGTCATTTACTCAGGACAAGAGGCAAAACAGCAAGCGTTTGTCATTACAACAATGTTGCGCCGAGCCGGACTTTCCTCATATATGGATTTTTCCTTAAGGACTATAAAAGCGCAAATGAAATCTGCAAGTCGCATGAACTCTCGTTTTGCTCTTATAATCGGGGAAGATGAACTTAAATATTCTTTTATTACAATAAAAGATATGGACAAACAGGAACAAACAAAAGTTTCGTTGTGTGATACAAAAACAATAATATCAAAAATAGAGGTGTCAAAAAAATGTTAGAACAAAGACAAATTTGTGGTACATTAACTGCTGACGATGCAGGTAAAAAAGTAGTTTTATTTGGCTGGGTCGCAAAGCGTCGCGATCACGGTGGACTTATTTTTGTTGATTTGCGTGATAGATCAGGTGTTGTGCAGGTTGTTTTGTCACCAGAGAGTAGTAAAGAAGATTTTGCGCTTGGTGAGCAAGTGCGTTCTGAATATGTACTAAAAGTGCAAGGAACTGTTAGCTTGCGTAGCGAGGCTACTATAAATCCTAATTTACAAACAGGTCAAATAGAGGTTATTTGCGACAAATTAGAAGTGTTAAATGCTGCCAAAACTCCACCTTTTTATATTCAAGATAATATTGATGTTGATGAAAACGTGCGTCTTCGCTATCGTTATTTGGATTTAAGACGTCCACAAATGCAACAAAACTTTATTTTGCGTCACAAAGTTACAAAATTAATGCGTGATTTTTTTGATAATAAAGATTTTATTGAGATTGAAACACCAATGCTCACTAAAAGTACACCAGAAGGTGCCAGAGACTATCTTGTACCAAGTCGTGTTAATGCCGGAAAGTTTTATGCTCTGCCACAATCACCACAAATTTTCAAGCAAATACTTATGGTTGCAGGTATGGAAAAATATTTCCAAATAGTACGCTGCTTTAGAGATGAAGATTTGCGCGCGGACAGACAACCTGAATTTACTCAACTTGATATAGAAATGTCATTTGTTGAAGTAGAAGATGTTTTGAGCATGATGGAAAAGATGATAAAATTTGTCTATGAAGGTGCAACAGGCAGACAAATAGATTTACCATTTAAGCGTTTGAGTTATGCTGATGCTATGGATAAATATGGTTCAGACAAGCCGGACTTGCGTTTTGATATGCAATTTATCGACATGACAGAAGTTGTGCGTGGTTCTGATTTTAAAGTATTTGAAACAGCAGTGCAAAACGGCGGACAGGTAAAAGCTTTAAATGTTAAAGGCAGAGCTGATATTGCTCGCAGGGAAATAGATGGCTTGGTAGAATATGTTGCAAATTATGGTGCTAAAGGTATGGCATACATGATGATTACAGATGAAGGCGTAAAATCACCTATTGCTAAATTTTTTAGTCCTGAAAAGTTAGATGCTATCTGCAAACAAGCTTGTGCCGAAGTTGGCGATTTACTATTATTTATTGCTGATAAACCATCGGTTGTTGCTCAGGCTCTAGGTAATCTACGTCTTGAGATGGGTAGACGTCAAGGTTTGATTGACGAGAATGCATTATCATTTTTATGGGTTGTAGATTTTCCGATGTTTGAATATGACGAAGAAGAAAAACGTTATGTTGCAATGCATCATCCGTTCACAAGTCCAAAAGATGAAGATCTTGTGCATTTAAACAGTGGTGAATATGATAAAATAAGAGCTAAAGCCTACGATATGGTGCTAAATGGCACAGAAATCGGCGGCGGTAGTATTAGAATTCACAGACGTGATGTGCAAGAGAAGGTGTTTGCAGCAATCGGTTTGGATGAACAAGACAGCAAACAAAAATTTGGCTTTTTGCTTGATGCCTTTGAATACGGGACACCTCCACACGGTGGTATTGCTTTTGGGCTTGACCGTTTGATAATGATTATGGCAAATTGCAAATCAATAAGAGATGTTATAGCATTTCCTAAAACTCAAAGCGCAACAGACCTTATGACCCAGTCACCATCAGAAGTGACGACAAAGCAGTTAAATGAACTGTTTATAAAAACAACTGCATTGCCGAAAAAAGAAGATTAAAACTATTGAATTTTATTAGTTTTTTTGTTAATATAGAATAAAAGAACAACTCCTGCGGTGTACGCAATTAGCTTTCATGTTTTGAGCCAACACAATTTTATATGGGAATTTAACTTTAGTTACGGACAGTAGACCATCTTTGAGTGGAAACTCGAACTAATTAAGAAAATACCCACCTGCTTGGGCAGGTTCAAAACAGAGGCTACAGCGGCATTGCGGGGTTTTCTTGTCTAGGTTATGCCTAGACTTTTTTGTTATTTATAAAATTTTAAGAGGTGTAGTATGAGCCTTTTTGCGCAGTCTTACGACCAGCCATTAGCCAAACGTATGCGCCCTACAAATCTTGATGAATTTGTCGGACAACAGGCAATCGTTGGTCAGGGCAGATATTTAAAAAAAATGATCGAACTAGATAAAATACCATCTATAATTTTTTTCGGTCCGCCAGGAACTGGTAAGACAACACTTGCTAAAATTATTGCAAACTCTACAGGCTATCTATTCGAGCAGGTAAATGCTGTTTCTTCTGGTGCCAGCGATTTGCGAAAAGTTATAGAACTAGCTCGCCAAAAGCGGTTGGCAACAGGCATTGGCACAATATTGTTTGTTGACGAAATACACCGCTTTAATAAAGCTCAGCAAGATATACTGCTTCCATATGTGGAAAATGGTATAATTACCCTTATTGGTGCGACAACGGAGAATCCTTTTTTTGAGGTTAATTCTCCACTTTTATCAAGAATGAAAATAATCAGGTTAGAAGCACTGCTTCCTGATGACATAAAAAAGATTGTTCAAAACGCTTTGCTAGATGAGCAAAAAGGTTACGGCGCTGAGAAAATTTCAATAGATGATGAAGCACTAGATACTCTAGTGCATATAGCTTCAGGAGATGCTAGGCGTGCGCTTAATTTACTTGAGCAATTGGTTTCGCTTTTACCTGAAGATAAAAAAAATATTGATAAAGAAAATGTACTTAGTATTTTGTCAGAAAACCAGGTGCGCTACGATAAAGGCGGAGATGCTCATTATGATGTTACTTCTGCTTTTATAAAGAGTATGCGTGGTTCTGATGCTGATGGGGCGCTATATTATTTAGCAAAAATGATTGAAGGCGGAGAGGATTTAAAGTTTATTGCAAGACGCATAGTCATTTGTGCCGCAGAAGACGTTGGCAATGCTGACCCGCAGGCTTTGGTTGTTGCTATGGCGGCAGCACAGGCGGCTCAGTTTGTAGGCTTTCCAGAGGCGAAAATTCCGCTTGCGCAGGCTGTAACTTATATCGCAACTGCCCCTAAAAGCAATAGCGCTTATGTAGGGATAGGAGAGGCTATATTTGATGTAAAAAACAATGGTTCTCTTACAGTGCCTGTTCATTTACGCGATGCTCATTATAAAGGCGCCAAAGCTTTTGGGCATGGCAAGGATTATCTTTATCCGCATGATTATGATGGCAATTATGTAAAACAAGACTATCTTCCAAAAGAATTATCAGGTAAAGAGTATTATAAACCAACAGATAATGGTTATGAAAAAATAATCTCCCAGCGAATGGCTAGTCTAAAAGATAGAGGTGCAAAATGAAAATATCTACTAAAGGACGCTATGCCGTTGTAGCGATGTATGATTTGGCAATGAATTTTCAAACAATGCCTGTATCTTTAAAAAGCATTGCGACAAGGCAAGGTATTTCAGAGGCTTATTTAGAAAAACTGATGAGCTATTTGAAAAAGGCGAATCTTGTCGAAAGCACCAGAGGTGCTCAAGGTGGCTATGTTTTAGCAAAGTCGCCTAGCGAGATAACAGTTGGCGATATTATAAGAGTAATGCAAGGTCCTATAGCTCCTGTTGACTGCCTTTTGAGTATCCAGCCGTTTGATGACCAGTACTGCGAAAAATCTGATAGTTGCATTACAAAAAATGTTTGGCAAAAGGTTGGACAGAGCATTGAAAATGTACTTGATTCTATAACTTTAGCTGATTTGTGCAATCAGACAAATGATAAAAAAAGCTTTGATTGACACTAAAAATCTAATTAGGTATAATTTTTTTAATATGTAATAAAGTAATTTAAGGAGAGTAATAATATGTTAAACTTGACAGGTAAAGAGCTAAGGGAGAGTTTTTTGAACTTTTTTAAAGACAAAGGACATCTCATTTTACCTAGTGCTTCTCTTATTCCTGATAATGATCCGACACTGCTACTGATTGGTGCTGGTATGGCTCCGTTTAAGCCGTTTTTTACAGGTAAACTAACTCCGCCTAATGTTAGAATAACAACAAGTCAAAAATGTATTCGTACAGGTGATATAGAAAATGTCGGCAGAACAGCAAGACATCATACTTTTTTTGAAATGCTCGGTAATTTTTCTTTTGGCGATTATTTTAAAAAAGAATCCATTTGCTGGGGATGGGAGTATTTGACAAAGGTACTTCAAATGCCAGAAGATAAACTTTGGGCGACCATTTATACTGACGATGGCGAGGCTTATGACATTTGGCATGATGTTATCGGTTTGCCGCCTGAGCGTATAATAAGAATGGAAGATAACTTTTGGGAAATAGGACCTGGTCCTTGTGGTCCTTGTTCAGAAATTTATTTTGATTTAGGTGAGCAGCGTGGCTGCGGCAGTCCTGATTGCAAGGTTGGTTGTGATTGCGACCGTTATTTGGAAATATGGAACCATGTATTTACTCAGTTTAACAAAGAGCTAGATGGCACATATTCACCACTAGAGAAGAAAAATATTGATACGGGTGCGGGACTAGAGCGTATTGCATCAGTTTTGCAACGTAAAAGAACAAACTTTGAGACTGATTTATTATTCCCTATTTTACAATATGCAGCAGACATTGCCGGCATTAGTTATGGTAAATCTGATAAGACAGATGTGTCGCTAAAAGTTATTGCTGACCATGCCAGAAGCGTTGCGTTTATGGTAAGCGATGGGATACTTCCGTCTAATGAAGGCAGAGGTTATGTTCTTCGTCGCGTTCTTCGTCGTGCGGTAAGACATGGTAAACTTTTGGGTATAGATAGATTATTTTTAGCTGATGCAGTAGATGTTGTTGTTGATATATTCGGTGAACATTATATCGAACTATCAGAGAAAAAAGAATTTATCAAAAAAGTTATCCAAACAGAAGAAGAACGTTTTAAAGCTACTTTAGAACAAGGAATAGAACTGCTTAATTCACAGATAAAACAACTTGAAGACAGCAAAAAAACAGTACTCGACGGTAAAATTTGCTTTAATTTATATGATACTTTCGGTTTCCCTTGGGAGCTTACAGAAGAAATTCTAACTGAGCATGGCTTTAGTATGGATCAACAAGCTTTTGAAGAAGCGATGCAAGAGCAGCGCCAAAGAGCCAGACAAGCTAGACAAAGCAAGGATGATACTAATGTAGTACTTGATTTTACTGATTTTAGTACTACAGAGCTTAAGGTTGACGAGAGCATAACAGATACCGAGATAGTACTTATTTTTGATGATGCGACAGGTCAACAGGTAGATTTTGTACAAAAAGACCAAAAGGCGATAATTGTTTTAAAAGTAACACCGTTTCACGCTGAAGGTGGTGGCCAAATCGGCGATACTGGTACCTTTAGCAGCAAAAATGGCAAGGCTCAAGTTACTGCAACTAAAAAGATTGCCGACGGTACGACCGTTCATTATATAACAGTAATAGAAGGTAATTTACGCAAACACGACAGCATTGAGGCTACGACAGATGGTGAAAAGAAATTAGCTGTAGCTAGAAACCATACCGCAACACATCTTTTGCATTCGGCACTTAAAAAAGTTTTGGGTGAGCATGTAAATCAAGCAGGTAGCTATGTTGGTCAAGATCGCTTGCGTTTTGACTTTTCGCACTTTTCACCTGTAAGTAAAGATGAACTTACAAAGATAGAATTTATTGTCAACAGAGAAATTTTGCAGGCAAAAGCTGTAACAGTAATTGAAACATCGCAAGAAAAGGCTCGCCAAATGGGGGCTGTAGCTTTGTTTGGTGAAAAATATGGCCAAGTAGTGCGGGTTGTGCAGGTGCCTGATTTTAGTACAGAGCTTTGCGGTGGGACACATGTTGATAACATTGCGCAAATAGGCTTGTTTAAAATAATTGCCGAATCTAGCGTTGGCGCAGGTATAAGACGTATTGAGGCAGTAACAGGAATAGAGTCTGTTCGTGTTATGCAAAGCCAAGATAATTTGCTTTTAAATGTTTGCACAAGCTTAAAATGCAGACCTGATGATGTGCTTGATAGACTAGACTCTGTGCAGGGGCAAGTTAAATCTTTGCAACAAGAAGTGCATAAGTTAAATAGCAACCTAACTAAAATGCAGTCGGATAATGTTGAAGATAAGGTAAAACAATTTGGTGATATTAAAGCAACTGTCATGAGTGTTGATACCCCTGACATTGATGCACTGAGAAGTTTTGGTGATAGTTTAAGAGATAAGCTAGGTGATAGTAGTGTAGTCGTTTTGTTTAGCAAACGTTCAGAAGATAAACTTGATTTACTTGTCATGGCAGGAAAACAAGCTGTCGCTAAAGGAATACACGCAGGAAATGCAGTTAAACAGATCGCTTCTTTGGTGGGTGGTGGTGGTGGCGGACGCCCTGATATGGCACAAGCCGGAGGTAAAAAACCAAACGAAATTCCATCTGCTATTGAAAAAGCATGGGCTATTATTGAGGCGCAAATAAAGTAATTTGAAAAAATCAGCCTTTTTAGGTTGATTTTTTTTGTGTACTTTTTTAGTTATTGTATGTTAAAATTATTTGAAAGAATAGTTTATTGTTAAAGGAGGCATTAAAAATGTCTGATATGTTTAAAGATACTATGCTGTATCGTCCAGATATGAATAAAAAAATCGTCTCAGATGAAATTGCCTATGTTTGTGCGGCGCTCAAGGAAAAAGGCTATAACCCTATTGACCAGCTTGTTGGCTATTTGCTCTCTGGTGATCCAACTTATATAACAAATTATAAAGAGGCTCGTACGAGAATCAGAAGCTTTGAGCGTTATGAACTGTTAGAAGAACTTGTGGAGTGTTATCTGAAAAATAAAAATGCAGTGTAAAAAATTAGGTAAACTTGATTTTTTAGTTTCAGAACTATGCTTTGGTTCTTTGACTGTAGGTCCATTGCAAAAGGATTTTTCGCCAGAATATGCTGGTAAAATCATAAGCTTTGCACTAGATAGTGGAGTTAATTTTATTGACACTGCTGAGCTTTATGAAAATTATCCACATATAAAATGTGGCATAGAAAAAAAGCGTGATGTTATTATTGCCAGTAAATCTTATGCTTATGAGTATGATGACATGTTGCAAAGCATTCAAACAGCTTGTAAACAGCTAGATAGAGAATACATAGATATTTTTGCTTTGCACGAGCAAACGTCAAGACTAACTTTAAAAGGGCATGGCGAAGCACTAAAATGCCTTGTTGATGCTAAGCAAAAAGGTCTTATACGCGCTATTGGCATCTCCACACATTTTGTTGATGTTGTGCGAGCTGCAGCGATGATGGACGAAGTGGATGTTATACAACCGATTATCAACCAAAAAGGTTTTGGGATTGCTGATGGTAGTTGTGAAGATATGCTAAAGGCGATAGATTTTGCGCATTATATGGGCAAGGGTATATATGCTATGAAAGCACTTGGTGGAGGCTATTTGTCAGGTAGTAGTAAAGAGGCTATTGATTGGGTGAGAAAAATAAAGCCTATTTCTTCTGTGGCAGTTGGTATGCAAAGTATAGATGAAGTAATTGTCAATTGCGCGCTTTTTTCTGACAAGTTGCCAGATGAGCAAAAGCTCTTTAAAATAATAAATCAAAAAAGAGACATTATTGTAGAGCCTTATTGTACTGGCTGCGGTAATTGCGAAAAAAGGTGTAAAAATGGTGCTGTTGAGGTGATAGATTCTATCGCTGTGATTGATAAAACTAAATGTTTACGCTGTGGGTATTGCAGTACAGTTTGTGAACATTTTTGTATAAAGGTGGTTTAATTTGCGTTATTTAGGACTGGATGTTGGTGATAAAACAATTGGCGTTGCGGTAAATGACCTTCTTGGTATAACCGTGCAAGGGGTTACAACTATTAAACGTCGTGGCATTAAAAATGATTTAGAGGCGTTAAAAGAGCTTGTGCGTGAATATCAGGCAGATGGTTTTGTTGTGGGACTGCCAAAAAATATGGATGCAAGTCTTGGTACAAGGGCGCTTTTGTCACAAGAATTTAGTGATATGTTAAAAGTAGAGTTTCCTGATTTGTCTGTTGATTTATACGATGAAAGACTTACGACAGTTGCTGCAGAGAAGATGCTAATTGGTGCTGATGTAAGTCGCAAAAAACGCAAAGAGGTTGTTGATAAGATAGCGGCAGTATTTATTTTACAAGGTTATCTTGCTAAAAAAGCAAATATATTAAACAAGGGAGAATGATGATGCTTCATTTTAGTCGAAATCAAAAGATTATTTTAGCTAGTTTACTTAGCGCTGTGGTGTTAGTGTTTTTCTTTGTGACTTGGGCAGGTTCAAAAGCAGCAGATTATGTGCGTAAAAGTGCCAAAGAACAGACTTTTTTAAAAGGCTCTTTGACAGTTGGTGATATTGGTGCGTCTTTAAGTGGTGATGTTTGGATAAATGATATTGTTTGGAATGATCCTCAAGGTAAGAATGTTGTCAAAATACCAAGAGTTAATATAACTGTTAGATTGCGCGATGTTTTAAGCAGCGGTTTGTCGGCAGCCTCTGTGTCAAGCATTATTTTAGAGGCACCAGAATTACATTTAGATTATAATGAAAAAGATGGTCTTAATATTTCTAGGCTAGTAGAAATGGAACCTAAAGATAAAGCTAAAGAGCCAAAAGATGCAAAGCCTTCTTTTAGAGGTACAATAGAGATAGCAAAAGGACTTTTACAGCTAACCAGTGGCAAAAACAAACTCTCTTATGACAATTTAGATTGTAAACTCTCTTATGCAGAATTCCCAAAAGTTTTGGGCACTTTTCAAGCTAAGCAAAATAAAGCTACTTTTGCAGGCAAAATAGAGCTTTTGTATAAAGACAAAGAGGCTGATATTAGAGTAGACTTAGATGGTCGCACGATTTTACTCAAAGATTTTTTTGATATGATGCCGATACAAAGTAATTTTACAGTTGATAGTGGCAGTATTGATAATTTAAAAACAGTTGTGGAAATTGGTTCTGATAAAAAGTTAAATATTAGTGCACAAGGGAACTTTACCGATTTAAAAGCACAAGCTAAAGAGCAAGGCATTATTATGAGCGGCTTTAAGGGTAGCTTTAGTTTGCAAAAAGGTATTGTAAGTTTTACTAATATTACAGGAAAATTAAATGACCAATCTGTTACTATAAATGGCAATGTGGATATTAATAACGAACCGTTTAAACTTGATCTTAAAATTGCCTCGAATGCTTTTAAAATAAGCGCTTTGAGTCCAAGTCTCGGAATAACAGATGGTATAGATTTTAATGCCCAGATAACAGGCAGCGCTATGGAACCTATCGCTAAAGGTAGTTTTAATGCACCATCAATAAAAACAGATCAACTTGATGCTACAAATGTTAAAGGCAACTTTGCATATGATAAAGGGGTAGTCAGGTTAACTGATGCCAGTGCTAATGTTTATGGTGGGACGGTAAATTTGACAGGTAGTGTCACGCTTGCAGACAAAAGCTTTAATTTTTTTGTTAATGGCTCTGGTCTTAGCAGTTCGTCATTATCCTCTAGCAAAATAAAAGGACCGCTTTCTTTTAGTGCTAACGCTAAAGGTACAAGTGCTGACAATTCTTTGCTTGTAAGTGGTAATTTTGCTATTGGTTCTGGTGATTTTAATGGAATACCATTTAATTCTATGACAGGTAATTTTACGAAAAATGCTAATGCTATGAACTTTTCTAATCTTGTTATCAATACTCTTGCGGGTTCAATAACGACAACGGCGACATTAGATTCTAATGGTAAAGTTTCAATTCAAGCTATTGATGCTTCAAATATTTCTAAAGAAAATATCAAACAAAACATAACAAACCAGATAAATCAAGAAAAACAAAAGATAACCAATGCTTTAAAAAAGATTTTTTAGTCACTAATTTGTTGACAGCACACATTGCATAATATACAATTGCATTAGTTAAAAAAATAAAAGAGGTATGATGGATATGAAAGATTTAAAAGAGCAAGATGCTATAGAAGAACAAGTCGTCGTTATAACAGACGAAGATGGTAAAGAATATTATTATTTTGAAGAAGAAGTTATTCAAGTTGGAGATAAACGCTTTGCTATTTTGGTTTCAGTCGAAAAACAATGTAGTTGTGAAGACGAGGCATGTGCTTGTGATGAAGATGAGGCAATTATTGCTAAAATTGAAGTTGACGAAAATGGCGAAGATGTTTATTGTAATCCGACAGATGATGAGTATGACGAAGTTTTAAAACTATATGAAGATGACGACAAAGATGAACAATAGTTTTTGACCAGTTTTTTGGGAGGAAAGTCTTTGGACTTTCCTATTTTTTCGTGAATGGGGAATAATCTTGAGACAAAAGTTAACTAGAAAAAATACGATCATAGTAATAATTATTGCGAGCTTGTTTTTGCTGGTTTCCATAAGCACAACATTATATTTTTTGCCACCTAGGGTCGTTTTGCCTGTAGGCAAGGTTATTATAGTGGAAATTGAGCCTGGTATGGCGGCGGTTTCTATTGGTGAACTGTTAGCTAAAAAACAGGTTGTTGATAGTGCCAAAAGATTTGCTGCCCAAGCGAGAAGTCAAAACTATGAAAACTCTTTGCAAGCAGGTGAATACGAGTTTGTCAGTGGCGAACCATATAAAGACATTTTAGAGAAAATATCCAAAGGTGAGACCAGAAAGATAAAAATCGTTGTACCTGAAGGTTATAATATAAAACAGATAGCTAACTTGCTTGAAGAGAATTCTTTAGTTAAAAAAGATGATTTTTTGGCTCAGGCAAAAAACTTTACTCCTTATGCTTATATGAAAACAGATGATTCTCTCGTTGAGTATAAAACAGAAGGTTTTTTATTTCCTGCAACATATTATTTTAGTCCTAAGGCTACACCTCAAGATGTTTTAATTGAGATGACAAGAGCATTTGATGATAATTTATCAAAACAAATGCAAGAGCAGATTAAAAAACAAGATATGACTATAAGAGAATTTGTAACCTTAGCATCTTTGGTTGAAAAAGAAGCCGCAGTCGCAAAAGACAGACCGATTATTGCCAAAGTATTTCTCAAAAGGATAGATTATGCTATGCCTTTGCAGTCTTGTGCGACAATTCAGTATATTTTGGGCTCGCCAAAACCTGAACTTACTGTGGCAGATACTAAATTGCCTTCTGCTTATAATACCTATTTACATTATGGTTTGCCGCCTGGACCTATAGCAAGTCCTGGTCTTGCCTCTATGCAAGCTGTTTTGCAACCATCTGGGGAAAACTATTTATATTTTGTGGCTAAAAAAGACGGCAGTCATATTTTTTCTAATAGTTATGAAGAACATCTCGCTGCTATAGAACAAGCAAGCAAATAAGATAAACGGTGATTGATTTGAAAAAACCAGAACTGCTAGCTCCTGCTGGTAATATGGAAAAATTGAAAATGGCTTTTATCTATGGTGCAGACGCCGCGTATCTTGCCGGCAAAACTTTTGGTATGCGTGCCCAAAGTGGCAATTTTACTAACCAAGAACTAATTGAGGCGGTTTTATTAGCACATAGTCTAAACAAAAAAGTATATATAACTGTCAATATTATGCCGCATAACGAAGAGCTAGAGCAATTGCCCGAGTATCTATCGTTTTTGCAAAGCATTAATGTTGACGGTCTAATTATATCTGATATGGGTGTTTTAAGTCTTGCTAAACAGTATGCACCAAAGGTTGATTTGCATATAAGTACACAGGCAAATACTGTCAATTGGGCGGGGGCTTTAATGTATGAACAGCTTGGCGCAAAAAGGATTGTTTTAGCAAGAGAGCTATCACTTGATGAAATAACAAAAATACGTTCTAAATGTTGTAGTATTCAACTGGAAACTTTTGTGCACGGCGCTATGTGTATATCATATTCCGGTAGGTGCCTTTTGAGCAGTTATATGAGCTATCGTGATGCAAATCAAGGATTTTGTTCACAATCTTGTCGTTGGCGCTATAGTCTTGTCGAAGAAAAAAGACCTGGTGAATATTACCCAATTGAACAAGATGAACATGGCACTTATGTTTTTAATTCACGCGATTTAAGGTTGTTGGAATATTTACCCGAACTTATAGAAGCTAACGTGGATAGCTTTAAAATTGAAGGCAGAATGAAAAGTGTACACTACGTAGCTACAGTTGTGAGTGTATACAGACAGGCAATAGATAGTTATTTTGCTGATAAAGAAAAGTTTCAGATAAAAAAAGAGTGGCTAGGCGAGCTGGAGAAAATCTCACATCGACCATATACAAATGGCTTTATAAAACAAAAACCTGATAAAGACGGACAGATATATACAACATCTTCATATGAGCAAACGCATGATTTTGTTGGTCTTGTGACAGGTTACCAAGATGGGAAACTGATATTAGAACAGCGCAACAATATCCAAAAAGACCAAATACTTGAGATAATTGCGCCTGACGGACAGCTGTTTGAAGTTTCAACAAGTGTAATGTTTGATGCTGATGATAACCCTATAGATGAGGCGCCGCATCCGAGACAGGTATTTAAAATTCCTTATGATAAAAATATTTTACCAAACTCTATGTTAAGAAGGAAAGTTAATGGTGGTTGACAGTTGTATAAAAGTTCAGCTAGAGCCTTGTAATATAGCCTATTTAAACTGGATAATAGAAGGTTATGAACATATAGGTATTGTCAGCACTCTAGATAGAGAAAAAGGTATTGTGCTAATACAAAGCACGCCTGATATGCTGGGCGATTTGAAGATTATTTTGCAAAATTTTGATTTTCCTATTATGTTTGTCGATTAAAATAGCTAAAAGTTTGTAATTGTGATATAATATTTAGGTAATTTATTTTTAAGGGGTGCACAATGAAAAACAACAAAGTACTCATACTGCACGGACCAAACCTTAATATGCTGGGTATAAGAGAGCCTGAGCATTATGGCAGTCAAACATTAGAGGCGATAAACAAGCTGATTGAAAAGCAAGCGCAGG
>CAZKFG010000010.1:0-42346 GCA_964551985.1 uncultured Acidaminococcales bacterium
TAACACTTATCTTTTTTGTTGTCAATATCTTTTTTCATCTTTTTTTATCTTTTTTGACAACGTTTATATTTTAATTGTTATTACTGATTTTGTCAACTGTTTTTTTATGCCATGCAATATACATCAAGGTATTTTTGTGTCATTTGCTCTAAAGCTTGTTGCATTTGTTGAACTGTTTCTTGTTGCATGTATTTTGTAGTTGTGTCAGATGATAGCAATGAACTTAGTTCTTGTATTCTTGTTAGTAGTTCTATTTTTTGCATTTTCGTTACCTCCTTTTTGCATCACATTTGTATATGTTAGCAAAAGTTTTTTGCTTTGTAAAGAGGTTTTTCAAAAATTTTTGATTATTTTTTGCAATCCTGTTTTTATGTCGAATAAAACTAGGATTGGAGTAGTTTTTTGTCCACTATAGTAGTTGTCAAAAGACTCTATTTTGTAATTGTTTTTTGTTTGTCGCCATGTTGTTATTGCAAAATCAGGTATGTGCTGTGCGATTTCTTCTTTGTATATCTGGGTTATTTGTTGCGGATTTATCATCGTATACCAGCTTATATAATCTGGCATAAAATTGTTATTATGTGTTGTTATAATGTCTAGCTTTAGACAATCCATCAGATTTTCATAGTGATTTTGGTGTTGCTCTTTGATAAATCGTTGCAAGTTATTTGCTGTCGTTTGGTTGTTGTGCATAAGATTGTGTTGATTGTTTTGTCTCCACCAGTCTGCCAAGCAGCTAAATAGGCTATATGGATTGTCAACATATATATGTTGAAGAAGATATTGTAGGGTATGTACAAATTTTCCAGAATTGTATGTTTGGTCAAATACCTGTTCAAAAACCTTCAAATATGATAACTCAGTATAAGTTATATAGTTATTTTCTAAAACTTCATATGGTGGTTCGTTCATATATTTATAGCCGTATTTTTCGGCATCTTCTGTTATTAATGTGCCTTTTAACAGCTTTAAAAATCCTATTTGCAATGCATGAGGACTGAGTTTATATACTTCATTAAATGATTGCTTAAACTGTTCTAATGTTTCATAAGGCAATCCGCAGATTAAATCAAGATGAAGATGGATATTGCCAAACTTTTTCAAGCTTGTTACAATATCTACCGTTTTTTCCCAATCGTGTTCTCTTTTTATGCATTTTAGCGTTTGCTTGTTTGTGCTTTGTATGCCTATCTCAAATTGAAATAGTCCTTTAGGAGCAAGCTTCAAAATATCTAATGTCTGTTCATCAATCTTATCTGCTTTTATTTCAAAATGAAAGTTGGTTTTTGGCTTTTTATCTATCAACCATCTAAATATAGGTTTATAATGCTTGTCATTTATGTTGTAGGTTCTATCAACAAATTTTACTTGTCTTATACCTGCATCAATAAATTGCTGTAGTTCAACAAATACTTTATCAAGCGACTTAAAACGTAGGTTTTTGTGAATGCCAGATAAGCAATAAGTGCAGGCATAGGGACAACCACGACTTGTTTCATAGTAGAGTATTTTATTTTGGCAATCTTTATCAGTTAAGTTGTAAGCAAAAGGTAGACTATCCAAATCTTTTATTATTTGTATTTGTTCTTGATTGTGAATGGTTTGATTTTCTTTGTAGGCAATCCCTTGTATCCCTTTGCCGTCTTTTAAGTTTTTTAAGTTTGTTATAAGTTGATGTAGGGCTTGTTCTCCTTCGCCTTGTATCGCATAATCAACCTCTTCAACTCTAGCAAAAACTTCCTGTAAATCATAGCTGATTTCCGGACCACCAATTATTACTTTTGTTTCAGGCGCTACCTTCTTAATCAAATTAGCTAATTGAAAACTTTGATTTTTATTCCAAATGTGTACAGCTATGCCTACAACAGCAGGTTTCTCGTCAATAATATTCGCTAGTGCTGATAATATAGGCGTTTGGATTGTGTGTTCAATTATTTTAATTGTTACTTTATCTTGCTCGCAATAGCTTTTTAAGCTGTGCAAAGCAAGACTTGAATGTATGTATTTACTGTTGAAGGTTGTTAAAACTACTTTCATACTTTACCTCATAAATAGTTTAAGCCAGACTGTGCTGGCTTATTTTTAGATTTTTAATATTTGTTCTAGCGTTTGTTTCATTTGCCCTGCATCAATCGTTTGATTGTGCAGTTTTGGCAGATTTTCAAGTTCTTGCATCTTAGGCGGAATATTTAATTTTGAAATTTTTGCCAGTTCTTGCAAAGCTTCAAACGGCTCTGTTGTAGCGTTAGGCTGCACAGCACTCAATACATCTATAGCAAATTTAAACGGACTTGCTGTTGAAACAACTATCGTGTGTTCCAAGCCATCATGACAATTAGCTGCAAACCACGCTACTGCCGTATGTGTATCCAAAAGACAACCTGTCTTTTCAAACACTTCTTTTATCGTTTTCTTTGTTTGTTCGTCATCTATCCAGTAACCAACAAAATTCTCTTGCAGACTTTTTTTGCATTCTTGACCAATATCATAGCAACCTTGTTCATTCAAATCTTGCATCCAACTGGCAACTTGTTTGCTGTCACCATCTGTTAAATGATATAGTAGGCGTTCTAAATTGCTGGATACTAAAATATCCATGGACGGCGATATTGTTTGATGAAATGGTCTATTTCGATTATAAACACCTGTTTTTATAAAATCTGCCAGCACATTATTAGAATTTGACGCGCAAATAAATTTATTTATAGGAAGCCCCATACATTTAGCATAATAGCCAGCCAAAATGTTGCCAAAATTTCCTGTTGGCACAGCAAAATTAACTTTATCACCAAAGGCTATTGTTTTATTTTGTACTGCGCTAAAGTAAGCATTAAAATAATAGATTATTTGCGGTACCAACCTACCCCAGTTGATGGAGTTTGCTGACGAGAAAACATATCCTTTATTCTGCATTGTTGCAATCATATCTTTATCACTAAACAGTTTTTTCACACCTGTTTGGGCATCATCAAAATTCCCTTTTATCGCAAATACACTGACGTTGTCACCCTTTTGTGTTATCATCTGCAATTTTTGTATTTGGCTTACACCATCTTGTGGGTAAAAAACAACAATTTTTGTACCAGCAACATCGCAAAAACCTTCTAACGCTGCTTTTCCTGTATCTCCTGATGTCGCCACAAGAATAACTACTTCCTTTTTTTCGCCTGTTTTTTCGATCGCTTTTGTAAGCAATTTGGGCAACAATTGCAGCGCCATATCTTTAAAAGCAGAAGTAGGTCCATGCCAAAGCTCTAACACAGATATTTTTTCTGTTACTTTTTTATAAACCACCTGCCCATCAGGGAAGGTGCCTTTACTGTAAGCTTCATCAACACACTGCGAAATTTCATCATTAGTATATTCAGTCAAATATTTTTGCAAAATTACTTTTGCCTGTTCATTATAATCTTTATCCGAAAGTTCCAATAATTCTTTTTGACTAATCTGAGCAAAATGCTCTGGCACAAAAAGACCACCATCTTTAGCTAATCCTTGAGCTATTGCTTTAGCAGAAGTAGCCTCTTCCGCTCCACGTGTACTTTTAAATATCATAAAGTCCTCCTATAGACTGATTTTTGTAAGTTTGCCACAAGTAGCTTTTAACAAATCACTTGGCGGCAAAAACATCTGCAAGCCGCGAATACCAGCACTTACACATATTCTATCAAATAAATTTGCTTTTTCATCAAGGTAAAACGGATATACTTTTTTCATCGCCAGAGGCGACACTCCGCCTCTTATATAACCTGTAAGCGCTAAAACCTGCGTAAGTGGTACCATTTGAGCATTTTTATTGCCACTAACTTTAGCCATCTCTTTTAAATCCACTTGCTTATCTCCAGGCAGACACGCGACTATAATGCCTGTTTTATCGCCCTGTAGTACAAGTGTTTTAAATACTTGAGCAACAGGCAAACCAATTTTATCTGCGACATATAAAGCATCTAAATTGTTCTCATCAACCTGATAAGTTAAAACATCGTAAGCTATCTTTTGACTATCCAACAATCTCATAGCGTTAGTTTTTTTCATATAATATCACCTTTTTAAATATAACAAAAAAAAATACTGTTGGCAATTACAAAAAACATTATTTATAGTATAATATTAGCATAAAAATGCAAAGGTGGGATAAGTTTTGCAAATTAAAATAGCACTTTGTCAAACTAAAGTACTTGCAGGTCAGCCAGAAGCCAACTATCAGAATATTTCAAAAGATATAAAAAAAGCCAAACAACAAAAAGCCGATATAATAGTCTTTCCTGAGCTTTGCTTGTCAGGCAAAAATATAGGCGTTTTGCAAGATTACGATTGTTTTTTAGATGAATGCAATTATTACGCTAAAAAAATCGTGCAAAAAAGTAACGATACTTGCATTGTTTTCGGCAACTTCTTTAAAAAAGAAAGTAGCATTTGCATCGCTTACAATAAAAAATTGTCTGTAAACCCAAAAACAATAAAGATTAAAGATGTAAAGATAATGCTAAGCCTTGATTATACAAATGCAGCTACAGATATGTTTATACATATAACTTCTACTCCTTATTGCATAGAACAAAAAGCAAATAAGATTTCTGTTCCCTACATATATCTAAACAATGTTGGCATGCAAAATATTGACAAAAATATTTACGCTTACAGCGGCGATAGTTGCGTATTTAACAAAAAAGGCAAAAAGATAATCCAACTAACCAGTTTTAAGCAATCAATGAAATTCGTAACTTTCGATACAATAAAGATGGATTTTGTAACTAAAGAGCCTTTGTCAGAGACTAAAGATAACTGCTTTGAAGCAATCATCATAGCGACAAAAGATTTTTTGCAAGCTTGCCAAATCAAAAAAATGGTAATTGGACTGTCAGGTGGAATAGATTCTGCTGTTAGCGCCTGTCTATTCACCCACATACTGGGAGCTGAAAATGTGCTACTCCTAAACATGCCAAGCAAGTTCAATTCTCAAATAACAATAAATATAGCCAAACAGCTTGCCCAAAATCTAAATACCCACTTTGCTCAAATCCCTATAGAACAAAGTATCGAACTTACAAAAAAACAAATCCAAGAGATAAAAATTGACCAGGACAATTTAACTTTATCTGATTTTAACCTAGAGAATGTACAGGCAAGAGATCGCTCCGCTCGCATAGTTGCTGCTGCTGCAAGTGCCTTTGGTGCAAGCTTTCCTTGTAATGCCAATAAAAGCGAAATAACTGCAGGATATGGCACTTTTTACGGTGATCTTGCAGGTTGCATGTGTCCACTTGGTGATCTTTGGAAGCATCAAGTATACCAGTTCGCCAACTATTTTAATCAAAATATTTTTCAAAAACAAATAATACCGCAAGAAATTTTTGACATAAAACCTAGTGCCGAGCTATCATCCGCACAAACTGTAGGAACAGGCGGAGACCCAATAATATATCCATATCACGACTATTTATTTAAGGCTTTTGTACAAAGCAATCTGACAATACTAGAAATTGCTAAATTATATCAAAAAAACAAGCTGGAAAAAGCAATAGGTTGCAAAACAGGTCTAATTGACAAACTCTTTCCCACAGCAGAAAACTTTTTTGATGATTTAGAAAGATGGTGGAAAGCTTATAATGGTCTGGCGATTGCCAAAAGGATTCAAGCACCACCAATAATAAGCATCACAAAAAAATCATTTGGCAACATCTCACAAGCACAAATACCTGTATTATTTCCTAGGAAATATTTTAAAACAAAACAGCACTAACATAATGTTAGTGCTGTTTTTTATCATTTGAATAAACTAAAAACAAACCATATAAACGCTAAAACGGCAAAGCCAATCAAAAATGCTGGCAAAAGAATAAAAATTATAAACGCCAAAGCAAATAAAATTAAAAGCTTTGTCATAATGCTACCACCAGAAAATTTAACATTTTTGACATAAATCTTCTGGTTCCCAGCAGAATTCTGCCTATAAAAAGTCTCTTTATCATCATTTTTGTTGTCATCGTGACCATCAACTATAGTCACACCAGAAAAACCGTCCCTCTCACCCGCACTTATCACTGTTGTTTCATTGGTTTTATCAACAACAGCACCACAATGTGGACAATCGTCTAAATGCTCATCAAATTCTTTATCACAATTGCTGCAACGCATAAAATCACCTACCTACTGATTTAGTAGCATTATAAACCCTTCTTCGTTTAAATATCTTAAATCGTTTTCTTTAATATCCAATATTTGAGCTATCTTTTTCTGATATTTAACAATCAAGTTAGAGCGAACGCCAAAAAGTTCGCTTATATACTTATAATCACCAGGCAAAGGTGAATTTATCATCAAAAAATTAGCCAAAATACCGCTTGCCCACAAATGAGGTTTTTTTACAACGACCTTGTGTTCAGTGCAAAAATCCAACCACATTTTCGCAGCGATATTGCAATCGTGCTGAGAAAATTTACTGACTTTTAAAACATCAAAAAGACAAAAAAGAACCTTCGATTCTATTTTTTCTGGTAAATACTTCGCTATTGGCGGAACTTGAAAGTCAGCTACAGCATTAATCTGGCTAAAACCTGTAAAAATTTCAATGGTATGCCTAACAGCTACGGCATGTCTTGAAAAAAATCCATCCCACGAATTAGGCTCATTTTGATAACAATAAAGGCTAAATAGCTTCTCCACCTCCTCTTTAATTCGCTTCCTTAATTTTTTACTAACAGGTACACTCATTATATAATTAATCAGAACCATATTTTCAGAAAACAAATGACCAACAAAAAGCAAATCTTTTAACCCTGACGGGTCTTCTATTGGACTAGGTAAGAAAAAAGTCTTGCCTGTAAATAAATCTTCACACTCTAACCACTCTTGACTAGTAAGATTTCTGACAAAAAACACAGAAAAATTAGCCTTCACTAGCTCTTTTAATAAAAAAGTCATCTCTGAAGGGTAATTTCCTGAGTCAAAAAAGTTTTGTAGTGGCGTTTTATCATTTTTTATCAAGTGATAATCAAAGATAAAATAGTCCCAAAAGCCCAGCCAAAATTCTTGGCTGTCAAGTTCTTGGTCATCTTCCCAGCCCATAATACCATAAAACAGAAACATTGCCCGTTCAATATCACCGACATATTCCTTTTTCTGATAAAACTTATTTATAACCATCAATAATTCTTGTAAATGTTCATCAAGTTTTAAATAAATAGGTGCTGGAGCATCTGGTGTAATAAGAGGATTATTATTTTGTTGGATAATTCTTTTTTCTTTTAGTGTAAAAAATCCTTTATTTTGCAAACTTTTAAAAGATTTTTTCAAACAATCACTAGGCAAAGCTATTTTGCGCTTTGCTAAATAATCATGAAAATCAATAACAGTTGCAAAAAATCCTTGCGTATCAGAACTATCTATACTAAATTCAGCTACATTACGATCAAGCCAGTAGAGCATTTCTTCACAGTCAATACTCTGTGCATCTTCAATAAAAGTATCTGAATAAGCCAAATATAAACTAAGCATTAGTAAATGATGCCAAACATCTTGCAATTTTTTATCATTATAATCTTGCCATGCTTTTTGGCGCAAAAAACCATCTACCCACTCGTATTTTAAAATATCGTTCCATGCCGCATCTTGACCATAAAATCCTCTAACAGCATCGTAAACGTTTTTCATCCGTGTTACCTCACATTTAAAGTTAATGCTTTATTATAACATAACACAAAAAAATAGTGCAAATTTTTAAACAAATCTCATTAAAAAGCCTATATTATAAACCGCAAAACTTATAATCCATGCTACAAAGAGCCAAAAGCTAACAGCTAGCGCAAACCACCTCGTACCAAGTTCGCCTTTAGCTGCTGCCATTGCCGCAATGCAAGGAGCAGTAAGCAAATTAAACAACATAAAGCTTACTGCCGACAGTGGTGTAAACACAGTTCCTAAAGTATTCATCAAGTCATCTTCGGCAAAGCCATCAGCGCCTGAGACAGCTTCACCGCTGTAGAGTACACCCAAAGTAGAAACAACTACCTCTTTTGCCACAATACCAGTGAAAATAGCTACAACATTTTTCCAAGCATCTTCACCAAAGGCAAATCCTAGAGGTTTAAAAACTGGCACAAAATAAACGCCTAAAAGGCCTAATATGCTCTCTTTACTATTAGTTTGCACCATATTCAAAGACAAATCAAAATTAGACAAAAGCCAAATAATAATTGTAGCACCGGCAATAACAGTCATCGCCCGATAAATAAAACCTCTTAATTTTTCCCATAAATATAAAGTCAAACTTTTAAGTTTAGGCAAACGATAAGCAGGAAGCTCCATTACAAAAGCTGAAACATCACCAGCTAAAAGTGTTTTATTCAAAAAAACAGCGCCACAACAAGCCATAATAATTCCACTTATGTAAATAGCAAAAACGGCTATATCTGAACTATTTGGAAACAAAGACCCTGCAAAAATAACCCAAATAGGCAATTTAGCTCCGCAAGAGAAAAACGGCATTAAAAAAATTACAAGCCTTCGTTCTCTTTCACTTTCTAAAATCCTTGTTCCTAAAATAGCTGGCACAGAACAACCAAAACCCATAAGTAGCGGCATAAAAGAGCGTCCAGACAAACCAAACCCACGCAAAATTCTATCCATCAAAAAAGCAGCCCTTGCCATATAACCGGTATCTTCCAAAATAGACAAAAACAAAAACAACAATAGAATTTGCGGCAAAAAACCCATTACCGCAGACACGCCGGCAATAATTCCATCTACAACAAGACCGTGTAACCATAAAGGAGCATCATAGTCAGTCAAAAGTCCGCTTACAAGTTCGCTAAATCTAGCAGTTAAATTGACAACAAGTTCTTGTAAAAACACACCCAGCGACGGTAAACCGCTAATTGATAAAAAAGATTCAGCAAAAGTTATATGAAAAACAGCAAACATAAAAAGCAAAAATAGCGGTATACCAAAAAATCTATTTGTCAAAACTTTGTCAAGGCGTTCTGAATAAGATAACTCGCCTACCTTTTTACTCGTAACAAAAAACTCTGGCAAAATACTTTCTATATATTTATACCGAGCATCAGCGATAAGCGCCTCAAAATCACCTTCTAACAACTCATCGAGTATAATACTATCTTTAACTGATTGCAAATTTGCTTGCTCTAACAAACAAAAATGCTCTAGTTCTAGCTGGTCACCTTCTAAAAATTTAATTGCATGGAAAATAGAATGCTCAATTCCCGATTCTTTCATTCTAGTTGCAATTTGCAAAATCTGCTCAGAAAAATAAGATTCTGCCAAAACACTTTTTGCCCGTCTACCTCTAGCGCTGTCAAAGGCTGATTGCATAAGCTCATCAATACCTTTATCATTTAAAGCACTAATTGGCACAACAGGTACTCCAAGTTTGCCTGATAAAACAGCTATGTCTATACTAGAGCCTTCTTGTTCCAAAACATCAACCATATTAAGTGCAATGACAATAGGTACATTAATCTCTAGTAGTTGCGTTGTCAAATATAAATTACGTTCAATGTTACTTGCATCAATAATATTTATAAGTAAATCAGGTTTTTCATCAATAATATAATTTCTAGCCACAATTTCTTCGGGCGTATAAGGAGATAAAGAATAAATACCAGGCAAATCAATAATATCAATATCTTGTTGTAATTTTTTATAAACACCTTGTTTTTTCGCGACCGTAACCCCTGGCCAATTACCTGTACGAGCAGTGCTACCTGTCAATACGTTAAACAAAGTAGTTTTACCACTGTTAGGATTACCGACTAAAGCAAATCTCATCTACTGTTCACCTCTCAGCACAATGCAACTAGCATCAGCCTTACGAATAGACAAACTAAAGCCACGTAAATTAATCTCTATCGGATCACCAAGTGGCGCCGCTTTACGCATAAAAATCCGAGTTCCTGGTGTAATACCCATATCAAACAGTCTTCTTTTAATTGCGCCTTTTGCTCTAACAGCAACAACTATGCCATCTTGACCTGGCAAAAGCATGTCTAGCGTCTTATTCATAAAAGCCTCCAATATGTTTGTTAGCCTAAGCTAACTTTTTCTTGAACAAAAAATAAGTATATAAATACTCATCTGTTAAATATTATAAACAAAAATACTTTTTTGTCAAGAAAAAAAGCTCAAGTTTGTTCTTGAGCTTCAAGTTTTTTTAATAACAATATTATTTTCCGGTGCGCCCTCTTTTAGTAAAAGGAATGTTTTCTTTACACATAGGGCACTCATCTGCTTTAAAAGTCGGGACATCAAGCTGTAAAAGAGCGTGAGTCTTGCAACCAAAATTCACTTTACCACCACTTCTGTCGACTAAAAGACCAACAGCGACAACATTTCCGCCGTTTTCTTTAACAACATCAATAACTTCTACAACAGAACCGCCTGTTGTAACAATATCTTCAACAACAAGCACTCTTGTGCCCTTTGGTATTTCAAAGCCACGTTTCAAAGCCATTTTACCATTTTCGCGTTCGGTAAAAATAGCCCTTGTACCGAGCTCTTTACCAACCTCGTGCGAAAGCAAAATTCCGCCTGTCATAGGTCCTATGACAAGCTCTATATTATCATCAGCAAACGCCTTAGCTAACTGCTTACAAAGAGTTTCTGTATGTTTTGGGTGTTGCAAAACATTAAATTTTTCTACATACATCGGACTATGTAGCCCTGAGGTCAAAAGAAAATGTCCATGCATTACTGCGTTTGTTTGTTCAAGCAAGCCCATAAGTTCATCTTTTTTCATATTAAACCTCCATTATTTGCTCTAAAACTGCTCTTGCTGCCTGTTTTGGATCTTTAGCAGCTGTTATAGAGCGACCAACTACTATATGAGTAGAACCAGCCTGAAAAGCCTCTTTTGGCGTAGTTATGCGAATTTGGTCATCTTTATTATCTTCAGGCAAACGAATACCGGGCGTAACAATCAAAAAATCATCCCCGCAAGCTTTTTTTATCGCATTAGATTCGAGCGGCGAAGCTACAACTCCGTCCATACCACAGTCTTTTGCCAGTTTAGCAAGTTCGACAACCTGCTCTTGTATAGACAACTTATTGTTAAGTTCTGCCCAGCCAGCATCGTCAAAGCTTGTCAAAACAGTCACAGCAATAAGACTAGGCGCTTTTTTACCTGTTTTTTCCTGCGACGATTTTGCACTTAAAACGGCTTTTTCCATCATCTTGCGACCACCACTTGCATGAACATTGAGCATATCAACACCAAGTTTTGTCAAAACTTCTACGCTGTTGCCAACAGTATTTGGTATATCATGCAGCTTTAAATCCAAAAATACTTTTTTACGAAAATCTTTTAGATAATCTATAATGTTAGAATCAGAGCCATAAAAAAGCTCCATACCTACCTTATAGTAAGATACCGCTTCGCCTAAAGCGACTATCAGCTTACTTGCTTTATCTACTGTAGGCACGTCTAATGCCACAATCAAACGATTTTCCAAAGACATTACATCACATCCATTTCAAACTATAATGCCAAACCTCTTATTTGGCTTATATTATCCAGTTTCTCCTTGTTAGCATAATCTAGCAGTCCCTGTGTTATCTTCATAACACTAGATGGGTCAACAAAAGTTGCTGTACCAACTGCAACAGCACTAGCCCCTGCGAGCATAAATTCTATTGCATCATTTGCTGTCATAATGCCGCCCATACCAATAATAGGTACGTTTACAACCTTTGCCACCTGATAGACCATTCTAAGTGCAACAGGCTTTACCGCAGGGCCTGATAGTCCACCAAAGACATTACCAAGTACTGGCTTTTTGTTTTTAATGCTAATAGACATGCCCAAAAGAGTATTAATAAGACTTATAGCATCAGTTCCAGCCTCTTGTACTGCCAAAGCAATATCCGTTATCGAAGTCACATTAGGTGATAGTTTAGTAATAATCGGCTTTTTACTAACTTTTTTAACTTCTCTTACAACACTTGCCGCCATATCAGGGCAAGTGCCATAAGCCATTCCACCTGCTTTGACGTTCGGGCAAGAAATGTTAAGCTCTAAAGCGCTTATGCCATCAACGTCAAGTTTTTGAGCAAGCAAAGCAAATTCTTCTAGCGTTTTACCTGCAATATTGACAATAACAGGAACTTCAAACTTTTTCAAAACAGTCAAAGTTTTTGTCAAAAAACTATCAACACCGGGATTTTCAAGCCCAATGCAATTGAGCATACCAGAGGCAGTCTCAGCAATTCTTTGACCGGGGTTGCCAAGACAAACATCAAGTGTCGTTCCTTTGACAACCAAAGCGCCAAGTTTATTTAAATCGACAAAATCAACAAGTTCTAACCCAAACCCGCAAGTACCAGAGGCAGTCATAATAGGATTTTTCATTTTTATACCGGCAATATCTATGCAAAGCTTATCATCAAACATAGCCCTCTACCTCCGTTGATACAAATACAGGTCCGTTTTGGCATATTTTAACCCTCTTACCATCAGTAGATGAACAAGAACACGCTAAACACGCCCCAATTCCACATGCCATATGGCTCTCTAGTGATATTTGGCAATATATATCTTTATCTTTAGCACACTTTGCCACTGCCTTTAACATTATATTAGGACCACAAGCAAATACACCATCAAAATTATCCATAACATCAGGCAACAGTGCTAAACAATTTCCGCAAGTACCCATAGTGCCATCGTCTGTTGTTACAAAAATCTCATCACAAAACTCTTTGAACATATCCTGCCAAAAGATAATCTCCTCTTTGCAGCGTCCAGCAAGCAAAACTGCAACTTTTGTTTTTAAAGAATAATCACGCGCAAGTTTTAGTAGTGGTGCTATACCAATGCCACCACCAACAAGTAATGGTTTTTTAGCATCCAAGCTAAAACCACTGCCAAGCGGACCTAAAATGCTTATAATATCGCCTGCTTTAGCATTCACTAAAAGCCTTGTACCTTCACCAACAATGCGGTAAATGAGTACAAGTTTATCACCTATAACATCCGCTATAGAAATTGGGCGACGAAGAATCGGTTGCAAAGTTTTTGATGTTTGCACCTGTACAAATTGCCCAGCAGTAGCCAAAGCACAGATACTAGGAGCTTGTAGTGATATTTTATAAATATCACTACCTAGCTTTATATTTTCAATAACGCGGCAATCTTCTACAAGTTTTTTACTCAAAATCATCACCAACTAACAATAAATCTTGAAGTGCACAAACATTCACCAAACGACGACGACGCATAACTGACATAACTCCCAAAATAGCTTTGGCTGTATCAATAGAAGTTAAGCATGCAATCGCGTTTTCTACTGTCGCCCTTCTTATTTTAAAGCCATCGCGCTCTGATGTTTGACCTTTAGTGATAGTATTAATAACCATATTTATATTGCCTTTTTTAATATCATCTAGCAAATTAGGCGATCCTTCGCTTACTTTTGTAGCCAAAGCGACATCAATACCATTTTGTCTAAAAAAGTTTGCTGTACCACCTGTTGCCACAATTTTGTAGCCTAGATCGCTAAACCCTTTTGCAACAGATAGAGCATCTTGTTTATCATTGTCTGCCACAGTAAAGAGGATTGTTCCTTCGTCCGGCATATTAAGTCCTGATGCAATGCAAGCTTTGTATAAAGCACGAGAAAAGCGATTGTCTGTACCCATAACTTCACCTGTAGATTTCATTTCAGGTCCTAAAGTTATATCGACATTGTGCATTTTAGCAAAGGAAAATACCGGCGCTTTAACAGCATAGTAGTCTGGAAACAATCTTAATCCCGGTTTAAAACCTAATTCTTTTATCGTATACCCCAAAGCTACTTTTGTTGCGAGATTAATCATTGCAATGCCTGTAATCTTACTCAAAAAAGGTACTGTACGGCTAGAACGTGGGTTTACTTCTATTACAAAAACATTATCATCTTTGACAATATATTGAATGTTGATAATCCCTTTAACTTCTAAACCTACAGCTAGACGATTAGTATATTCAATAATAGTCTTTATAATACGTTCAGACAAGCTTCTCGGCGGATACACTGCAATACTATCGCCAGAGTGTACACCGGCACGCTCTACGTGTTCCATAATACCTGGTATTAGCACATCATTGCCATCGCAAATGGCATCAACTTCCACTTCCGTACCACGCAAATAGTGGTCGACAAGCACAGGATGTTCATGTGATGCTTTAACAGCATTTGTCATATAGTATCTTAATTCATCATCATTATAGACAATTTCCATCGCCCGACCGCCTAAAACATAAGACGGACGCACCATTACAGGGTAACTAACCTTATGCGCGGCAACCAAAGCACCATCAATATCGTACACTGTAAAACCTTGTGGACGAGGTATGTTAAGTTTTGTCAAAAGTTCATCAAATTTTTCTCTATCTTCGGCAGTGTCAATACTTTTAACTGATGAGCCTAAGATAGGTATACCACATTTATCAAGCTTATCAGCTAGGTTAATTGCTGTTTGACCGCCAAACTGTACAATAACGCCTTTAGGATTTTCTTTATCGATAACGTTTAGCACATCTTCTAGCGTCAAAGGTTCAAAATACAGCCTATCGGCAGTATCAAAGTCTGTACTTACAGTCTCAGGATTGTTGTTTATAATGATTGTTTCATAGCCAAGCTCCTTTAGCGCCCATACAGAGTGTACAGAGCAGTAGTCAAACTCTATCCCTTGACCGATTCTAATTGGACCTGAGCCTAAAACAAGCACTTTTGGTTTATCTGTCGTTACAACTTCATCTTCAGTCGCATAAGTAGAATAATAATAAGGAGTCATAGCTTCAAACTCAGCAGCACAAGTATCAACCATTTTATATGTAGGTACAATGCCTTCTTTTTTACGCCAATCGCGGATATAAAATACATCCTTGCCGGAAAACTGCGCTATTGCTTGATCGCAAAAACCAAGTCGTTTAGCTTCTCTTACTGTATATTTATCAAAAGTTGTCGCAAGAGTCCTTTCCATATTGACAATATTTTGCAGTTTTTGCAAGAAAAATCTATCTATTTTTGTAATATCGTGTATCGCATCTATTGTCATACCACGGCGCATAGCCTCTGCTATGACAAAAAAGCGCTCGTCGGTTATTTCTTTTACTTTATTAAATAAAGTATCATTGTCTAACTCGCAAAGCTCTTTCATCCAAAAATGATTTACACCGATTTCAAGCGAACGCACGGCTTTGAGTAGTGCTCCTTCAATTGACCTATCAATAGACATAACTTCGCCAGTTGCCTTCATTTGAGTACCAAGTACTCTATCGGCACCAGCAAATTTGTCAAATGGCCAACGTGGATATTTTATAACAACATAGTCTATTGTAGGTTCAAAGCAAGCTTTGGTCTTTTTAGTTACCGCATTTTCAATCTCATCTAAATGATAACCTATAGCAATTTTACTCGCCACCTTAGCGATCGGATAGCCTGTCGCTTTAGAAGCTAGAGCACTAGAGCGGCTAACACGAGGATTTACCTCAATTACATAATATTTTTTAGAGTGCGGGTCTAGAGCATATTGAACATTACAGCCACCTTCAACACCAAGCGCGCGAATAATTCTAATAGAAGCACTTCTTAGCATCATAAGTTCAGGTTCAGATAATGTTTGTGCCGGAGCTGTAACAATACTGTCGCCGGTATGTACGCCAACAGGGTCTAAATTTTCCATAGAGCAAACAGTAATGCAGTTGTCTGCCGCATCTCTTATAACTTCATATTCAATCTCTTTCCAACCGGCAACCGAACGCTCGATAAGTGCTTGACCGATAAGGCTATATTTTAAACCAACATTGGTAATTTCTATCAGTTCTTCTTCATTATTGGCAATACCACCGCCTGTACCACCTAAAGTATAGGCAGGACGAACGATTAGAGGAAACCCAACTTGTCTTGCAAATTCTTGTGCCGCAAATACAGTTTCAACAATCGCACTCTCTGGTACAGGTTCGCCAATAGAGCTCATAGTATCTTTAAACATTTCACGGTCTTCAGCTTTTTTGATACTCTCTACACTTGTACCTAAAAGTTCAACACCATATTCAGCCAAAATCCCACGCTTACTCAGTTCAACAGCCATGTTAAGGCCTGTTTGACCGCCAAGCGTTGCAAGTAATCCGTCTGGCTGTTCTTTTTTGATAATAGTTTCTAAAAATTCAACAGTCAAAGGCTCGACATAAACCCTATCGGCAATATTAGCATCAGTCATAATTGTCGCGGGATTACTATTTACCAAGACAACTTGCAAGCCTTCTTCTTTTAACAGACGACAAGCTTGAGTACCGGCATAGTCAAACTCCGCCGCCTGACCTATGACAATAGGACCAGAACCAATAACTAAAACCTTTTTTATATGACTTTTTTTAGGCATTTACTAGTCCTCCAATCATTTCGTTAAAATGCTCAAACAAATATACACTACCATCAGGACCAGGGGCTGCTTCAGGATGATATTGCACCGCAAAAACAGGCTTTTGTGCGTGCGCTACACCTTCAATCGTGCCATCATTAACATTGCGATGTGTCACAAAAAGACCTGTCCCTTCAAGTGATTTTTCCTCAACAGCGTAACCGTGATTTTGTGAACTGATTACAACCTTATTTAAACGCAAATCCTTGACAGGGTGATTTACACCACGATGTCCGAATTTCATCTTGTAAGTATCCCCGCCAAGAGCCAAACAAACAAGCTGGTAGCCTAGACATATACCGAAAATCGGAATGCCGCTTGCAACAAGTTCTTTTATAGTTTCGACAACCTCTGGCAAATCCTTAGGATCACCAGGGCCGTTTGACAAAAATATACCTTCAGGTTTGCCTGCCAAAATTTCTTTAGCACTTGTAAACGCAGGGTAAACAGTCATATCATAACCGTAAGAAGCCAAATCTCTAAGCATTGCACGTTTAGCACCAAAATCAAGTACCGCAACTTTTTTGCCAGATCCGGCAAATTTTTCTGCTTGTTTTTTAGTAACCTCTTGTACTAACGCTGTTGTATCTTTAACATCTAGCAACTCTTGTACCTTGTCTTGTGGCATATCTTCAGGCACGATAACACCACGCATAGCACCATGATCGCGAATTTTTCTTGTAATCGCTCTTGTATCTACACCATAAAGGCAAGTGATTTTTTGCTCGTTTAAAAAGTCGATAATTGTGCCTTCACTCATCCAATTGCTAGGATGATCGCAAAGTTCGCCTACAACATAACCTCTAAAATACGATTTATCAGCTTGATTGTACTCTTTATTTATACCGTAATTACCGATTAATGGATATGTCATTACAACAATCTGTCCACAAAACGACGGATCTGTCAAAGTCTCTTGATAACCAATAACACCTGTTGTAAAAACAACCTCACCAAAAGCAGGCTTGTCTCCTAGTAGGTTACCATGAAAAACGCTACCATCTTTTAGCACTAATTTTCCTTTTTTATTCATTAACTACACCATCTTTCATTACAACCTTACCAGAAACAATAGTCGCAACGGCTTTACCACGACATTTTTTGCCCTCAAAAGGTGTGAATTTACCTCTCGTATAAAATTTACTACTGTCAACAGTCCACTCTTTATCTAAATCTAAGATTGTAATATCAGCTTTTTTACCCACTGCAAGACTACCAACTTGCATATCAAAAACCCGAGCAGGTGAACAGCTCATCTTGTCAGCAATTTCGTTTAAGGTGAAAATTCCTGTATGATACAAATCTGTCAGCACAACAGCAATAGACGTTTCAAGTCCGGTAAAACCATTTGGTGCATAACGAAACTCAACATCTTTTTCTTCAAAAGCATGTGGCGCATGGTCTGTGATTATAGCATCAATAGTACCATCTTTAATGCCTGCTCTCAAAGCCTCAACATGATCCATTGTACGAAGTGGCGGCGCAACTTTCGCTGCAGTGTTATAACCGCAAACAGCTTCATCAGTAAGTGTCAGATGATGTACAGCAGCTTCCGCTGTAACTTTTACCCCTTCTTTTTTAGCCTGTCTTATAATATCAACCGCACCCTTACTGGATACGTGTGCTATATGAACTTTAGCGTTAACAGATTTCGCTAACATAATATCACGAGCAACAGCAATATCTTCCGCTACCGCAGGAATGCCAGGTATGCCCAAACGAGTTGACGTTTCGCTCTCGTTCATGTACCCACCAACGCATAAATCTTCATCTTCTGCGTGAACGATGATTGTTTTATCAAAAATGCTTGCATACTCTAACGCCGAGCGGAAAATTCTCGAATTTGACACAAAACGTCCGTCATCGGAAAAAGCAAGCGCTCCGGCAAAAGCCATGTCACCCATCTCAGAGAGCTCTTGACCTTTAAGACCTTTAGTTACCGCACCGGTAATTTCAACATTGACTAGTGCCTCACGAGCTATACGCTCTTTTAAACCTGATACTAAAATCGAGCTATCTATAACAGGGTTGGTGTTCGCCATACAAACAACCGTCGTAACACCGCCTGCCGCCGCCGCCTGTGTACCTGTAATAATATCCTCTTTAGCTTCATGACCCGGTTCACGAAGGTGAATGTGTAAATCAACTAAACCAGGCATAACAACAAGTCCTTTTGCATCAAAAACTTCTGCTTTATCGTCTTTTATTTCGTCAGCAATTTTACTTACTATTCCATCATCAACCAAAATATCTTTTATTCCATCAAGGTTTTGCGAAGGATCAACTACTCTACCTTTTTTAATCAACAGTTTCAATTTGATTACCCCCTGTCAAAGTAAGATACAACAGCGCCATTCTCACCGCAACACCATTTTGCACTTGTTCACGTATTGCTGATTTATCCCCGTAAGCTACATCAGGAGATATTTCAAGCCCTCTATTCACAGGACCCGGATGTAATATCAAAACATCTTGTTTGGCAAGTTTCAATCTTTTTTCATTTAGACCAAAAATTCTGGCGTATTCGCGTGTTGTCGGAAAAAATCCAACCTTTTGACGCTCAAGTTGAATTCTCAAAACATCTATAATATCAGCATTTACAATCGCATCTTCTATTCTATCGTGTACTGTAACACCGAGTTTTTCAAGTCCAAAAGGGATAAGCGGTCTAGGCCCTGCAACGTGAACATCAACACCAAGCTTTGTCAGCCCAACTATATTAGAACGTGCTACCCTACTATGCAAAACATCACCCAAAATTGCCATCTTCAAACCGGCAAACTCTTTTTTATGTTCCCTTATTGTAAACATATCCAAAAGCCCTTGAGTAGGATGAGCGTGCGCTCCATCACCGGCATTTAAAACAACACTGTCAACGGTCTTTGCAGCAAATGCTGCGCTACCTTCGACAGGATGACGCATTACAATTGCATCAAAACGCATTGCCTCTAATGTATATAAAGTATCGCGTAAACTCTCGCCTTTAGAAACGCTAGAAGACGAAGTCGTGATATTGACAACATCTGCTCCCAAATACTTTCCTGCAAGCTCAAAAGAAGTTCTCGTTCTGGTACTTGCTTCATAAAACAATGTAACTATCGATTTACCTCTTAAAGTTGGTACTTTTTTAATATCGCGATGCATAATATTTTTCATCTCTTGAGCAGTATTTAAAATAAACTCATACTCTTCGACAGTCAAGGACTGTAAATCCAAAATATCGCGTCCGCTAAGTGAAATCGCCGACTTACCCATTTTATCCCTCCTATAAAAAAACCTTCTTGTCCAAAGAGGACAAGAAGGCATAGAAATCTTCATTAAAAGGTTCCTTACCAGCCTCTCGGACTAGCTTAAAGGTACTTACTTTGTATATTTTACCACTAATAAAATACAAAGTCAAATAAAATATCAGTCTTCAAATAACACAAGTTGATCGCCTTCTAGTGGCAAACTTGCAGGGTTTGGATTTTTCATATTTTTCAAAGTTATTTTTTTACCACATTTCGGACAAATAACCATCGCATTTTTCATCGCCCAAGTAACATGAACATTGCATTTCGAGCAAATGAATTCTTTTAAATAATCACTCATAAAACACTACCTTTTAAAAATCAACTGGACAAAAAAGATAAAATACCTTAAGCTAAAACAAAAGAGGTGATGAAAATGCCTGAAAAATTGGCACTTGCTTTTGAAAAAATGGACTTTTTTGAACTACAAGAAGACGACAATACCATCGTTTACTGCTACGAACAAGAAAGTTATCCCTATTATCTTATTGCTTCAAACGAACTAGGCGAAACCCCAACAGAAAGTCAAGATATTATAATCGCCTGTTACGATAGTAGCTCAGATGTATTTTTGTGGAAACTAGAGTTTTCAAGCATAAACGAACTGCAAGATTTATATAACCAAGATAACAGCAAGTTTTTGCAGCTATTAGAGAAAAAAGCACTTTGAAAATCAAAGTGCTTTTTTATTATAACAACTCATAAGTTAAATTAACGTTAGCAGTAAACAATAAACTACCTGCAAAAACTTGCGAGCCTACGCTATCACCTATAGCCGCTTTAGCATACATACGGTTTTCGCCAACCGAAAAATTCGGCAAAGACACTTCTGCTTTTAGCAATTTACCAAGATTGCGCCCTGCAGAATTTGCCACAACCAAAGCCTTAGCTCTACCATCTGCAACAGCTTTTGCCAAAAGCTGTTCTTGCACTTTTTTAGAGTCAGTCAAAGCAAAACTAACACCATTTAATCTATTGGCACCACTAGAGAAACAATCATCAATAATTTTACCTAGCAAATTAATATCCGCTACCTTGATAGACAAAGTATTGTCAAGACTATACCCTGTCACTTGGTCGAATTTATTATCATCTTTTGTATAAACAGGCTGCAAATTAAAACCTGTGGTTTTAATATCATCTTTCCCAATACCGTATTTTGTCAAAGCACCAATAATGCTTTGCATAATCTCGGCATTATCCGAACGTACAAATTCTACCGTCTTTCCTTTGCTAACAACCCCTAAAGAAATATAAGCAACATTTGGCATCGCACTTATTTGAGCATTGCCGGTAGTACTAACAGTATTAACATCATTAGCTGCACTTGCCAAACAAGAGCTGGTAAGTACTACCATCATGAGCAAAAATAAACCTACTCGAAACAACTTTTTCATAAAATTCACCACCAAATCAAATTGTTATACCAGACAAAGCAGCAAGTTGCGCAACGTCTTTATCACCACGACCGGACAAATTAATAATAACAATTTGGTCTTTGGTAAATTTATCACAAACCTTTTTATATAAAGCAAGTGCATGTGAACTTTCTAAAGCAGGAATAATTCCCTCTGTCTCACTTAACAAATGAAACGCTTCAACTGCTTCGTCATCTGTAATAGGTAGATATGTAACTCTACCTGTATCTTTCAAATAAGCGTGTTCTGGTCCAATACCCGGATAGTCAAGCCCCGCAGAAATAGAATAAACAGGCATTGTATCGCCATTATCTTCTTGCAAAACATAACTTTTAAAGCCATGAAGCACACCAACTTTACCTAAAGTCAAAGTCGCTGCATGTTCAGTAGTGTCAACACCACGACCGGCAGCCTCACCACCGAAAATTTGTACATCTTTGTCAGCCAAAAAACCGCTGAATATACCGATAGCATTACTACCGCCACCAACACAAGCAAAAACGGCATCAGGCAGTTTGCCTGTCTTCTCCAAAATTTGTGCACGTGCTTCTGTGCCTATGCAACTTTGAAAATCACGCACCATTGTAGGGTAAGGATGCGGACCTACTGCCGAACCTAAAACATAAAACATATCATCTTTATGAGCAATCCAATAATCTAAAGCCGCATCAACAGCCTCTTTCAAAGTACCTGTACCAGCAGTAACAGACACAACATCTGCACCGAGCATTTTCATACGATAAACATTAAGTGCTTGACGTTCAACATCTTCTTTACCCATAAAAATAATACACTTCATACCAAAAAGCGCCGCAACAGTTGCTGCTGCAACCCCATGTTGACCAGCACCTGTTTCTGCAATAATATGAGTTTTACCCATATGTTTTGCGAGCAATGCCTGACCAATACAATTATTTAATTTATGAGAACCAGTATGATTTAAATCTTCACGCTTTAAAAATACTCTTGCTTTACCAACCTTTTGAGAAAATCTTTTCGCTTCATATAAAATAGAAGGTCTGCCAATATAGTTTTTCAACAAATCAGAAAAATCACGCTTAAATTCATCAGTATCTTTAATTTTTGCATACTCATCAGCAATGTTATTTAAAATAGGCAATAGGGCATCAGGAACAAACTGTCCACCATACTCACCAAAAAAACCGTTATTCGACATAAACTATAACCTCTTTTCAAAAATAATCATAGATATATTTTAATACATAATTCTCTTATGTGCAAATAAAAAATAAGCCTGCTTTAGCAGGCTTATTTTTTTGTATGTATTAGCTAATTTTTACAAGTTTGTTATTTAAAAAGGTAAGTTTTTGATTGCCATAATCCATAATAGTATAAACTTTACCATTGCTACCAATAGCATCCATTACACTTTGGGCAGGACCCCAGCTATAATAAATTTGTTGTTCGGTCATACCAAGATTAGCTTCACCATTGTTTATTTGTTTTAAAACGCTTGTTGACCAATCAGTAAAATTAGCTGGGTTTCTCACAAAAAAGCTTTGTGACCAAGCAGGATAATCTTGCCATTGGTTTGTTTGGATGTTAGTCCAGCTATATGAAAATGGTACAACGCCTTTTTTACCATTTAGTTCAACAACCAAATAAAAGGGCATACTGCTTTGCATACCCGGCCAAACATCAACTACTTTCATAGCTTGACCAAAAACAGAATTCAAATAATCCGGATTAGACCAGTTAGCACCTTGACCTGCTGATAAAACGCTTGTACTTCTAGCGTAAACAGTTCCACCAACAAAAACGTCTCGAGCTTTTTGCATATCACCAATTGGAGCTAATCCATCAACAGCCCCGCGCATAGCCATACCAACATATTGTTCGCCTGTAGAGTTATCTGTCATATACACTTTATAGTTAAAAGCTGGATCATTTATCGCCGCAACATCATTAACTGTAACTTGACGCAAAGCATAACTTGCAGGAAGAGCTTTGCCACTATTGGCAAAATAAATATTGCTAAAACCTTGAGCTTGTGCCTCTTTTGATAGATTTAAAATCAAAAACTGTTTTCCTTGCCATTGCTCAATAGGTACATTATTTGGCATATATGCACTCCTATTTAATCCTTGAGTTTCACAATAATTAGCAAAATTCAAATACTCTTTTTGTGGCACGTAAATTCTTTTTTGATACTCTTGCATTGATATAGGTATAATCTGAATAATAACAATATTATCAATTATAACTACCTCTTGTTGATTAGTATTTGCTGGTGCAGCTAAACTTACTGTACTCGTGCCAAATACTAAAGAAAATGCCAAAACTAAAACTAAAAATCTTTTGCTCATTTTTTTACCTCCTAATTTTTAAAAATAGTATGCTATAAATACATTTTATATATCGCACTATTTTTTTGCAATAGCTAATTGTGTAAAAAATTTTTAAAAAAACAAAAAAACTTGACATATTGCAAAATAAAGTTAACATAATAGTTAATAATACTTTACAATCAGGAGTAAAAATGACTGATAAAAAAACAAAACTTTCACCGTCAACAGAAGACTATCTTGAAGCAATATATCTTCTTGAGAAAAAACAAAAAGGTGTTCGTCTAACTGATGTTGCCCAGATGCTCAGCGTCTCAAAACCTAGTGTAAACAAAGCACTAGAGCTTATGATGCAGTCTTCTCTAGTAGAAAAAGAAAAATATTCTTTAATTTATCTGACCCCAAAAGGTAATAAAAAAGCACAAGAGATAATTTTTCGTCATCAAACAATTAAAGAATTTTTAACAACCATCTTAGAAGTTTCAGAAAAAATAGCTGAAAACGAAGCATGCATGATAGAGCACGCGATGAGCAACCAGACAGTTTTGAAAATGGATTTGTTTCTTAAAAAATACAAAAAAACTTCCGATTAAATCGGAAGTTTTTATTTTTTAAACAGATTCAACTATTGTCGCGACACCTTGACCGCCACCAATGCACAATGTTGCAAGACCGTATTTAGCTTGTTTTTTCTGCATTTTATGCAATAAAGTAACAAGTATCCTAGCTCCAGACGCACCAATTGGATGTCCGAGTGCAATTGCTCCACCATTTAGGTTGGTCTTATCAGGATTAAAACCAAGTTCTCTAGACACACAAAGTGCTTGAGAAGCAAACGCTTCATTACCTTCTACAACATCTATATCATTTATATTAAGCCCTGCCTTAGCCAAAGCCTTTCTAGTTGCAGGAATCGGTCCTGTTCCCATAATCTCAGGTTCAACACCAGCACTTGCATAAGATACTAATTTAGCAATTGGTTTTAAACCAAGTTCTTTGGCTTTATCTTCCGCCATAAGAACAAGTGCTGCTGCACCATCATTAATTCCCGAAGCATTGCCTGCTGTGACAGTACCATCTTTTTTAAATGCTGGATTTAATTTTGACAGCGATTGAGCACTAACCCCATCCTTAGGATACTCATCAACGGCAAATACTTTATCGCCCTTTTTATCTTTTATAACAACAGGTACAATCTCGTCCACAAAATCGCCGTTTTTAATCGCTTCTACAGCTTTATTTTGAGATGATGCACTAAATTCATCTTGATCTTCTCTAGATATTTTAAACTTTTCAGCAATATTTTCCGCTGTAATACCCATATGATAATCGTTAAAAGCATCCCAAAGACCATCTTTAATCATCACATCGACAATCTTACCATCACCCATACGCTGACCCCAACGAGCTTTTTCAAGCGCATAAGGAGTGTTACTCATATTCTCCATACCACCTGCGACAACAACATCACTGTCCCCACACATAATCGATTGTGCTGCTAAAACAACAGCTTTAAGACCAGAGCCACAAACTTTGTTGATAGTAAAACTTGGCACTTGAACAGGCAGACCTGCTATTATCGCAGCTTGTCTTGCGGTATTTTGCCCTTGAGCCGTTTGAAGAACATGACCCATTATCACTTCATCGACATTCTCCGGTTTCAAACCTGCCTTTTCAACAGCTGCTTTGATGACAACGCTACCTAGCTGTGCTGCCGATACCTGTGTCAAACTGCCATTAAAACTAGCAATTGGTGTTCTTACTGCTGATACAATTACTACTCCCCTCATACAATCACCTCTTAAAAAATTTTTAACTTCTTATAGAATTTACCCAAACGCCAAAATCAAGACTTTATCTATATCTATGTATCAAAATTTGGCAAGACAAATACTATAAATAATATGATTTAATTATAAATTATATAGTCAAAATTAACAAGTAAAATTTATTTTAATAACTCAAACAACTGCTTACCAATTAGCAAAACAGTAATTACAACAAATAACGGTTTAACGTAAGCCGCTCCTTTACTTAAAGCCACTTTAGTTCCAACAATGGCACCTAAAATCATGGCAATAGCAACAGGTAAAGCATAAGAATAATTAACCGTACCTAAATAAGCAAAAAACATTGCCGCCGCAACATTGCTGGCAAAGTTTAACACTCTGGCATTTGCCGCTGCACCAACAAAATCAAAACCTAAATGCACAAAGAAAAACATCAAAAAAGACCCTGTACCAGGACCAAAAAAGCCGTCATAAAAACCCATCACCAAAGCGACACCTGCGGCAAGAAAAAGATGTTTACTGCTTATCTCTTTATAAGAAGAATTTATACCAAAGTTCTTTTTAAACAAACTATAAACAGTAACCAAAATAAGCATTACAACAACAAGTGGACGCAAAAACTCTGATGACATATTATAGACAGCATAAACACCCACTAAAGAGCCGAAAAAAGACAAGAAAAACAACTTTTTTAAGAGTCTAAAATCAGCCTTGCCAGAACGAAAAAAAGAAACAGCACTGGTAAAAGCACCCATAAAAGCAGCAAACTTATTCGTACCAAGCACAACTACAGGTTCAAGCCCTGTGAGCATCAAAGCAGGAATCATTATAAGACCTCCACCACCGACTACACTATCGACAAAAGATGCCACAAACCCTGCCACAAACAAAAATAAAAGCATTTGTAAATTAATATCTTCCACTATCTCAAGTCCTTTGCAAAATTTAATAATACTTATTATAACCTAAAACAATGCCTTTTATGCAATAATATTTATAAATCAGTTAGTTATTTTTTGGAAAATATATTATAATAAAAACATATAAAATTGCAGGAGGTATTACATGAACTTTTATAACCTAGCAAAAAACAGATTTTCCGTAAGAAGTTTTTTAAACCAACCTATCGAACAAGAAAAAGTAAATTATATACTAAAGGCAGCCAATTTAGCTCCAACAGCAGCAAACAGGCAACCACATAGAATAATTGTTATAACAGACAAACAAAAACTAACAGCTTTAAAAGACTGCACTGTATACACTTTTAACGCTCCACTTAATTTTTTGATTTGTTATGACAATACCAAAAGTTGGGTAAGACCTTGCGATAATGAAAACATGGGATATGTTGATGCCAGTATTGTTACAACGCACATGATGCTTGCAATAGCAGATGTTGGACTAGGCTCGACTTGGGTCGGACACTTTGATATAGAAAAAATAAAAAAACTCTTTAACCTACCACAAAACATTATACCTATTGCCCTATTACCAACAGGCTATTCAAGCGCCGATGCCAAACCAAGCATAAAGCACGAAGACCGTTTGCCTATTAATGAGTTTGTATATTACGATGAAATTAAATAAAAAATACTGCCATATGGCAGTATTTTTTATTTATTATCTTTGTCCTAATTTATCATCAAAATAAAATAGTGCAGCAGAATTATCTGGAATTCTCTTCATTTTTTCTACAATCTCACTAGCAGTAGCTTCTTCTTCTACTTGTTCATTAATGAACCATTGTAAAAATACACATGTTGCATTGTCTTTTTCCGCAATTGCCATTTGATATAGATTGTCAATCAATGATGTTACATGCTGCTCGTGTGCCAAAACTTTTTCAAAAACTAAAAGTGGTGTTGTATATTTGTCTTTTGTTGCCTGAATATCTTTTAGTTCAACAACTCCACCACGTTCTAAAAGATAACCCATAAGCTTATGACCGTGAGTCATTTCTTCTTCAAATTGAGCTTTAAACCAGTGAGCAAAACCATTTAAAGACTGCTGTGCAAAGTGGGTTGACATCCCTAGATACATATAAGCTGAATAGTACTCTGCTTGAATTTGATCGTTAATAGCCTTTTGTAATTTTTTACTTATCATTAAAATCATCTCCTTAAAAATTTATATAAAACTAGCCTATCTCATTTACCGCCAAAGCAATAGGTGGAATAAGCTGTTTTTTCCTTGATAAAACGCCTGGCAAACTAATGATATTCTCTTTAACATCTCGTTTAAAAGCATACTCAATAAGTTTTTTCTCATCGCCTACGACAAGTAAATCAGTATTAGAATTAATAATATCAGTGACCATCAAAAGTGCCAAGCAATAATTATTTTTCTTTCTCAATTTCTCTAAATGCTTTACAAAATCGGCTTTAACCTCATAAAGCTCTTGGCTATCAAGAACATAAACCTGACTTATAGACAAAGAATAGTCACCAAGATGCAACTCTTTTAAGTCCTGCTTAATCAACTTATCTGGCGTCTTTTTCTTCAAACTCGCACCAGAGCGTAATAAGTTTGTACCATAATCTATTATATCAACATTAGCAATTTTAGCCAACCTTTTTGCAACAACTTCATCTTCAGCTGTTGTAGTAGGAGATTTAAAAATCACTGTATCAGACAAAATAGCCGACAACAAAAGTCCTGCTATATAACGCGGAATTCCAATATTATTTTGCTCAAATAGGCTCGTTACAATAGTTGCAGTACAGCCAACAGGACGCTGCAAAATAAAAATCGGCTCGTTTGTCTGCATTCCACCTAATCTATGATGGTCAATTATTTCTAAAATTTTCGTATTTTCAATCCCTTCGACCGCTTGAGAAAACTCATTATGGTCAACTAAAATAACCTCTTTACTTTTAGTATTAATTAAAGCATTGCGATTTATTATCCCAAAGAGCTTATTGTTTTTAACAACAGGATAATTCCTATAAGTGCTAGAAACCACCTTAGCTTTTACATCGTCAAGCAAATCTTCGGGCGAAAAACAAATCAAATCAGTCTGCATCAAATTGCTCACAGGAATACTTTGATTTACAAGCCTTGCACAAGAATAACTATCATAATTACAACTCAAAACTACAATCCCAAGCTTTGCTGCTCTTTGCAAAAACTCATCTGTCGCGCAATCTTTGAGCCCACCTGTAATAATAACCCCAGCAACCTTAATATCAAGACACAAGTCCAATACATCAAGCCTATCACCAACAATTATAACATCCCCTGCTTTATAAGCCTTTAAACTTGTAGCCAAACTGGAACCAGCAATTTTAAGTTTTCCCTCAATCAGCTTATCTAAGCAGCCTTCACCACTTAAAACCTCTGCTTGCAATACCTCTTTTAAAGCAGTAAATTTGACTCCACGTTCTTTAAAATTAAAAGTATCAATATCTTTTAAAAATTGCTTTGCCACATCACCAATAGACACTATTCCCAAAAAATCTCCATCATCATTTAAAACAGGAATAGATTTTATCTTTGATTTGCTCATAATAAGAGATAACTTAAACAAACTATCATCAGGATGTACACTATTGGGCAAATTATCCATCATAATATCTTTAGCCCGTGGATAAAAATCATTAATAAACATCGGCGGTTGGACATCAAAAAAATCAAGTGCAAACTGAGTTTCAGCATTCAAATTGCCTGCCCTAAAAGCATGAGCCTTAACACCTATTTGATTTTTCAAATAAGCATAAGCAACAGCCGAGCAAATACTGTCTGTATCAGGGTTCCGGTGCCCAATAACATATACCGGGTTCATAATTATAACATCCTTTCAAAATACTATAAACATATTATAACACAAAAGAAATTTTTTATTATATAATAAAAATAAAAAGGAAATTATTATGAGTGAATTTTACTTTTCAACAACCATCGGTATATTTAAAATCAGCGCGCAAAACGACTGCATAACTAATCTTGAACTGACAAAAGAAACCAAATTACCAAAAAATCCAGCAACTGCTACACCATTAATAAAAACAGCTATAAAACAACTAAATGAATATTTATCAGGTACAAGAAAAACCTTTGATTTACCACTCGAGCCTACAGGCACAGCCTTTCAAAAATCTGTCTGGTCAGAACTTCAACGCATACCTTATGGCACAACCTTAAACTACAAACAGCTAGCTCAAAATATAGGCAATCCAAATGCCGCAAGAGCAGTCGGTAATGCCAACAACAAAAACCCTATTATAATATTTATACCCTGCCACAGAGTTATAGGAAAAAATGGTTCTCTTACAGGCTTTGCCGCAGGACTGGATGTAAAAGAAAAATTATTAGAACTGGAAAAATAAAAAATAACGACTTTAAGTCGTTATTTTTTATTTGTTTAAATTAATCCTTGTCAATATCAGCAAGTAGCTCTAACGCCTTATCTTCACCTTGTTCAATAGCCACCTCAACTGCCGTTTTGGCAAGTTCTAACAATTCTTTAGATTGCTTTCTCAAAGCAAACGACTGCTGGATTTTTTCAGCTATTTGGATTTGGATGGATTGTTCAAGAATTGGTAAAGGTAATGCTAAAAATTCATCTTTATTTACAGCAGTTAAAATAGTCCCCGAACAACGTTTTTTCATTAATGCTTGCATAGGCTCGGACTTAAACAATAAAAGTAGCGTTTCCGGATTATACTTTTTTGATGTAATCACATAAAACCCTGTCGAGCATAAAGCTTCATCATACTCATCTGTTATCAATGCACAACTATTCAAAGATCCCTCAATGGAAGATATTATAACTTGTCCTTTTTTTACACATCTTCTTGCTCTTGTAGGAAGTTCAACCCCTAAAGTTTTTTCAGTGTTTTTAATATCTCCGCTATTGCCGATATTAGAAAGCTCAATATATTGATATTCTATCTCACTGCTTGGTTCATAGTTTTTATCGTGCAACACACAAATACTTTGCACTGTATCAAGACAATTTAACTTGCCCTCTATCTCCTCATATTTCGGTTGATAGTATTCGCTATCAAACCTACCAGATGTGCCAAACGAACTGCTAAAACTTTTTATCGCCACAGGTTCTTTGCTTGGAGCATAGTCTAACAACCCTAAATGTGATAACAATAGGTTTTCGGCGGAAGTATATAGATTATAAGATTTAAGTAAACAAATATTTGCTTTTTCAAAACAATCAACAATTTTCTGCTGAATGATCGCGTTTATCAAAGGAATAAATATTTCTTTCACTTCTTCGGGATTAACATTTGTTTGGTTTATAGATTGTCTTGCTCGTGATTTTATAGCTTTTACCCCATATTTTGTATTCAAAAATGTTGCTAAATACTCTGCCTTAATAATAGCTTCATTTGGAACAAATCTAACCAAGTATGATGCAAAAATGAAATCCGTGCAGGTATTTTTGTAGAATATGCCTGTCCTGCCAACCCATTCATAAGAGTTTGTTCTGTTAAATAAGACATCTTTGTTGTTCAGCTTGAACGTATCAGCTTCTAAGCTTGCTAAATCTGCAAATTTATTTACTTGAAAGTCACATAGCATATTATGGATTTCATTCATTCTATAAATTGGGAAGCCTTTGTTTTCCTCATTCATGGCAGTAGAAACACCATATTGTGAAGTCAATAATATTTCGCCAATTTTTCTATATTTTATAGTTGGATTTTTAAAGATTGTCGTTGTCCAAAATGGGCTATCTATTCGAAAATCCTTATTTTTTACTACCTCACTCAACCTAATCTCTACCGCTTCCAGCCCATCCATCAACTTTTGATATTTTTGCTTGTTGAAAGGCTCAACAGACGGGCTTAGCGGAAAAAACTTAAACCTTCCTTTTTGGCAAACTCTATAAAGGCTTCGGCAATGCCTTCTTGTGTTAGTCCGTCGTGATTAAACAAATCATGTTTTACTATTATGTGCCCGTGGTTGTCTAGTAGATTTTCGCCTGTATCTGGATCTTTTATATATATTTTATCGCCAGAGTTGTCTTTTCCACTTTCTTGCATTGTGGCAAAAAAGATATTGTAATCGTCTACTTTTGGACATAGTTCATCGTCCCATTTTTGCACGAACAGAACGCTTGTTTTTGTGCCTGTGTGCGGTTTGAAAGTGTTGCCGTGAAGTCCTACAACAGCTAGTATGCGGCAGCGTTCGGCGATGAAATCACGGATTTGTTTGTCGCTCGAGTTGTTAAATCGTCCTTGTGGCAAGACTATTGCCATTCTGCCGCCTGGTTTTAAAAAGTCTAGGTTGCGTTCGATGAACAGTACATCTCGCCCGAGTTTGTTTTGCCATTTGCCGTTTGCTTTTTTACCTAGTTCGTAACGGCTGATTATTTGATTTTCTTTTATATCGCCAGCAAAAGGTGGGTTTGCCATAAGGACATCAAAAGAAAAGTCTTTATAGTCTTTTGAGCCTTTGGGGCGGATTGCTTTTAGCTTTTTAAAACCTTGATTGTATGTGTCATTCCATTTTTCTTGCTTAGTTGTCTCTTCCCAGCGTGCATAGTCAAGTGTATTTAGGTGCAAGACGTTTGTTTGCCCGTCACCTGCGATAAGGTTTAGCGTTCTAGCTACTCGTACGGCTTTTTCGTCAAAGTCTATTGCAAAGACTTTATCTTGAACGTATCTTAGTTCTTCATTACTGCGTTGTTCTGTGGTGAAGTTTTCGCCTTGTGGTAGTCCTTTGTTTTTTCTGATAGCGTCCCAAACATAAAAAATTGAGTGGACGGTAAATCCAGCACTACCAGCGGCTGTATCTATGACAAATTCGTTTTCTTTAGGGTTTATCATTTTAACGCACATGTCTATAATATAACGTGGGGTGAAGTACTGCCCTTTTTCGCCCTTGCTGGATTTGCTCATTAGATATTCAAAGGCATCGTCAACTACATCAAGATTAGAGTTAAATAGTTTAACATCTTGTAGGCTAGATACGCAAACTGCAAGGTGAGAGGGTGAGAGCATTATTTTGCTGTCATCGTCAAACACTCCGTCCCATTTTTTCTTGGCGTCAGCAAATAGGTCAGTTATTTTTTCTTTTAGCTCGTAATCGGTGCAGCCGTTGTTGCGAAAGCGCAAAAAGGCTGTTTTATCGCGTGCGGCTTCTAGCTCGTCGTAGAGTTTGGCAAAAATTAGTTTGAATACTTCTTCAAACACGTCCACGCCTGCGTTTGCCAATACTTCGTCTTCCATCTCTAATATGAGGTCTTTTAAGGATTTCTTTTCTCTTTGCAGTTTGTCTGTGCGTTCTAAGTCTTGATAGGTAAATTGTTCATTGATTATGTCAGAAAGTTTTTGGTTGACCGTTGGAATATTGCTTATATATTCAAAGTAATTTGGGTCTTTACGATTGTAATATGATATTTGGCTGCCGTTCGTCCACACGCCAACCGGTGCGCCTGTGGCGTTACAATATGATTTTAGTTGTTCTTTACCGTCTGTTAGTTTTGGCTTTTTTACTTCTACAATAATATAGGGTACTGTTGGGCGGTCTTTGTCCCACACGACAATATCGGCGCGTTTTACTTCTCGTCCAAAATGTATAGGTGTTTCAAGGTCAATTCTTGAGGTTGGGTATTTGTATTGGTTTATCAGTTTATGTAAAAAAAGCTGTCTTACTGCCTCTTCTGGTGTTAGTTTTATTTCCTTTTTGCGGATAAGGCAAGTTGTATATGGTGTTTGTAGTCCTTTTATTTGTTTTGTAATTATGCGACTTTGTATAGCTTCACGTTCTGCGTCAGTAAATTGAGTGTCATCATAGTTTGAATTTTTAAAAATTTGGTTAAGTTGCATCTTTTCCTCCAAATTAGCTTTTTATTGAGTACTATTATAATGTTATTAGATAAATTTTACAATATTTAATAGTTGTCTGCACAAGGCAAAAAAATAACGACTTAAAGTCGTTATTTTTTATTTGCCAGCCAAAACTTCTTGGTAATCCATAAGTTCTTTGCATTTATTTTGTAATGCTATTACTTGATTAGAAAATCTCTCATCGTCGTCAAGTTTTTCATGCAAAAGATTAGAGAGCATATTTAAAATAGCTTTAAAATCGTTTTGCCTTGCCCTATATGCTAGCATTTCTTGTGTTCGGTCGATAATTATTTCCACAACGTAGTCTTTACTACCTGTTTTATTTGGAAAATTCAAGGCAAAGATATCAAAAAATCTAAGTCCGTTTGGAGTAGGCTGTTCTGCAAGACAGTGTTCCATTTTACCTGACTGCATGGTCTTTATAACAGGACAAACAGTACACCTTCCGGAATTCCCAACTATCTCGTGACAAATATTACCAATAACAGCATCAGGCTTTAATCCCATATAGTTAAAAAAGTATTCATTAGCAAAACAGACACGCAAGTCATGATCCATAATTACATAGCCCACAGGCACATTATTAAAAATTTCTTCTAGCATAACTTCTGGCGCAATGATTGTATTGATATTTTTGTATTCACCAGACGGTATAGGATTGTCTTGCCTTTTATGCACACTGCGTGATATAACCGCTTTTTTCTCGTAAGCTTCAACATTTAAATCATGCTTTTCATCAAAACCTTTTATACTCAAAAAAACCTCAACAACTGCTGGATCAAACTGACTACCTGAATTTTTAACTATTTCATCAACAGCAATCTCGTGTGATAAAGCTTTGCGATAAGAACGTGTTGAAGTCATTGCATCATAAGTATCAGCAACAGCAATAATTTTAGCACCAATATCCAATGCTTCACCCTTTAATCCAAAAGGATATCCTCTACCGTCAAAACGTTCGTGGTGATAGCGAACAATATGTTTAACAACCTCGAAACCTGATAGTGTTTCAATCATTTTGTAAGAATTTTCAGGATGAGCCTTAATCTGATTAAATTCGTCATCATCTAATTTAGCAGGTTTATTGATTATGGCATAAGAAATTTTCACCTTACCAATATCGTGCAAGGAGGCTGCAATACTTATGTCAAAAATCTCACGTTCTTCTAGTCCCATTGCTTCGGCAATTTTCATACTAATTTCGCCTACACGCTTGGAATGCTCTGATGTGTATTTATCTTTAGCTTCTAAAAGAGTTGCCATCATCTCAAAAATTGAACGAAAAGACTCTTCTTGTTTTTCACGCTCTAGCATCTCTTGAGTACGATTAATCATAATTTCTAAAATAAAATCAGAATTACCGCCTTTGTCTTTAAACAAAGGAATAGCATAATCATCAATAAACCTGACCATACCGTTTGGCAAAGTATCTTTTCTAGCAATATATTGAACAGTTTTACTAATCATTGCATTTTCAACTGCACAGTTACCACAATGTTTGCCACCATTAGATAAGTTGTAGCATTTTTCTCCTAAGACTTCTTGTTTGTCAAAATTTCTAAGTTTCAAAAAAAAGTCGTTTATATAATGGATACGATAATCTTTGTCCAAAATAATGTAGGCAACAGGCGTGTTTTCAACCAAAAAATTCACCATGTCCGCCTTTGAAATGTCTTGTAAAAAGTTATCCATCTTCATTTCACCTCAAAAATCATATGTAATCGTTACATTTTTAAACATCTATGTTAAATAAATTAAAACAAAAAGTATTTATTGAAATAATTTATAATTTATTTGTATTTTTGCTTTATTGTAACACTAATTTACTGTATAATCAATAAAATATTTACCAACAAACATTACTATTTTTATGCTTACTTTAAAGACAGCTTTTCTATCTTAAACTAAAAACGCCCATTGTTGGGCGTTTTTAGTTTAATTTTCAATTTTATCAATCAAATTACATAGCTCACTCATATTTTTAATAACATAATCAGCTCCACTTTTTTGATAAACATTTTCTATTCGAGCACATTCTAGCTCTTTTTCTTTATCGGTTAATTTAGTATATTCATCTTCACTAAGACCCATTATAGAACTACCTTCTATTACCCCGACAGATAGGATTCCTGCGTTTTGTGCTTCTTTAATATCAGAGATTGTATCACCTACTTTAATAGTTGATTTAATATCATCTATTCTTAAAGCTTGTAAGTTTTTAAAAATCATATATGGATATGGTCTGCCATAATTTTCAACAGAGTTGGGCGTAAACCAAGCATCAGGTTTATAGCCATTTTCTGCTGCTTTTGCCACAACAATCTCCATCATTTTATCAGTGTAACCTGTACTAGAGCCTATTTTTATATCTCTTTGCCTTAGTTTTGTCACTGTATCTTGTACAAAAGGTTTGACGCTCGCAAAATTGTGCAAAATATCAAAAATCACTGTTTCACTTTTTTGATATACTCTATCAACATCGTCGTTATTCCAAACTCTTTTGTGCTCACTTTGCCACTGAGATGCTATAGTGGGCATTTTCATCATTGTATGAATATGATCCCACTTTAACATACCCATCGGTGCACGAACTTGGTCTACTGTAGGATTAATACCAAAACTTTTAAATGCTTCTATGAACGCCTGCACTGGTGCAAAACAACCAAAATCAACAGTTGTACCAGCCCAATCAAAAATAACCGCTTGTATTTTTTTCATAAAATTACCTCTTTATTTAATAGTTTCAAAATATTGTTCAAATATATCGCACAATTTTTCCATATCCTCAATATAAATTTCACCGATATTACCTATACGAAAAGTATCTATATCGGTTAATTTTCCAGGATAAATAGCATAGCCTCTTTGTTTTATATAAAAATACATTTGATTAAAAGAAAACTTTCTACTTAGCGGGCAAATAAATGTTGTTATTATAGGGCTTTGATGTTCTAAACCTACATAAGATTTAATCCCAAGCTTGTTCATTTTCTCAATCAAAAAACGGTTGTTTATAGTATAGCGCTTTTGACGCTCACAAATTCCGCCTTCTGCTTTTAATTCTTGCAATGCTTGATAAAAAGCTAGTACAACGTGTGTAGGAGAAGTAAATCGCCATTTGCCATCTATATTCATACTTTTATACTGGTCATATAAATCTAAAGAAAGGCTATGTGCCTTACCTTTGCACTTTTCCAGTTCACTTTTTTTGCATATGACAAAGGCAAAACCAGGAACCCCTTGAATACATTTATTTGCTGAGCTTATAAGATAATCTATCTGTAAAGCATTGGCATCTATTTCAACTCCGCCAAAACTTGACATAGCATCAACAATAAAAGTTTTGCCTGCTATTTTTACCACTTTTGATATCGCCAAAATATCATTTAAAATACCCGATGTTGTTTCGCAATGCACCATAGCAACATGTGTTATAGTAAAATCTTGAGATAAAATTTGCTCTACCTCTTTAGCATCTGGAATTTGGTTATAAGCACAAGAATATGTTGTATAGTCAATTTTGGCAAGCTTGCAAATTTTCACCATACGCTCACTATAAGCACCATTTACCAAAATAAGCACTTTATCTGTTTTACCAACAGCGCTTATAAGAACAGACTCCACAGCATAGGTTCCGCTTCCTTGTAGTAAAACCGTTGTGTATTTATCTTCTGATACATGAGCTAAATCTAGCAATTCTTTGCGTATATTTTGTGTTATTATTTTATAATCATCATCCCAAGTACAATGGTCGACAAGCATCTGTTTTTTCACTGAATCGCTTGTAGTAAGCGGTCCTGGTGTTAGCAGTTTATAATTAATCATTTTTATAACCTTCCAAAACTATTTTTTACTACTTTCTGATAAAGCTTGATGTTTTTCCAAAAGTTTTACAGTAAGTGGCTCTGCAAAGACTTTGGAGTTTGCCGATAAAGAATTGGCATTTGCTGTTTCCCCTTTGTAAAGTGGTACAGGATAATTAATCATCAAATCTTTGCGCCCTTTTTCTACTATGCATTTTACCATCTCCATTGCTAGTGGGTTTGTTTTGTCACCTTTTTCCACAACAGCAAAAGATTCGGTAAGAGTAAAGTTACCTTCAGTAGGGTCTACAAAATCAATAGGTAGCCCTGCCGCTTTATCAGCAACGGCTTGATGACGAAGACCAAAACCTATAGCTACCTCACCTGCACGGACTTTTTTTATAGGTGCAGAACCGGATTTTTCTAGATGCGCTCCTGCATTTTTGTACATATCAATTAAAACACTTTTTGCACCATCTTCTCCATAAGCACTTACAAGTGCCTGAACCATCAACCACGCAGTAGAAGAAGCTTTAATATCTGCAACTGAAATACTATTTGCATATTCCGATTTAGCTAAATCTTTTATTGAAACAGGTCTTTTTAAATTTTTCTCTTCAAGCACTTTTGTATTGACAAAAATTGCTCCTTGGTTTCCTATAAATGGAACATAAAAATCAGAAAAAGTTTCTATTGTATTTAAAGGGAAAGTTATTTTTTTGAACATTTTTTGAGCTCTTTGGGCAGTATCTAAATAATATGAACTTATTGTTATAACATCTGCTTCAATATTTTTACCTTCAGCAAAAATCCTCCCGCCCAGTTCTGAAGTGCCAAAACTTTGAATGATGTATTTTCCTTTATAGCCATTGGCATCCAAAGTTTTTTGCATTGACATAACAGCTTCTTTATCTGAATTTGAATAAATAATTACTTGCTTTTGTTCTTTATTGGTATCACTACTACCGCAACCTACTAAAAAACTTGCACAAAGCATTATTGCGCATACACAAACTAAAACAGATCTTACCTTTTTTTTCATTTACTAAAACTCCTCTTAATTATTTTTTAATCTTCTATTTAATAGGATATTCAAAATAATTTTTACCAATAAGTTTGTAAACAAGATGGATATAGACAATACAAAAATCTCATTAAAACTGGCAAAATATTGAAGCTCCTTAATTTTTGCGGTAATTACCATAGTTTTTGTCCCCGCAATAAAAATTACAGCACTAATTGTGACCATGGCATTTATAAAATAATAGCCAAAAACCGCTACAATAGTTGAAATAACATTTGGTGTAATAATACGAGCTACAACCTTTAACCAACTATCACCCATTAGCCTAGCTGTCGTTTCCCAAGATGAGTTTAATTTTTCTAAACTATTTTTCATCATCAAATATGGCGAAGAGAAAAAGTGAATAATATTACAAACAATAATAATTAAAAAAGTGTTTTGGATAGGTGTGCCTTTAAAAACCAGCAAGTAAGCAACACCTAAAACCATACCTGGAATTATATTACAAAAAATGCCTACCGCATCTAAAAATTTGCTATATCGTTTACTCAACCCGTCTCTTGCAGAAATTAATGCTGACACATAAACAACTAAAGTGCCAAATATTGCAGATAATAACGCCACAAATAAAGAGTTTAAATACACTCTAACTAAATTGCCATCTTTTAAAATAGCTATAAAATGCCTAAAAGAAAAATTCAGCCTATAAGGCCACTGTTCTACACAAGGGACAACAAAAATTACTGCAAAAATAGACAACATAATAAAAAGTATTAATATTGAAAATCCGCCACAGCAAAAATCTCTTAGTTTATTTGTTGCCAGTTCAATATTAGAGATTTTATTATATCTAATATTGTATTTTTCCAAATAAATCATAAGGACAATGCTTACAACTGAAGGTAACAACATAATAATCGCCACCACAGAGCCTGTGTTAAAATTCGGCAAACTGCCAAGCATTTCATCATAGAGCATATTAGCAACTAAATCTAAATTACCGCCAACAGAAGCTGGAATTCCATAGTCAGTAAAACTTAGAGTAAAACTCTGAATAAAAGAGGCTGCAAAAGTTCCTAATAGCGGAGTTATAATTGTAACAACAAAATTTTTTAAAGCAGAATCGCCCATAGCACGAGATACAATCATAAACTTTTTGTCAATGTAACCCATGGTATTATCTATAAGCAAAAAAGATATTGGCAAAGTATAAATAATATAACCTATCAACAAGCCATTTAAACCGTAAATGTTAAACAGCTGCTCACCAAAAAACATTGTCAAAAGACCTTGCTTCCCAAAAGAATAGATCATAGCAAAACCATAAGTTATTGTTGGTAGTAACATAGGCAAAACGGTCAAAAGTCGTATCATTTTTTTAAATAAATTGCTGATATTTGTGTAATTAACTGTGTAAGCAAGAAAAAAAGCTAAAAGTGTTGTTATAATAGCACTCAAATAAGATATATCTACGCTATTAAAAAATGCTAGCCCAAGTTTGCTTTGCGCCCACAACTGTAAATAAAAATTTATTGATAATCCTTGATTGCTATCAATTGATTTTACAAAAATACTAAATATTGGCAAAAACAAAAAAATAGCAAACAAAAATGCAATAAAAAAGAATATAGTCTTTTGTAACCTAATAAAACTATTTTTATTATTCATCTATTACTCCGCCGACAAATTTATTGGAGTAAGATTACTACAAGTACTAAAAAGCGCTAAAATGTTATCTCGCTTTATCTCCAATTGCTGCAAAATAAATTCTCTTACAAAATCTTCTTTAGGAAAATGTATTATCTCTTGCGGTTTAGCATATTGCATAATCTTGCCCTTATTAATTATCAAAACCTTATCAGAAATACTCAAAGCCTCCTCAGGATCATGGGTAACAATAATTGTTGTCAAATTAAACTCTTTAGCAATAGTTTTTATGCGCTCTTTAATAGACTCTTTAATAATGCCATCTAAAGCGCTTAGCGGTTCATCTAACAACAAAATTTTAGGTTTCATAACAAGAGTGCGAGCCAATGCTACCCGCTGTTTTTGACCACCAGATAGTTGTTCAATACTTTTATTTATATGCTCTTTTAAACCAAGCAAAGATATCAATTCTTCAACTTCTTTTAATGTTGAAATATTTGGCTTGTTACGCAAACCATAAGTAATGTTTTTGTAAGCATTTAAATTAGGAAACAAAGCATAGTCTTGAAATACAATATTAAAACCTCTATTTTCCATTACAACATCAGTAATATCTTGACCATCAAACTCAATTTTTCCACTATCACTTTTAACAATACCTAAAATAATATTCAATAATGTAGTTTTTCCGCTGCCTGATGAACCTAAAATAGAAACAATCTCGCCATTTTCAATACTTAAATTTATTTCATCTAAAACCGCAATTCCATCATAACTTTTTTTTATATTCTCAAGCTTTAACATATTCTGTCTCCTAACATATAACTTTTTGTTTATATCTTATCAACTCATCTTGTATACAACTATCACAATAATGCTATTTTTAGGTAAAAATTAAGTAAACTATAAAAAAGACACACTATTAAATGATAATTTCAAATTATTAGTAAACAACTTCATATAGCAACCTTATTCCATTTTCGAGAAAAAACAACAGTAAATATTAGGTAAATTACAAAAACCCGTAACCATTAAAATGGTTACGGGTTTTTATTCAATTTATAAAACCTACTTATAAATTTGTGCAAGCTTAGAAAGTGCTTGTTTTTCTACATCTTGATAACGGCTATTACCATGACTATCCATAGTAACAACAAATGGTCCCATTTTTTCCACATCCATAGCCCACATTGCCTCAGGCATGCCTTTTTCTAGCCAATTACAACCCAATATTTTTTTAACACCTGCTGCCAGTTGTACAGCACAACCTGGTGCCGCTTGCAAATACACTTGTTTATACTTAGCATAAGCATCTAGACTATCTTGTGCCATACCGCCTTTACCAATTATTAATTTTACGCCCATCTCTCCAACCATCTTAGCATAAGGCTCCATACGTATGCTAGTTGTCGGACCAATTACAACCATCTCCCAGCCATCGTCATTTTTTCGCACAACAGGACCTGCATGAAAAATAGCCTTACCTTTGACATCGTGCGGCAATGGTTTGTTGGCTGCAAGCAGGTTTTTAAATTCTAAATGTGCCATGTCTCTTGCGGTATAAAGTTCACCTGTTAAGTAAACGACATCCCCTACCTGCAAAGCTTGCGTTTGGGCATCGTCAATTGGTAAATTCAAATTATAAACAGCCATATCATTTACCCTCCTTAAACAAGTATTCACGGTGACCATCAGGATAAAAACGTACGCCAAAGCGCCTTGCTACCCAACAATGGAAATTAATCGTCACAGGGCAAATAGCAGTATGTGTTGCTGCCATACCGATTTTAACTGCAAGAGTACTTGTATCGCCACCAATACCGGCAGGTCCTATGCCTAATTTATTAATATTTTCCAACAGCTCTTGCTCTAGTTCTGCCAATTGCCTATCAGAATTAGTGTCCCGCCAATCTCTTGTGCTTATAGCTTCACGGCTTAATTTAGCAGAAATATCCATCTGCCCACCGATGCCAATACCAATACCAGAAGGTGGACAAGGTTTTCCACCTGCGCTAATAACCGTCTCTAACACCAACTTTTTAAGTCCAACAAGTTTTTCTCCTAATGTAGCTGGCGTAAGTATCTTAGAGATGTTACCAAGCTCTGCACCACAGCCTTTAGCACTCATAATCACTTCTAAATATTCTTGACCCTTGCGATATTGAAGTTCAAAGTTAGGAATTCCTTGACCAGAACTATCGCCACTATTATGCCGTGTCAAAGGATGAACAATACTAGGACGAATATACCCTTTTTTAGTACATTCAACAACTGCCTTAGGAATAAAATCAGTTAAATCTGCCAAATCTGCTCCATCGCCAAACCTCACCCAAATTGTTGGTAGACCAGGCGATTGACAAACAGGTTTGTCAAGTGCTCCCGCTTGTGCCACATTTTCGACCATCGTCTCAAGCATAGCCTTAGCTCCCGCATTTGTCTCTTGGCTTAGGCGCTGGTTCATTATACAAAGCACATCTTCTGATATACTTGTACACGCACCGTGCACTAAACCCAAAATCTCCTCATAAGTAATACCATATTTGTTCACTAAAAATCCCCCCTTATCACTTTTCAAATATATCAAACATATTTCTAATTTTATTGTAACATAATATATGTAAAATTCATATTTGTTAAAAACAAAAAACAATATACAAAATAGCACCAATTTTTGCAAACTCTAAAAAATCATCTTAAGGTAGGTACAATGAAAAACAGCAACAAAAAAAAGACTTTCGAAAATCTCGAAAGTCCGCTTATTTCAATGGCGACCCCGGCAGGATTCGAACCTGCGACCTTTTGATTCGTAGTCAAACGCTCTATCCAGCTGAGCTACGGAGTCAT